>JAVEQP010000072.1:5165-20848 GCA_034007585.1 Lentimicrobium sp. | reverse complement strand
TTCTTTTTTAATTTCCCAACCGGTTTTTCTCGTTTGGGGCTGCAAAAATACAAATAATTTTTGACTCTGCAACTCTTTTTTGAAATATTTTCAAAAAACTTCTTAATCCCCAGGCTTTCTCTCTCTCACCTCTTCCTTCTGCCCGCGATTGGGAATGCAAAAGTACACCCTTTTTTATTCCACACAACAAAATTTTAAAGTTTTTTTGCAGGTTTTATTGTCTGGTTTCCCTCATTTGTTAATTATCAATAAGTTGGGCTGAGCGACCGATGTGATGGTATGAAAATTTCAATGAGTCTGACAATTATTGAACAACTAATTTTACCGTTTCAGTCTATTTTTTTCTTCTTTATTGCGGAGGGCTATTATCTTCAATTGACGGAGCACTTATAAACCCAGACTTTAGATATGAAATATGACTTCACCGGTATCTTTAACCGCAACTTATGCCAATTTTGCGTTAGAAATAGCTTTTATCTTCTTTCAAAATATTTTCGATGGTATCAATCACCTCCTTTAAATTAGGTTCGCACCAAATTACATTCGGATCTTTCCTAAGCCAGGTGATTTGTCTTCTCGCATAGCGTCGGGTGTTGGTTTTAATCTTCTCCACAGCATTTTCAAGAGAAACTGATCCGTCAAAATGTTCAAAGATCTCTTTAAAGCCAACGGTATTCAGTGCATTTAAATGGCGAAGGGGATATACGTTGCGGGCCTCTTCTATTAACCCATCCAGAATCATCTGATCTACCCGGGTGTTGATACGATTATGTAGCTCAGCTCTGGGCAGGTTGAGCCCAATTTTTATAGTTTGGAATAGCCGGGGGGCCGGCTGGTTTTTTCTAAAAGAAGAAAACGTTTTGCCGGTAGAGAGGCAAACATCCAGTGCCCTGATAATTCGTTTGGGGTTATCCAAATCAACATAACGATAATACTCAGGGTCCAGTTGTCTCAGCGAGTCGCGTAAAGGCTTTAATCCCTGTTCACTGAAAGTTCTAATGAGCTGATCATGAATCTCATCATTGCTCCCCGGTAATTGATCCAGCCCCTTTTCCACGGCCTGGATGTAAAGGCCAGAGCCTCCCGTCAGTATGGCAAAGCGATTTTTTTTAAATAATTCATCCAGTGTGGTTAAAGCCTGCTGTTCGAAAATAGAAACATCATATTTCTCGTGTAATTGTAGAAAAGCAACAAAATGGTGTCTGACGGCTTCGAGCTGAGCAGGCGAGGGCAAGGCGGTGCCTATTGGGATATCGCGGTAGAACTGCCGTGAGTCAGCTGAAATTATTTCACAATTAAAATATTGAGCAACCCTTAGCGCAATTCCTGTTTTGCCAACAGCAGTTGGTCCGGTAACAATTATCAGCACAGGATGATCGGTTGGTTCCATTTTTAGGGAAGCACCTCATCAATGGGTTCAATAAAGTCCTCATCCTGTTCGTCGCTATTGAGTATATCGTCGAATTCACTGAGCATAGCAATGTCTTGCTCTTCATCCATTTCATCAGGAGGTAATGGGGAAGGGGTATAAAGAATGAAGTCTCCGGTACTTTTGGAACACAATGGATAGCTGAGTTTGGTATCTGCTTCGAGAATGCGGGTAAGCTCAATATAAAAAATCACCGGATTCAGGAAGTTATATTCAAAGATTAGTCGTTGGTGGGGGTCGTCAATTATATCCTTTATCCTGACTTTTTCCATTTCAACCACAGGAATCTTTTTAGAATTGTAGTTTCGAAGTTCACGTTCTTCCTGTTCAGCCGGAGTTTCGTCTTCCTCATCCTGCATGTTGATGAGGGTGATTTCCTTTTTCTTCCGCCAGTTAGGATCACATACAAAGAATGACGCCAGCTCATTGCCTTTGAGGCTTACATTCTGTTTAATAATATCGTGAAAATCAGCAAAAGTTTGCCTGGCCAACAGGTCGAAATCCCTAAGGAAATCTTCCTGATCTTCATGTAACATCCTAAAACGATATGCGTGCATGAGCAGAGGTTTTATTAAATTATTAAACGATAAAAGTACTTAGTTATCCTTTATTTTCAAAATAATTAATCAATTTCATTCACTTCTTTCAATCCAAGTTTTTGACCCTCAGTAATCATGAAGCGATAGGCCTTTTCGGGTTCGTTTTCGAGTTCACCCTCAAGTATGGCTTCCCGAATGGCTGTTTTAATTAATCCTACCTGTTTACCTGGCCCTATACCAAAGGCTTTCATGATGGTTTCGCCCGAAACCGGAGGTTGCCAGTTGCGAAGGCGGTCTTTTTCCTCGATTTCACGAAGCTTGGCACGAACCAATGCAAAGTTACTTAAATACCTGATTACTTTGCTTCGATTTTTCGAAGTAATGTCGGCTTCGCATAAAGTCATCAGGTCGTCAATATCATTGCCTGCCTCAAAAAGTAGTCTGCGTACCGCACTGTCTGTAACTTCACTTTCTGAAAGTACAATAGGGCGTAAATGTAAAGACACCAGTTTTTGAACATAGCGCATTTTTTCGTTAAGGGGCAGCCTGAGTTGCCTGAAAATTTGCGGTACCATGCGGGCTCCCTTATTGTCGTGCCCGTGAAAAGTCCAGCCCAGTTCCGGGTTGAAGCGCTTAGTAGAAGGTTTGCCGATGTCGTGTAATATAGCAGCCCATCTCAGCCATAAATTATTGGTAACGGTAGAAATACGATCGAGAACTTCCAGGGTATGGTAAAAATTGTCTTTATGTCCCTTTCCTTCCTGGGATTCTACACCTTTTAGCGCAGTAAACTGAGGGAAGATCAGCGTAAGTAAACCACACTCATCCAGTAGTTTAAAGCCTACCGATGGCTTGGGTGAGGCTATAATTTTATTTAGTTCATCGCTGATGCGCTCAAATGAGATGATGGCAATGCGCTGTTTGTGATTGGCTATGGCTGCAAAGGTTTCGGGGTGTATGGTGAAACCAAGCTGACTGGCAAACCGTATGGCGCGCATCATGCGCAAAGGGTCATCGCTAAAGGTAATGTCCGGATTAAGCGGGGTTTTGATGATTTTTTCTTTGAGATGGGCAAGCCCGTTAAATGGGTCAATCAGTTGGCCAAAATTCCCCTTGTCCAGATGGCAAGCCAATGTATTGATGGTGAAATCCCGCCTTTTTTGATCGTCTTCAAGTGAGCCTGGCTTAACATCGGGTTTACGCGAATCTTTGTGATAAGATTCTTTTCTGGCTCCCACAAATTCAACCTGAAGCGCATCATGGTGAAGCATTGCGGTGCCAAAATTCTTAAAAACACTCACTTTGGCTTTCCCACCCATTTGCCGGCTTACCTCTTCAGCAAGTTTAATACCATCACCAACTACAACAAAATCAATATCCCTGGAATCACGCTTTAATATCAAATCACGCACATATCCGCCAATGACAAACGCCTCCACCCCGAGATTTTCGGCAGCATCAGCCACCGTGCTAAATATTGGATGTTTGAGGTGTTTGCTTAAATTCATTATGAGTGGGTTTTCAGCCTGCAAATTTATAAAACTCTGCCGAAGTGACCATATGATTGGTCAATCAGCCTTTAAAATTTACCTTTGCACCGCTTTTTGGCTGTTGCCGGAAGGATTTACTATACCTTATTATATGCATTACACACACCTGTTTTTTGATCTGGATGGCACGCTGATAGATTCAAAAGAGGGGATTCTGAGTTCGGTAAAGTACTTTATGGACAAGACAAATATCCCTGAAAACGAGCGTCCTAAAGATTTAAATCCATTTATTGGCCCGCCTTTGCGTGATTCTTTCCGCTTGCTTTTCGGGTTAAACCCCGACGAAGCTGACGAGGCTACACGGATTTATAGGGAACATTACAGCGAGAAAGGTTTTAATGAGTATCGGGTTTATCCGGGGATCAAAGAAATCCTGTTTTTTTTGAAAAATAGCGGCTGTTCATTGAGTCTGGTTACCTCTAAAGCTGAGTTTTATGCCATAAAGATTATAGAAGCTGCAGGTTTCAGTGGATTGTTCGATGCCGTTTCAGGCTGTATGTTAAATGGTGAACGCAGTAAAAAACATGACCTTATATTATATACACTTGATCAGCTTAAAATAAAGCCATCACAAAATGTAATTATGATTGGTGATCGCTATCTTGATGTTAAAGGCGCGCATGCAGCAGGAATATCATCAGCAGCGGTACTTTACGGCTATGGCGACAGGCCTGAATTTAATGCACTGCCTCCCGATCTGTTTATAAATAGACCGGAAGACCTGAGATGTCTTGCGAATAAATAAAATTTCTGTTATGCAAATTAATTGGTATAGCCTCTTTTGCCGATTCATCTTCCGGTCATCCACTTGTTTAATTTTATTTAATTGCATACAATGAATTGATAAATATCAATCCAAATCGGAAGTGCTTCTTTCTTCCGTCTCAGGAGAAAAATGCCAGTAATTGGAAAATTTAAAATCAAAAGGGGGTGGATTTAATGTTTTAATCATACATTTGTGCAGTTAAAATCATTCTCCATTTCACCAATTGTGAATTGGATTATCCGGGAAAATTTTTAATTTTTAATTTTTTATTCACCCTAATTCACTTACAAATGAAGCAATTCTTTACATTAATGCTCAGTTTGTTGATGGTGGCTGTAATAGCCAATCCTGTCGACAAGAAAACTGCAGAGCAGGTGGCGGTAAATTACTACACCCACTATGCCCCTGCAACAATTACTGATTATTCAGTGAATAGCCAATTTGAATCGCAACTTGATGGTGTGACTACTTATTACACGTTTAGCTTTAATGCTGGCGGTTTTGTAATGGTAGCAGCCGACGATGCTTCGATTCCTGTTTTGGGCTACTCACATGAAGGGAATTTTGATGGAGAACTTAATCCATCAGCTAAAGCGTGGTTTGATGGTTACAGCAATGAAATTTCATCCATTGCCAGTAGCCGGATGAGCAACGCAGAAACCCGTGTAAAATGGGACAACATTTTAAACAACAACATGGAGCGGGAAATTATGGATGTTACTCCGCTTATTACCACCACCTGGGATCAGGGATGTTATTATAATGCCCTTTGTCCTGTTGAGCCCGGAGCCGGTTATGGTTCCTGTGGCAGGGCCTGGACCGGCTGCGTGGCTACCACTATGGCTGTAATTATGAAATATCATCAGTGGCCGGTTAATGGTATCGGATACCATACTTATACACACCCTACTTATGGTGAGCAGACTGCTGATTTTTCATCCGTAACTTATGATTATGCTGCCATGCCCAACAAGGTAACGTCGGCCAATGCAGCAGTAGCTACCTTGATGTATCATTGTGGTGTTTCAGTTAATATGAATTATGCCGCTGATGGTTCAGGTGCTTTTAGTGAAGATGTACCTTTTGCAATGATCAACTATTTTAATTATGCGCCAAGTACTGAAATGAAAGCCAAAGATAATTATCCGGTAATGGCCGATTGGTATGCACTTCTACGCACTGAGCTTGATGCATCACGTCCATTATATTATGCAGGTTCAAGTAGTGCCAGTGGCGGACATGCCTGGATTTGTGATGGTTATCGCCTGAGCGATGATAAGTTTCACTTTGACTGGGGCTGGTCAGGATCAGCAAATGGTTATTTTGCCATTGGAGGTCTTAATCCTGCAGGAAATAATTTTAACGATAACAACCGGGTTATTGTTGGTGTTGTCCCCGGTGACAATGCCACCAGTTGGATTGTTCAGAATACTCATTTT
Source organism: Lentimicrobium sp. (assembly GCA_034007585.1). Lineage (GTDB taxonomy): Bacteria > Bacteroidota > Bacteroidia > Bacteroidales > Lentimicrobiaceae > Lentimicrobium. The sequence goes on along the minus strand of JAVEQP010000072.1, from coordinate 15,125 downwards.
GCCGAACCTTCACGCGGCATCAGTTTCATGCATGCGGTTAGTCCAACGGTGGCATGGGCTATAGCTTATGACGGATCAGGTGCAGGAGCTTACATCAATGAAGTCGTCAAAACTGCGGATGGTGGTGCCCACTGGACTCCCGGACAGGTGCTGGGTGGTAATGACTATGGATTGGGTAACATTTGTGGCGTAAGTGAAAATGTTGCTTATGTTTCTCTTTATAATAAAGCCACACAGAATAATACCTGTGGTATTTATAAAACCTCTGATGGTGGAACCACCTGGGTTCAATTGCCTGGTGCACTCCAGGGTTCCGGTTCATTTGCCAACAATGTGTATTTCTGGAATGAGCAGGAAGGCATGTGTCATGGCGACGTTAAAGACGGTTATTTTGAAATATATACCACTTCCAATGGAGGTACTACCTGGACACGAGTTCCCCAAACAAGTATTACCGGAACTGTACTTTCGGGAGAAGGTGGATGGACATCCTGCATTACTACAGCGGGGGACAATTCGGTAATGTTTGGAACGAATAAAGGAAATGTTTATATCTCTGATGACCGTGGTTTAACCTGGAGAGTTACCAGTACCGGTATTATGCCGGCAAGTAATGGAGGTATCAATGCCATTGCCTTTAAAGATGAAATGAATGGTATAGCAGCACAAACTCAGGTACCACTTCAGTATCGCAGTACCAGCGATGGTGGCGCTACCTGGGTGCCCTTTACGCCAACAGGAGCTATTTTTACCAATGATATTATGTACGTTCCCGGCACTGAAAATACCTATGTTTCGACGGGTGCGGCTGCTGGACAAACCGGCATCTCTTATAGCCACGATGGTGGTTCAACCTGGACCATCTTCCCGACCACTTCAGACTTTCAATTCCTCGCTGGTGACTTTTACGACAATACCTGTGGCTATGTTGGAAGCTTTAACCAGGATCAATACTATGGTGGTATGTTCCGTATGTTGGGTGAATTAGCCCCTGGTGTTCTCGGTGCCCAGATTGAGGTAACCCCTGTGGCCATCACTGCTACTGTTACAGAAGATGAAGTAGTTACCCTACCGTTAACCATTTCAAATACCGGTGATGCCGAGCTTACCTGGAACCTTGTGGTTGATCCGGCTACGGCTACCTGGCTTTCTGCTGATGTTACCTCTGGTACTGTTGCCATGGGCGAATCAACTGATCTTATTATTACGCTTGATGCCACTGCTTTGACTGGTGGGCCTTTCAATGCAAATCTGCTCATCAATAACAACAGTACTTCTAATCCGGTAGTTACCGTTCCGGTTCAACTGAATATCTATTCAGGTGACCTCGAAGCTCCAAAGAATCTGGTGGCTGCCGTTATGAATCAAAACGATGTTAAACTTACCTGGGAAGCTCCCGGTGGAGGTACAGGAAGTATTGAAGAACTCATTTATGATAACGGTGTTGCTACCGGAGCATACAGCTACAATGGTGCTACCATGGCCATTCACATGTCACCGCAAGGTCCATGTAAGGTGTTGCGATTAAAGTATTACACCACCTGGGGTAGCGGCTCAAAAGCATTTAATGCCGAAGTATATGGTTGGAATGAAAGCACATCTATGCCTTCCACTACACAGCTTTATACTACTCCTGCCGAAGTTGTTGAAGATAATTGGATGGAAGTTGATATTTCAGCAGCTAACCTGATGGTTAACGGTGATTTTGTAGTAGGTTTTGGTTCCATCAATGATTCCTCTTATCTTGGGTTTGACGCTGCGCTTAATAATGGCCGTATCTGGGATCTGGACGGTGGCGCATGGGCTTCATGGACTGAGGCTTACCTTATTCGTGCCATTGTTGAATATACTGATGGTTCAATGCATGAATTAAGTGCTGTACCTGCCCCTTCGGTATCTATGCCTGCTATTACTAATCTGGTGGCAAAATCAAGCCATAGCAGCTTAAATACTATGGAGCCTATTGCTGCTAAAAATCATGCTTCACGTGCCCTTACCGGATACAATGTATATCGCGATGGTTCTAAAATCAATAGTGCTGTAGTTTCCGGACTTACGTACACCGATATGGATCTTACTGAAGGTACTTATGCCTATTACGTGACTGCGGTATATGATGAAGGCGAATCAGGCCCGTCAAATACGAAGGAAGTTACCATTGTTGACGGTGGAGCTACAACAAGCATTATCCTGGATTTTGAAGACCTGGAAGATTTCAGCCTTACTTTTGGCGACTGGACGGCAATTGATGTTGACGGCAGCCCTACTTATGGTTTTGATGGAATAACATTCCCCCATTCAGGTGAACCCATGTCATTTATTGCTTTTAATCCTTTGGCTACAACGCCTCCGGTAGGTGCAATGACACCTCATGGTGGTGAGCGCTTTGGTGCAAGCTTTGCATCTGGTACTCCTCCAAACAACGATTATATGATTTCTCCTAAAACTATGCTTGGCCAAAACGCTGAGCTTACCTTGTGGGTTAAATCATATACAGCACAATACGGACTTGAAAAATACAATATCAGGGTTTCAACTACCAATACAAATCCTTCAAGTTTCACAACCATAGCTGGTCCTATTGAGGCTCCTGCTACAGAATGGACATTCGTTACCTATGATCTTTCGGCCTATGAAGGACAAGAAGTATACGTTGCCATTCAGTGTGTTTCAAACGACGCTTTTGTATTTATGATCGATGATGTAGCCATCAGCTTCACTTCATCCGTTAAAAATCCTGAAGTTGCTTCTTTCAATGTTTATCCAAACCCGACCAATGGTGAGCTGAACATTACCGGCAATGAGCGCATAGAGCGCGTCAGGATGGTTAATCTGGCCGGTCAGGTTATACTCGAAAGTGTAGTTGGTAACAACAGTTTCCGCTTCGATACGGGTAATGTCCCTGCAGGGTTATATCTCCTGAACATTGTTACCGAAAAAGGTACCGTTACACGTAAGATTAGTGTGAAGTAGTCTTTGTAGGTTGCAAATTTTAAATCCGCCCAGTGTCGTTGAGATGCCGGGCGGGTTTTTTTATGTGAAAACTGGAGATAAATAGGGAGGATATTCTTCAATGCCGGAAAACAGGGCGGTTAACTTCAAATTGAAAAGTATGTAGCTCTTTGCTTAAGCTTTTTTAGGCTCTGTGGAAGCATCAGGATCCTGATAATAGTTTTCGTGAGAAAAATCCTTATTACTTATTCTGTTGCTATAACGTATTCTCGACGACTGTTCTTTCAAAAACATTTCCTTTACATCCTCATCGTTGGCCGCAAAATTCATGGTGTTTGTAATGGACATGGCCGCAGCAGCTCTTTCCACATTGTGGTTTGCACCAATATAAGTAAAAGTCCAACCCTGGGCTTTTTGCTCATCAATAATGGCTTTAACCTGTTGTCCGGTGAATTCTTTTGAAGCATTTTCTTCGCCGTCCGTTAAAATAGTGACCAAAACATTTGTGTTCTCCTGCCCGGCTAAGTCAATTCTGAGTTTGAGAACACTCAATCCAATAGCATCGTATAGGGGAGTGTTGGAGTCCGGTCGATAGTTTTTTCTATCCATCTGTGACAGATTGCTTGCCTTTTCCTTATCGAGATGTGTTTTTATACCCAAACCATTGAAGGTGATGAAAGATATAAAGTGTTGCTGATCAGGGTACTTCTTTTCAATACCCTTAATGGTTTGCACCAGCTCATTAAAGCCGCTGATGGTGGCTTTTTTAATGGATTCCATTGAACCACTCTCATCCAGGATGATAAGGTTGAAAATTTTGTCGGTTGCCATAGTGTTGTTGTTTTAATGGTTTCACTTTATTGTTTACCTGTTATTGAATCATCATCTTCGTTTTTTATACGACCTTTATTAAATAGGATTTGGTGATAAGCTTGCTCAAATGCCTTGGGTGCATAGGGTTCATCACCATATTCTTTCACAATTTTCTCGGCTAGCCAAACGGATAGAATTTCCCTTTGATTGAGTCCATATAGCCCTGACAGCTTAAGTAACTGTTCTTTGGTAGGCAATCGGTCATTGTTCTCTATTCGGCTGATGATGGCCTGATCTACTTCAATTACTGCAGCTACCTGGCGCACCAGTAAACCTTTTTCTTCACGCTTTTGGCGAAAAAGCGTTCCAATAGTAAGTTTGTTGTTTTCTTTTGACATGATATATATTGTCATGTTGTTATTTATCATGTTAAACGTCGTAAACTTAAAAAAGTTGCAGCATGAGATAAATTTATTTTTATTTGCTTAAAGTTGCAGGTAATTGATGTGTTTTTCATTTACATGAAGTTGCTACATTTAGAAGGACAGCTACTATCTTTATCTCAGGCTTATATCTCATGTCTAACCGGGCAATAAGTTTTCTTTCAGTGGTCAAATTTCAGAAATCGGCTTAAAACCCGGATGATTATATAAAAGAAAAGAGTTCTCCCACAACAATTTTTGGTTATTTGGTTTCTGGAACGCCTTGGATGTTGCAAATTTTTGTAATGTATTTATGACTTTTATTATTCTTCACACATAGGCACAGTCACTATCCTTAAATTCCTGAGCTATTTTGGCAATGCTTTAAATGAATAATTAACAAGGTTTTATAAAATCAGGATAGGGGTAAAACGGATCTTAATTGTCATATAATTACCGGTAAAGATGTAGTACCAAATTGGGTTTGAGAATTACACACTTTACGGATAACCTTCCAAATATTTCCCTGATTTGACAACAGGCTGTTTCTCCCCGGAACAGCCTGTTGTTTTTACATGCGTTCAGGGGCATCAATGCCCAGTAGGAATAATCCGGATTTTAAAACTTCAGCCGTTTGCCGGGAAATGTTCAGTCGCAATGTGCGTTTAAACTCGTCTGCTTCTTTTAATATGGTGAGTTCATGATAAAACTGATTGTATTCCCGCGCCAACTCATAGATGAAGTTTGCCAGCAGGGCCGGGCTGAGTTCATTGGCAGCCTGATTTACCATGGCGGAGAATAAACTCAGACTAACGATTATGCTGCGCTCCCGCGGGTGTAATTCACCATCGAACGATTCAGGTTTAAGGGTGGGGTAATCCCCGGCTTTACGCAGTACAGACTTTATCCGGGCATAAGTATATTGGATAAAAGGAGCGGTATTGCCATTAAAATCAATGCTTTCGCGGGGATCGAACATCATGTTTTTGCGTGGATCCACTTTTAAAATGAAGTATTTTAAAGCTCCCAATCCCACGGTATCGTATAGGTTTTCTGCTTCTTCACTGTTAAAGTCCTCAATTTTGCCGAGTTCTTCGGTCATGCTGCGGGCGGTGGCTGTCATTTCAGCCATCAAATCGTCAGCATCCACTACCGTACCTTCCCGGGATTTCATTTTGCCTTCAGGCAATTCAACCATACCATAAGAGAGGTGAAAGATATTGTCGGCCCATGGACGACCCAGTTTTTTAAAGATAAGTTTGAGTACTTCGAAATGATAATTCTGCTCATTGCCAACCACATACAAAAGACGTGAGGTGCCAAAGTCGTTGATCCGTAACTGGGCGGTACCCAGATCCTGAGTCATATAAACGGAAGTGCCATCCGCACGAAGCAGCAGCTTTTCATCCAATCCTTCGCCGGAAAGGTCCACCCACACTGAGCCATCTTCCTTTTTAAAGAAAACCTTATTTTTAAGGCCTTCATTTACAATTTCGCGACCGAGCAGATAGGTTTCCGATTCATAATAGATTTTATCAAAACGGATACCCATAGTTTTGTAGGTCTCGTCGAAACCGGCATATACCCAGTCGTTCATCTGCTTCCACAAATGTAGAATTTCCGGATCGCGGGCTTCCCATTTAAGCAGCATTTCGCGGGCCTGCTGCATCAGTAAAGATTTATTGGCTGCTTCTTCTTCAGACCATCCTTCTGCCTTTAGCCGTGCCAATTCTTCCTTGTATTTCTTATCGAACAATACATAATAATCACCCACAAGTTTATCTCCCTTTTTACCCGCGGATTCAGGGGTTTCGGCATGGGCGAAAAGGGTCCATGCAAGCATGGATTTGCAGATGTGTATGCCACGATCGTTAACCAGATTCACTTTATGCACTTTGTATCCGGCGGCTTCCAGAATTGTAGCCACCGAATAACCCAGCAGGTTATTGCGGATGTGACCCAAATGCAGCGGTTTGTTGGTGTTGGGTGATGAAAACTCTACCACCACGGGAAGTTCAGCTTTATTTGCAGCAGGAGGCTGTATTTCAGCCGATTCTCCGAGGGCAGTAATGATCGCCTGTGCAGACAGCTTGAGGTTAAGAAATCCTTTTACCACATGATATTGCGCTATCTCAGGCAGTAACATGAGATGCTCCCCAATAAGTGTGGCCGTTTCTTCCGGCGACTTGCGTGAAATCTTTAATAGAGGGAAAACCACCAGCGAAAAATCACCAAATTCGCGAAAAGCAGGAATCGTCCGTTGAATAGTAAGACTTTCCGGATTTAAAGCGTGATTAAACAAGGTTTGAATAGCTGCGGTTGCATGCCGGCTAAGAGTATCGGAGAACATGATTGTAAAAGTTATAAAGGTGTGCAAAATTACATTTTTTTATTAAACAGTCCGAAATATTGATTCAACATATTGATAATCAATTTAATAAACAATAAAAAGCGACAAGCTGCAGAAGAAGTGTAGCACAAATTGTTTGAAAAAAAATCCAAAAGAAAACAATAATTGAAAACTAATATTTTTATATTTGCAATGGTTTTTTTGCGGCAGATTGCCGACAGTGGTTCTTAAAAGTGGAGACGCCAGTCTGCCCGGGCCCGTAAAAGAGCTGAAATACGCTAAAATCAGCAACTATTTCACTCATTTATAATTCAAAAACCAGTTTTCATGAAAAAAAATGTAATTATCATTGGAGCCGCCGGCAGGGACTTCCACAATTTCAACACTTACTTCAGAGGCAATAGCGATTACAAGGTAGTTGCTTTTACTGCAGCACAAATTCCGGATATTGACGGCCGCAAGTATCCCAAAGAACTCGCCGGTGAAGACCTTTATCCTCAGGGTATTCCCATTTATGCTGAGGCTGATTTGGAGGATCTGATTCATGAACATCACGTAGATGAATGTATTTTTTCATACAGCGATGTGCCTTATCCGCGGGTAATGAACATCAGCGCGCTGGTGAATGCCGCAGGGGCCAATTTTACTTTACTCGGACCACGTGATACCATGATAAAAAGCACCAAACCTTTGATTGCAGTTGGAGCTACCCGCACCGGTTGTGGTAAAAGCCAGACCAGCAGACGCATCATTGAAATTCTTATGGAAAAGGGTCTTAAGGTAGTAGCTATTCGTCACCCCATGCCTTACGGCGATTTGAATGCGCAGAAAGTTCAGCGTTTTGCTTCCATCGAAGATCTTAAAAAGCATAAATGTACCATTGAAGAGATGGAAGAGTATGAACCTCATGTTGTGCGTGGTGATGTTATTTATTCAGGTGTGGACTATGAGGCCATTTTGCATGCAGCAGAAAATGACCCTGACGGTTGTGATGTGATACTTTGGGACGGTGGAAACAATGACTTTCCCTTTTACAAACCCGATCTGATGATTGGTGTTGCTGATCCACTGCGTCCGGGTGCTGAGGTTAATTATTATCCTGGTGAGGTAGTCGCCCGCATGTCCGACGTTATTGTAATCAACAAAATTGATTCCGCAGGACTGGATGAGATCAATATTGTTCGTGCGAATATTGCCCGTATAAATCCGCATGCCATCATTATTGATGCCGCCTCACCGGTTACTGTTGATAAGCCGGAGCTGATTAGAGATAAAAGAGTGTTGGTTGTTGAAGACGGTCCAACCCTTACCCATGGTGAAATGAAGATTGGAGCCGGTATTGTAGCTGCCCTGAAGCATGGTGCTGCTGAACTGGTTGATCCCAGACCTTATACGGTAGGGAAACTGAGCGAAACCTTCAGTATTTATCCAAATATCGGTACACTTTTACCAGCTATGGGTTATAGCGATGAGCAGATACGAGATTTGGAGCAGACCATAGAAAATACACCTTGCGATGCCGTGGTAATTGGAACGCCCATTGACCTAAGCAGGATAATAAAAATAAATAAACCTACGGTAGTGGTTGATTACGATCTTCAGGAGATCGGCGCACCTAACCTCACCCAGGTACTCGGTGATTTTGTTAAAAAACACAATCTCAAATAGATGAAGAAGAGCCCCGTTTTATAGCGGGGCTTTTTTTTAAGTAGTTTTCAACAATTGAAACCTGTTTGGATTTCAATGGTTAATTTTGTGACATTCTCAATATTAAAACATCCCTGATGAAAAACCGAAGCTTAGTATCTATCACCGATTACTCCAAGGCCGAGTATCTAAAAATCCTTGATCTGGCTGAGACTTTTGAAAAGGAGCCAAAACAGAATATCTTGAAGGATTATGTGGTGGCTACCTTGTTTTTTGAGCCTTCAACACGTACCCGCCTGAGTTTTGAAAGTGCAGCTTCGCGCTTAGGTGCCAAAGTTATTGGCTTTAGCGATGTGAGCAGTTCAAGCGTATCCAAGGGTGAAACGCTAAAGGATACCATACTTACGGTGAGCAATTATAGCGACATTATTGTAATGCGTCATCCCCGTGAAGGGAGTGCGCGTTTTGCCAGTGAAGTGTCGCCGATACCTGTTATAAATGCGGGCGACGGTGGCAATCAGCATCCCACGCAATGCCTGTTGGATTTATACTCCATTCGTAAAACTCAGGGCCGTCTTGATGGACTGAATATTGCTTTTGTGGGAGACCTTAAATATGGCCGTACCGTACATTCCAATGTAATGGCCATGTGTAATTTTGAAACTACCTTCCATCTTGTATCCCCGATTGAGCTTAAATTGCCCAGTTACGTCAAGATGCATATTAAAGATAATAACCTGAATTACTATCAGTACACCGATCTGAATGAGATAATTCCCATTGCCGATATCATTTATATGACTCGTATTCAACGGGAAAGGTTTTCAGACCCCATAGAGTATGAAAAGGTGAAAAATGCCTATATTCTAACGGCTGATATGCTTAGCGGCTGCCGGGAAAATATGCGGATACTTCATCCCCTGCCAAGGGTTAATGAAATAACCGAAGACGTAGACTCCACCGTTCAGGCTTACTATTTTCAACAGGCTCTTAATGGTGTGTTTGTCAGGCAGGCGCTGTTGTCAGCAATACTTGGCGTTAAATAATCCGGTGATTTACCTTTAAATAAAAGCTCAAATGCAAAACGACAATAAAAGGAAGGAACTGGTTGTTTCAGCCATCCAAAATGGTACGGTAATCGACCATATACCCGCAAAAAGTGTGTTTAGGGTTATGCGCATGCTCAACCTTGAACAGATAGACACCCAGATAACTGTAGGTATGAACCTGGAAAGTCGTAAATACGGCCGGAAAGGTATTATTAAAGTAAGTGGACAGTTTTTTGAAAGCGAGGCGATTAATAAGATTGCCCTCATTGCTCCCACGGCCTCCATGATTGTGATTAAGGATTATGAGGTGGTTGAAAAACGAAATGTTGAGATACCGGATGAAATTACCCGCTTTGTCCGATGCGTTAATCCCAACTGCATTACCAATCATCAGGCGGTAGCTACCCGCTTTAAAGTAATTGACAAGAATGATCTTAAGCTGCAATGTCATTTTTGTGAAAAAATTACCGGCAAAAACAATATTGATATTTTATAGCCTATTTGCCCGAGTCAGTAATAATTTTTGGGTCTGTAAGTCAGGGCGCGACTTTAAGTCGTACCCTGACTCTCCATAATAAATGTTGGGCTTGTAAGTCAGGGCACGACTTTGAGTTTTACCCTGGCTGCTCATATAACTGTTGGGCTTGTAAGTCAGGGCGCGACTTTGAGTCGCACCCTGACTGCTCATATAACTGTTGGGCTTGTAAGTCAGGGCACGACTTTGAGT
>JAVEQP010000072.1:0-5065 GCA_034007585.1 Lentimicrobium sp. | reverse complement strand
TGTAAGTCAGGGCGCGACTTTGAGTCGCACCCTGACTGCTCATATAACTGTTGGGCTTGTAAGTCAGGGCACGACTTTGAGTTTTACCCTGACTCCTCGTATAACTGTTGGGTCTGTAAGTCAGGGCGCGACTTTGAGTCGCACCCTGACTGCTTTAAAGCGCTTTCTCAGTCCGGAAGCAGCAGATTAAAATATCTTTTTTCGTATAAAAATCATTTATGTTTATAGTATTGATAATCAATATTATCAGTCATATTCCGGAGGAGATACTTTAAACTTTATGCTGCAATTTGAATTTTGGTACGTGGTTTGTATTTAATGGGAAAATGAACCCGAGGTAGTTGCAAATGCCTTCTAAAAACCAAACGCCATGAAAGCTCTAAAAAAAATCTCCGCCCTTGTGCTCTTACTTGCACTAAGCATTGGTGTTAAAGCACAGCAATATGAAAACCAAAAGCTCTACCTTCCCGGTGACAACCTGAACCTTTATGCAGTAATGAACCTTTTTCAGGAATCAGAAACCCTTGAAGGTTTTGAGCGGAACCTCAACGCCGCAGATGCAAAGGTCAACAACCTCGACCTTAACGGCGACAATCTGATTGATTACATTAAAGTGCTTGATTATGCTGAAGGTACCACGCATACCATAGTATTGCAGGTAGCCATCAACCAGAAAGAAAGCCAGGATGTAGCTGTGTTTACCGTTTATCGTGACAAATACGATCAGGTACAAATTCAGTTGGTTGGTGATGAATATCTTTACGGTAAAGATTACATTATCGAACCCTACTATGCTGAAACCCCCAATCCCGGTTATACAGGCAACACCCACGTAGTCAGCAGCCAGCCGGTAGTGGTTAATCGCACTACCTATATTGAAGTAAGGAGCTGGCCCGTAGTGCGTTATATTTACACCCCTGCATACGTGGTTTATCGTTCGCCCTGGTACTGGAATTATTACCCGGTTTACTGGAATCCATGGAGCCCTTACTACTGGGATTACTACTATGGCTATCATTCACACTGGCACAACCATTATTACAGCCATTACCGCCACACCAACCACTACTACAATAACTACTACGTGAATAATTACTATCATGGTCACCGTAATTACTCTGCCACCGTGCGTACTTACGAAAGCAATGGTCGTTATAAGGACACTTACACCCGTCCTGACCTGCGCTCAAAAGGTTCTGATGAAGGCAAACGGGTATATGCAAGTGCAGTGCGTAATTCGGGACGCACAGATGGTCAAAACCCTGGCCGGGTATCTCAGGATATAAATCAGCGGAAAGCAACAACCGGTGCTATTCCAAATGCTGGTAGAACATCGGCACCAGGCACAGTCAAGCCGGCAGCAGATGTTAAAAGCGGTAGAAAAGAGGCTCCCCGTGGTACTGCAACTCCTGCCGTTGGCCGCGAATCGGGCAAAACTAAGGCTACACCTCAGGACCGCAGGTCAACTAAACCAGAAGTACGCACCACCACACGCCGGCAGCGCAATGAGGTGACTGCTCCCAAAAGGGAATTGAAGACACAGAAAGCTCAGGCACCTGCAAAATCAGCCACCAAGCCTGCTGTCCGAAATAGCGACAGCCGTTCGTCCAAATCCGGGCAGGCCGTAAAATCATCAAAAAGTCGCTCTTCTCAACCTGCAGGCCGCAATTCTTCTACTCAAAAGAAATCCAGCACAAGTAGAAAAAGCAATGGCAGCGGAAGGTAAGTAAAGTTCTTTTTACAAACTGGCAATAATAAGCCCCCGGCGATATTACACTTCGTTTTCGGGGGCTTTTTGTTGGGAAATATTTAACTATACCCGGTTCGAATATATAGATAATTGCAAAAACAGGTCTTTTGTGAGAAAGATTGTTTTACTGTCCAATGCTGTGCCTCAACCAGGGTGGATGAGAACAGTATCCCCCGAAATGAGGAGGACATAGTCAATATTTCTCCATACATAAAGGATTGGACTTGCTTTCCCCACTTCTGATGTATGAACCTAAGCCTTAAAAAGTCAAATCTATCCAGCAATCTATTCCTATTAAACCAAAATAAATCGCAAAATTGATGTAAACTTCACGAAAATTCGTATATTTGGTTGTCTTTTCATCTTAATTTCATCATGAAACGAAAATTTTTTATCATTGGTTTTTTTAGCGGCATCTTGTTCGTAGTTGTGGTTCTTGTAGGTTCTTTCTTCCTTATCAAAAATCAAGGCGAGAAATCAGCCGCTGAATTTGCTGCACAACAAAATATAACCAACGCCGAACTGGAAGTGTTCTCCATCCATCAGGAATCTCTCGACAGTCTGTACTTTTATGATTTGGAGCGCAAGGCAAATATTTACATCTCGAAGGATTCCGGTAATTTTACCTTTATCAATTACTGGGGCACCTGGTGCATTCCCTGTATTGCCGAAATGCCTGAGTTTGTTTCTTTAATGGATAGGGATGATATTAAAGTGGCGGATATAAAATTCATATTTGCAAGCCAGGAAAGCGAGGAGGTGATTCATAAATTTGAAAAATCAAGAAAATTCGGGCTTCCTTATTCCGTATATACTGCCGAAAGTCAACCGGCGTTTGTCCATCATTCTTCTGTACCTACTTCATACCTGATTGATAAAAACAAGTTGCTGGTATATAAATTCATCGGCCTGAGGCAGTGGGATTCTGAGATGTACCGGAATTTATTGTTAACGCTTCAATAAATCAGGAAACCTTTTTAGGAGATGAAAAATAATAAAAGAGGCCAGTTGGCACGATGACTTACATATGAAGGCTAATGGCATGCATAAGTTATAATTCCCTTAAATAATATTAACTTCCCCAAAGTCAAAGCCTGATTGCTTCTTAGCTCTCCGTCTTTCTATTTCTCCCGCCATTTTAACAAAACCCTTATTTTCCTGTTGTTAGTTTATTACCAATCGATTTTACTCATGGCAGTTCCCCCTGAAAGCATCCTTCAGTTTATTCGTCCTGCCGCTCAGGGCGATGAAAAAGCCATGCAGCAGGTTTTTCCGCATATATATAGCGAGTTATACGCCATTGCACGGAATATCCGGTTTAATTTTCAGGGAATAGATACCATGAATACCACAGCCATTATTCATGAGGCTTATCTGAAGATAGCTGACGGACAGGGTGGATGGGAAAACCATACCCATTTTTTTGCTGTGGCCGCCAAAGCCATGCGGCAGATTATGCTGAATGCCGCCCGCAACAAACATCGCGAAAAGCGGGGTGGAGGCGTGGTTCCCGAGCGCCTGCATGAAATTGAAGAAAAAATCACCTTATCGGATGAAGCTTCTGATAAACTCATTGATTTTGAGGATGTACTCAGCCTGCTTGAAGAAAAAGATGCTATTTATGGCCGGATTGTAGAATGCCGTTTTTATTCGGGTCTGAGCATAGCCGAAACCGCAGAAGTGCTTGAGGTTTCGCCAGCCACAGTAAAGCGCAAGTGGCAACTGGCGCGCGATTGGCTCTACACCAATCTTCAAAAAAACTATACTTCCTGATTATGGCTTATTCACTCGAACAACTGGAGCATATTTATGAGCAGTGTCTCAATATGCCGGAAGAGGAGCGCATAGCTTTTATTGCCGGTGCCTGTGGCAATGATCATGCGTTGGAGGCAATGCTCCTGAATATGCTGAAGCATCAACAGCAAGCCATAGCATATTTTGATCAAATGCAGCAAACCCTGGCCCGGGGACTTGCCGATGGCGACCTTCAGCGCCTGGAAACCGGCGAAAAAGTGGGCAAATACCGCATCACGCGCTTCCTGGCCAAAGGCGGCATGAGTAATGTGTATCTTGCCGAAAGGAATGATGGTCATTTTGAACAACAGGTGGTAGTGAAATGCCTTCCCGCCAAGGCCTTAAATCATGGAGATGCGCTGCACCAGGCTGAAGAACATCAGATACTCGCCAAACTCCGTCATCCGAATATTGCCACTTTGTATGATGCCGGAATAACCTCCGGAAATGTGCCCTATTTTATCATGGAATTTATTGAGGGCATTCCCATTGATGCGTATGTGGAGCAGAAAAATCTGAGCACTGACCGGCGGCTGGCTCTTTTTGAACAGGTGCTGCAGGCCGTGGCCTATGCCCATTCTCATCTTATTTTGCACCTCGACCTGAAACCGGGCAATATACTGGTGAATGAAGCCGGACATGTTAAGTTGCTCGACTTTGGCATTGCCACTGCTATTACTTCCCCACATCAGGGACAGCGTGGTTTTGTGGGAACGCCAAAAATTGCAGCACCCGAACAACTCTCGGGTGAACCTTTAACCGTTTCAACGGATGTGTATCAGTTGGGGATGCTGCTGCACAAGTTGATTATAGGAAAATTTCCGGAAACGGAAGCCACACCTGCCCCGGATGAAAAATCAGCAAGAGAAAGAATGCAGCAAGCCGCTGAAAATCGAAAAATTGATGGGAATTTGGATTATGAGCTGGCCGCGATTCTCAAGAAATGTCTTCATGTTTTCCCTGCCAACAGGTATTCGGGGGCAGGCACACTGCTGGATGATGTGCGGAATTTTCGTCAGCACCTGCCTGTGGGTGCACTGGAGCAGAAACTGAGTTACCGTGTAGCTAAATTCACGCAGCGCCACCGGACGGCAAGTATCGCATTTCTATTGATTTTATTGGCATTGATTGCCGGCACAACAGTGAGTCTGTGGCAGGCCAGAGAAGCCCGGCAACAACGCGACCTTGCGTTGAAAAACGAACAGGTTTCCACGGCCACCAAAAATTTCTTACTCGATTTGTTTATGGCAGCCCATCCTTCGGTAAACAAGGGCGATACCATGACCGTTTTTCAGTTTCTGGATAAAGGTTATGAAAAGGCGGAATCTTATACCGGTTCCCCGGAAATTAAGCTGGAAATGCTCACCACCATTGGGAAGTTGTACCGCTCTTTGGGCGATTACAACACTTCCAAAAAGGTGCTTGCACAGGTTCAGGCTATGGCTGCCGATTCGGCTTTGTCACTATCGCTGACTTATGTGCTTGCCATTCAGGAGCTTGCGCTTTATCAGCGGGATGTTG
>JAVEQP010000001.1:74577-84260 GCA_034007585.1 Lentimicrobium sp. | reverse complement strand
TTAAATTTTTGGCTTTATGGCTCTTATTTAGCCAACATCTATTCGTTTTCAACCGCCGGAGGCAAATAATTTATAGAAACACAAACAAAGGTTGGGACGGTACTTATAAAAAGAGTCCCGTGCATGTTGGGTCTTATTGATGAGATTCTTAGACACCAACCAATTGAAAGCAAACTTGTGGAAGGGACAGTTATGTTGCCGAGGTGGGCCTGACTGTGGCAGACAAACCTTCTCAAATAGGAGATCTATCCAATCGTCAAATTTCATTTGCCACTTTATCAAATTGTCGTAACTTGTGCCACATTTCAACGAAAAACAGCGCAAGATGAAATTTCAGTACTTCAAGTTTAAACTGGGCTTCTTATTTATTATATTAAGCCTTTTGGCTACAGCGCAGCCAAGTAGCCTAGCCATCATTCCCGAACCGGTGAGCGTCGAAATGGGGTCAGGCACATTTAAAATTACACCTAAAACCAGTATTTTATTTGCTTCAACTTCAAAGGAGCTTTCACAACTCGCGGACTTACTTGCGACGCGCCTTCAGTCAGAAACACCCCCCAAAAGTGTAAACAACAATTATCCTGAAAAGAATTTTATCCTGCTAAAGCTTGTTCCTGAAGCCCAAGGCAATCCCGAAGAATATGAAGTGATGGTGGACAAGAAATCAGTGACTATTTCTGCGGCCAATGGGAAAGGCATTTTCTATGGCATCCAAACCTTATTTCAGCTCATGCCTGCCGAAGTTGAGCAAACAGACCTGGCCAAAGCACGAATAAACTGGGAAGTGCCTGTCTGTTCTATTAAAGACTACCCGCGATTTCCTTACCGTGGCATACACCTTGATGTCAGCCGTCACTTTTTCCCGGTAGAATTCATCAAAAAATACATTGACCTGATGGCCATGTATAAATACAATAATTTTCACTGGCACCTCACCGACGATCAGGGATGGCGGCTTGAAATAAAGAAATATCCATTGCTGACTGAGCTTGGCTCAAAACGTATGTCATCGCCGATTGGCCGCAACGAATCCAGCGACAATATTCCTTATGGTGGCTATTACACCCAGGATGAGGCACGCGAAATTGTGGAATATGCGCGGCAGCGTTACATTAATGTTATCCCTGAAATTGAAATGCCCGGTCATAGCCTGGGCGCTCTTTCGGCTTACCCCGGGCTTTCATGCACCGGCGGCCCGTTTGAAGTATGGACCCAATGGGGCGTTGCGGACGATATTTTATGTGCAGGCAACGAGGATGTTTTTCACTTTTTGGAAGATGTGCTTACGGAAGTCATGAATATTTTTCCTTCAAAATATATTCATATAGGTGGCGATGAGGCGCCTAAAACCCGCTGGGAAGCCTGTCCACGCTGTCAGAAACGTATGGTTGACGAGAGTTTGAAGGATGCGCATGAACTTCAAAGTTATTTCATCCACAGGATGGAAAAATTCCTGAATCAAAACGGAAGACAAATCATTGGTTGGGATGAAATTCTCGAAGGAGGTCTGGCTCCCGGGGCTACCGTAATGTCATGGCGCGGGATGGAAGGTGGTATCGAAGCAGCAAAAATGGGCCACGATGTAATTATGACTCCCGGATCGCCCTGCTATCTAAATCATTATCAAGGTCCTGCCGCTGATGAACCCCTGGCCATTGGAGGATACAATCCCATAAAAAGTGTTTACTTGTTTGAACCGGTTCCATCCGCACTAAGTCCCGAAGAAAGTAAACACATTTTAGGCGCACAGGCAAACCTATGGACCGAATACATTGCTGAGCCCGACCATGCCGAATACATGGTTTATCCGCGGGCTTTGGCTTTGGCCGAGGTCAATTGGTCGCCGAAGGCGAATAGAAGCTGGGATGGTTTCTCGGCACGTCTGTCAAAACACTTTGATCGCCTTTCAGCCCGCGAAGTCAATTTCAGCAAAAGTGCATTCAAGGTTTCCGTTCAAATGATGTACGATTCTGTTGCAGGCCGGATGAAGGTAAGCTTGTCTTCCGATTTCCCAGGCTCCACCATTTGGTATAAGGTGCTGATTAATGGAGAAAATATTGGCTGGACGAAGTATAAAAATCCTTTCATTTTAGCTGAAACAGCAGAAATTCAGACTGAACTTGAGGTGGCTGGAAAGAAAACCGGCAAGATTTCAAAAAAGTCAATTATCGTACACGATGCCTATGGCAGACTGCCATTGCTAAATACACCCTACAGTGCTCAGTATGCTGCATCAGGTGCAATAACCCTGACAGATGGTCTGCGGGCACATCCCTTATCTTACCATGATGACTGGCTGGGTTATTCGGGAGAGGACGCCAATGTAGTGATTGATCTGGGTAGAGAGTTAATGGTTAAAAATGTGAATATCGGATTTCTCTACAGTCCGGTTGACTGGATTTTCCTGCCTGCAGAAGTTGAGATTGCACTTTCGCAGGACGGGATTAACTTCAGTCCATCGCCGGGTATGCATCCCATACTGCTTACTACACGTCAGCCTGCGGCACTTGATTACAATGTGACACAAATCAACAGTATGGCAAGATATATCAAAGTAATTGCCAGAAACTTCGGGGTTTGTCCTCCGGGACATTGGGCTGCCGGAGAAAAAGCATGGCTTTTCTTAGATGAAATCATGGTTAACCAACCGGAAGATTGATGCCTCACTGAACCATGAAACGAATGACTGTATTTTTTTGGTTTCCAGCCAGCCTCACAAAGTAAAGGCCATTGGATAAGCCACCTACATTTAACTGAAAATGCTGATTGGTGGCGGGAATCTGTGCTTCCTGAAGAATTCTCCCCCTCAAATCCACAATCTGAAGATGTGAATACAAAGAGGAGGTTGAAAGTTCTAAAAACAACAGTCCATCCGTAACAGGATTTGGATAAACCTTAACCTCTTTTTTAGCTAACTGCTCTATTCCAATGGTTTCGTCCAATGAGAAATTTTTCACAAAATTCCAGATCTCACTGCTCGCATTTATGTCACGGTTGGTAATGCCAATTCCGGTCACCCCGACCGAACCCGGCCAGGTGTGCCCGCCATTGATTACCTTGAGCAATTCTACGGTTACACCCTCGTCACAAGGCGACCAGGTTTGTCGCTGCACAGTTGATCCCTCAACAACCAAATCGGGAAGATTTTCAATAACAGCGGTGGCCGGACAATGGTTGAATCCATTCCAGAAGTCAAGCACCTGTTGCACCGAAGTATTTCCAAAGCTGCCGGTATAGCTCACCACAAAATCACTGGTTCCATGAATATGCAACACCGGCATGGGCTGAGCCGGACTGCACGCTGCCAGAGAAGCAACTGTCATGGTACCAGATACCGGTGCAATGGCAGCAATGCGGTTACCCAATTCGCAGGCCAGGCGGTAGCTCATAAAACCACCATTTGAAAAACCCGTAGAATAAACCCGGTTCAGGTCAACATTGTATTGCGCGTGCAAGGTATCAATCAGTGCAGAAAGAAAACCCACATCATCAGCAGTGGACCCACCCGAAAAGCCTACATTCCACGCATTGCCAATACCATCAGGATAAACAACAATAAAATTACCGGTATCCGCAACAGCATTAAAACCACTAAATTCCATGATACCGGCTCCTGTCTGGGTCAAACCATGTAATGAAAGCAGCAGAGGCAATTTCTGCCCCTGAACATAACTTTGAGGCAGGTAAACAATATAGGTTCGGTTGATTCCGTCGAAAGTAAAGTTTGCATTTACTTGTGAAGAAGCTGCAAAAGCGGATAAGAAGAAAAATATCAACATCCACGATTTCAGAAGAAAAGTGTTAGAAGTGAAGCGTGTTTCCATATTTATCAGGTTATGATGATTGGACTCTATTTGAACAATTTTTCAGGTCAAAAGTTAAACAGCTTCACATTATTGATATAAAATTTTTATGAGAGGAGTAAAAATCCAAATAGTCGCTTTTTTAGCGTTCTTTCTGGCAATAGCGCCTGCAGTCAACGCACAACTACAGCCCGGATTCGACAAAACGGAATACAAAGAAATGCTAAAGATGGCAGTTAGTGTTGCTGACACGCCCTGGACAAATCAACGCTTTATCCCGGAACAATTTGAACTGGCTTATCGGTCTCCGGTAACCGGACTGGAAAATCGCTGGGATTTGTGGATACACAATAGTGAGCGCATTGCAGCCATAAGCATCCGGGGAACTACCGGTAGTTCAGTGAGCTGGTTAGAGAATTTTTATGCAGCCATGGTGCCGGCAAATGGCAGCTTTCAACTAACTAAAAACCAATCCTTTGAATACCAGCTTGCCTCCAATACCAGGGCTGCGGTTCATGTTGGCTGGCTGATGGGGCTGGGCTATATGGCCGAAGGAATTCAAAGGAAAATTGACTCCTGCTATGCATTGGGTTACCGTGACTTTTACCTGACCGGACACAGTCAGGGTGGAGGTATTTCCTTTCTGCTCACGGCATATCTTCGTATGTTGCAGATAAATGGCCAACTTCCCCAAGAAATCCGGTTCAAAACTTACAGCAGCGCTGCACCCAAACCAGGCAATCTCTATTTTGCTTATGATTATGAAATAATGACCGCCGAAGGATGGGCTTTCAACGTGGTGAATACGGCAGATTGGGTACCTGAAGCTCCCTTTTCAGTTCAAACGGTGCGTGATTTCAATAAGACAAATCCTTTCGTTAACGCCAAAAGTACCATAAAAAAACAACCCTTCCCGAAAAGAATAATGATGAATTATGCTTATAGAAAGCTAAACAGGCCAACAAAAAAGGCCGTTAAAAATTACCGAAAGTTTTTGGGTGGTACCGCAGGTAAGCTGGTGAGTCAGTCACTCAGCGAATTTAAGCCACCTGATTATTTGAATGAGAATAACTATGTGAGAACCGGTTCAACCATCGTATTGTATGCTGATGAGCAATATTACGACAAGTATCCGGACAATCCTGCCAACGTTTTTATGCACCATATGGCCGGACCTTATCTTTATTTGCTGGAAAAACTTCCTTAAAATTACAATAACGAGAAAAAAACTCCCTAACCTGATTAATTCACGAAAACAGAATTGCGCAGTTTTGACAAAATATCATTTTCTATCCAAACCTCTATGCACCTATCGTTCAATAACTTTTCCTTTTTTAATATCCGCCTCATTTGGACCTGTATGTCAGGGCGCGACTTTGAGTCGCACCCTGACTCCCCATAAAGTCGCGATTAACCTGAACCCTTTTCATTTTTTTATGAATTTATGAATAGTTCAGGCTAAATAGGAACCAATTACCAAAAAAAATAAAACCCCTTGCAGCATAATCTACAAGGGGTTAAAAGTGCCCGGAACAAGACTCGAACTTGCACATACGTAAGTATACTAGTCCCTGAAACTAGCGCGTCTACCAATTCCGCCATCCGGGCAATCCGGTTTATTTCAAAAAAAAGCAGTCAGTACTATAATCTTTCCGACTGTTACCGGCCGTTGCCGGATTTCGTGCCCAGGACAAGACTCGAACTTGCACATCCTTAAGGACACCAGCCCCTCAAGCTGGCGTGTCTACCAATTTCACCACCTGGGCAATGGAGGCGCAAAGGTAAAAATTATTTGAACATTGCAACATGCGACCAATAAAAATTTGTTTTTTCAAAGCAACTAAACATTTTAACCGGAGTTGAAGTTATTGTAGTGACTATATTTTATTGCAAATCACCATTTCCATGATTTTATCACTAAATTTGTAAAAAAGATGGATATATGCTATTGAGCACTCTTATGCTGGTGGGTGGATTAGTTTTACTCATTTTCGGATCAAACTGGCTGGTTGACGGGGCTTCAGATTTAGCGCGAAGGCTTAAAATTTCGGATATTGTAGTTGGCCTTACCATTGTTTCTATCGGTACTTCCTCTCCTGAATTGATTGTAAATTTAATTGCATCATACAATGGAAATACCGACATCGC
Organism: Lentimicrobium sp.; assembly: GCA_034007585.1. Taxonomy (GTDB): domain Bacteria; phylum Bacteroidota; class Bacteroidia; order Bacteroidales; family Lentimicrobiaceae; genus Lentimicrobium. The sequence continues at coordinate 78,309 of JAVEQP010000001.1, read as the reverse complement.
CATTGGCAATGTCGTAGGTAGCAATATTTTTAATGTATTGGCGATTTTAGGGGTCACGGCCATAGTAATGCCGGTAACCGTAAAAAGCAACACCACCTGGAAGGAAATCCCATTTAGCTTTATGGCCGCAATAGTCATTTTTTTCATTGCAAATGATGCATTATTTAACGGTTATCCGGTTTCCGAAATTTCCCGTTCGGATGGCCTCATTTTACTCTCCTTCTTTGCCATTTTCATAGCTTATACCTTTGCCCTGGCGATAGGCCATAATTTTGTTCCGGAAGTCAACTACAAAAAAACCACCGTTCTAAAATCATCACTCTTGATTTTGGCCGGACTGGTGGCGCTTTTTTTTGGTGGTCGTTACCTCGTTTTGGGAGCCGTGGATATTGCCCTGCATTTTGGGATGAGTGAGTCAGTGGTAGGACTAACCATTGTGGCTGGCGGAACCTCACTGCCCGAACTCTTCACTTCAGTTATAGCTGCTCTTAAAAAAAAGGCCGATATTGCCATTGGTAATGTGGTGGGTTCCAATATCTTTAACATCTTTTTAGTTCTTGGGGTCAGCGCTACCATTAAACCGCTACCTTTTAATACAGTAAATAACTTTGATATCACCGTAATGATTTTATCCAGCTTCCTGATGTTTATTTTTGTATTTACTGGAGAAGGAAGAAAAATAGGGCGCTTTGAAGGCGGGCTGTTTGTGGCCATGTACGTGGTTTATCTGGGCTTCCTTCTAACCGGGAATCATCACATTCTTGAAAATATTTTCCACTAATTCAAAAAAATCGGTAACATCATCTCACACTTGTTGTTACATTTGTTCATAAAGTTAAGCCAGAGAGTTGGCATTTATTAAAGGATTTGACTATTTTTGTAGCTGGTGTTTGCAGATAAGAATCTGTAATTGCCTTTTTTTCACCTAAAACGCATGTATGTTTAACAACGAAGACCTTCGACAATTCCAGACCAAAGGAATCGACATAAAAGTAATAGAAAAGCAAATTGAAAACTTTAAGGCCGGCTTTCCTTATATTCAATTGTCCGCACCGGCCGTTACCGGAAATGGTATAAAATTGTTTAACGATAGTGAGGTTGAGAAGTTGCGCACCTTTTACGATAAGCATGCTGAAGATTATGAAATTTTAAAATTTGTTCCTGCTTCCGGTGCGGCCAGTCGCATGTTTAAGGACCTGTTCGAGTTTCGTGAAAATAATTCTGGCAAAGCAGATGCAAAAACGGAGGAAGAAAAGCTTCCCAAAGCCATCAGCCAGTTTTTCAACAATATTCAAAAATTTGCTTTCTACGAAGATTTAAAAGCAGTTATGGAACAGAATGATCTTTCCATTAAAACTCTGCTGTCGGCCAAAGACTATAATACCATTATTGACTACCTGTTAACCGAAAAAGGCCTGGGATATGCATCTCTGCCCAAAGCCCTGCTCAGGTTCCACCGTTGTGATAAGGGTACCCGTATGGCTATGGAAGAGCATCTGGTTGAAGGCGCTAACTACTGTCAGAACAGCGAAGGCCGCGTGGGCATACACTTTACCGTTTCGCCAGAGCATGCCGACCGTTTTATTGATGAAATTAACCTCATCAAGGATAAGTATGAGCAGATGTTCGATGTAGTTTATGAACTTACCTTCTCCATGCAGAAATCATCTACGGATACTATTGCCGTTGACAGTCAGAACAAACCCTTCCGTAACGCGGATGATAGCATTGTTTTCAGGCCAGGCGGACATGGGGCACTTATTGAAAATCTGAACGACCGGGAAGGGGAACTTATTTTCATAAAAAACATCGACAATATTGTGCCCGACAGCCTGAAGGAAGAAACCTACCGGTTTAAACGGGTTATTGGCGGCTTTCTGCTCGATTTACAGCAACGTGTGGCCGATGCCATGGAAAAACTCGAAGATGGTAATCCCACAGACAACGAAATAAAAAAAATCACTACTCTGGCAAAAGAGAAGCTGTCCATCGCTCCGCCGGCTGATTTTGACGAATGGGGACGTATGGAGAAAATCGATTTCCTTTTTACAAAACTTAACCGACCTATCCGGGTGTGTGGCATGGTTAAAAATGAGGGTGAACCAGGCGGCGGTCCTTTCTGGGTAAAAGATCAGGAAGGTCAGTTATCCCTGCAAATTGTGGAATCGTCTCAGGTTAACCCCGAGGATGAACAGCAACAGGAAATCCTCTCCAAATCAACCCACTTTAATCCGGTTGACCTGGTTTGTTATGTACGCGATTATAATGGTGAACTTTTTGACCTCCGGGAATACATTGACCCGCTGACCGGTTTTATTTCCATCAAATCAAAAGACGGTCGTGAACTGAAGGCCCAGGAACTTCCGGGGTTATGGAATGGGGCCATGGCCGATTGGATTACCGTATTTGTTGAAGTGCCCATAGCAACTTTTAATCCGGTGAAAACCATTAACGATTTACTTAGAAAAGAGCATCAGGCCTGAGCTATGGAAAAGCCCGAAATAACTCCCGGCATCACCATTGAGGATCTCATTGATCATTACCCCACATCTAATGCATTTCTGATAAAGCGCGGCCTGCCCTGTATTGTATGCGGAGAGCCGGTTTGGGGAACCTTGCAGGAACTCGCGCGCGATAAAAAGTTTACCGAAGACCAAATCACGCAACTTACCGCGGATTTAAAAGTGCACCTTTCGACTTAAGGCGCCAACCGTTCTTTCATCCAACTTCCATCTTTCTGTTGGCGAAACCGAATACGATCATGCAGTCGGCCCGGACGACCCTGCCAGAATTCAATTTCTTCTATTGTGATGGCATAACCGCCCGTTATTTACCCCCTCTAACTCCCCCTACGAACAGGGGGAGGACCTAACCGGTTAAAACTAATAGGAGCAGAATCTGCTCCCTCAACAAATCAACAACTCAACAAATCAACTATTCACATAGGAGCAGAATCCACTCCCTCCCTAGTCATAGGGAGGGCTGGGGAGGGTAAAAGGACGGAGCTACGTTATTTACCCCCTCTAACTCCCCCTACGAACAGGGGGAGGACCTAACCGGTTAAAACTAATAGGATCAGAATCCACTCCCTCAACAAATCAACAACTCAACAAATCAACTATTCACATAAGGGCAGAATCCACTCCCTCAACAAATCAACAACTCAACAAATCAACTATTCACATAAGGGCAGAATCCACTCCCTCCCTAGTCATAGGGAGGGCTGGGGAGGGTAAAAGGACGGAGCTACGTTATTTACCCCCTCTAACTCCTCCTACGAACAGGGGGAGAACCTAACCGGTTAAAACTAATAGAAGCAGAATCCACTCCCTCAACAAATCAACAACTCAACAAATCAACTATTCACATAAGGGCAGAATCCACTCCCTCCTTATTCATAGTAACGGCTGGGGAGGGTAAAAGGACGGAGCTACGTTATTTACCCCCTCTAACTCCCCCTGCAAACAGGGGGAGAACCTAACCGGTTAAAACTAATAGAAGCAGAATCCACTCCCTCAACAAATCAACAAATCAACAACTCAACAAATCAACTATTCACATAAGGGCAGAATCTGCTCCCTCCCTATTCTTAGGGAGGGCTGGGAAGGGTAAAAGTGTAGAATCCGTTTACTCTCTTTTCATTGGGAGACTGGGGAGGGTATAAGTACGGTGCTGCTCGGTTTAAGGCGCCAACCGTTCTTTCATCCAACTTCCATCTTTCTGTTGGCGAAA
>JAVEQP010000001.1:0-74477 GCA_034007585.1 Lentimicrobium sp. | reverse complement strand
AGGGTAAAAGTGTAGAATCCGTTTACTCTCTTTTCATTGGGAGACTGGGGAGGGTATAAGTACGGTGCTGCTCGGTTTAAGGCGCCAACCGTTCTTTCATCCAACTTCCATCTTTCTGTTGGCGAAACCGGATACGATCATGCAGTCGGCCTGGTCGGCCCTGCCAGAATTCAATTTCTTCTATTGTGATGGCATAACCGCCCCAGTGTTCCGGGCGTTGGATTGGGTAGTCCTCTCCCCTGCTCATCATTTCCGTGAAATCTTTCTCCAACACTCCCCTATCCTCAATGGGCTGACTTTGCGGTGAAATTATCGCGCCAATCCTGCTCTCTCGGGGACGGCTATTAAAATAGGCATCTGATTCGCTATCCGGAATTTTAGAAACAACTCCATTGATCCTTACTTGTCGCTCCAGCTCATGCCAAAAGAAAAGAGCAGCCACCTTTGGGTTTAACTCCATTTGCCTGCCCTTGGCACTGTGATAATTGGTAAAGAAGACCAATGAATTGTCTTTCAACTCTTTAAGCAACACCACCCTGGATCTGGGCAGGCTATCCTTATCAACAGTTGAAAGCACCATGGCCGTTGGCTCGCTTACCAGGGAGGCAATGGCCTGTTGCAGCCATTGCCCAAAAAATTCAAAAGGATCGTTACCAACACTTTGCTCATCAAGTGCACCTTTGGCATAGTTCAAACGGATATCAGAAAGATTCATGGTATTTTTTTGATGAAACAAGTGCTGCCGGATTCTGTTCAACGCACGGATAAAAAGAACTTTAAATCAGAACACTGACTTATCATCTGTCCTCCTCACTTCACCTGATTGATCCCTTATTCCAACAAAATAATTAAAAACGGATGAATAAAACTAAAAACAATCTACTTCGCTCTTAAATACTGCAGCGGCCATTGTACTTCACTTCCAAGAATTCTGGCGGCATGCAAGGGGAAATAAGGATCAGCCAGTGAAGCCCTGCCAATCAGAATCAGATCAGCCTTTTCAGAAGAGAGAATTTCTTCAGCCTGATGAGCGGATGTAATCAAACCTACGGCAGCCGTTGGTATGCCAGCCTGATGTTTAATCTTATCGGCAAAAACCACCTGATAGCCAGGCTCAAATGGAATGACTGCATCAGGCACCAGCCCTCCCGAAGAGCAATCAATCATATCAATACCTTTGGTTTTAAGGATGGCAGAGAGTTTAACGGATTCTTCAGGATTCCAGCCGCCTTCCGCCCAGTCGGTGGCCGAAATGCGCACAAACAGCGGCAGGCCTTCAGGCCAAACCCCGCGAACCGCCTGTACCACTTCCAGCAAAAGCCGGATGCGATTATCAAAACTACCGCCATAAAGGTCACTACGATGGTTTGAAAGCGGCGAAAGAAACTGATGGATAAGGTAGCCATGTGCCGCGTGAATTTCAACTACTTCATAACCAGCTTCCCACGCACGACTGGTTGCTGCCCTAAAATCTTCAACAACCTGATGAATGCCGTCATTATTCAGTCCCAACGGTGTGATATCGCCGGGCTTAAAAGGTATGGCTGAGGGAGCCACTGTTTGCCAGCCGCCCTTTTCAACCGGGAGTTTTCCCCCACCCTCCCAGGAAACCGCACAGCCGGCCTTTCGCCCTGCGTGGGCAAGTTGGATACCCGGTGTGGCCCCATGCAGCTTTATAAATTCAACAATGGGTTTAAGCGCCTCTTGCTGGACATCGTTGTATAATCCCAGGTCGCCCGGAGAAATGCGACCCTCGGGCGAAACTGATGTGGCTTCCTGCATGATAAGCCCGGCCCCGCCCACCGCCCGGCTTCCCAAATGAACCAGATGCCAGTGATTGGCTACTCCATCCCGTGAAGAATACTGGCACATAGGTGATATGCCTATTCGGTTACGGAAAGTAATGTCACGCAGATTTAATGGTTTAAAAAGTATTGACATGTTGCAGCTTTATTGTTCGCAGTATAAGATTAAAAAAGCCCCACCAATTGGCGGGGCTCAAGACCAATGCGCAAGTTATGTAAAGTTAAGCTAGTTTAACATTTACAGCGTTTAAGCCTTTCTTGCCTTCCTGAAGTTCAAAGGTTATACTGTCGCCTTCATTTACGCGATCGATAAGACCAGTTGCGTGAACGAAATACTCTTTTCCGGACTCTTCGTCAAGAATAAATCCGTAACCCTTTGATTCATTGAAGAATTTTACTTTTCCTGTTTTCATGATGGAATAAAAAATTAAAAATAAGCGCAAAAATAGTTTATTTATTGTTCAACTGACAAAAGCGCGCCAAAAAAACTTAAATTATCAGTTTCAATGAGTAAAAAACACCAGAAAAGAGCTTTTGTTCAAGAATTAAAGCATTTTCAACTGCGACTCCAACAATTCAATACGGGTAAGGGCATCGTTTTGCTTTTTGATCTCATTTTCAACAATGTCTGGTTTAGCGTTGGATATAAATTTTTCATTGCCAAGTTTTCGCATCACTGAATCAAGGAAACCGCGGGTATAATCCAACTCTTTCTGTAGTTTTTCCCTCTCGGCTTCCACATCCTGACTGCCGCTTAGCGGAATGAAATATTCAGTAGCTTTAACAAGGAAACCGGTGGCCGCTTCCGGTTTTTCCTGCACCGGCGTAATCGCTGAAAGGTTGGCTAGTTTGAGGATGATGGGATCAAATTTATGACCTCCTTCACCGCCTTTTACCAGTAACTCCAGGGGCTCCTTTAACGGCAGGTTTTTCTCCTTGCGGAAGTTCCGGATGGCATTCACAACCTGTGTTGCATGCTCAAACTGATCAAGTACAGTTTGCTCATACTTTTCAGCAACAGGCATGGGACTAACCATTACACTTTCACCATCGGCACGGGATTGGAGTATTTGCCAGATTTCTTCAGTGATGAATGGTATAAACGGATGCAATACCAGCATCAGCTTTTCAAAATATTCCACGGTAGCTTCCAGAGTAATGGGGTCAACCGGCTGCTGATACGCAGGTTTAATCATTTCCAGATACCAGGAGCAAAAGTCGTCCCATACCAGCTTATAGGCGGCCATTAAGGCATCTGACAATCGATATCTGGAGAAATGATCCTCAATCTGTGCCAGGGCTTCATTAAAACGCTGACCAAACCATGCAACCGAGACGGCAGCATATTCAGGTTGTTGCAGTTTTTCGTCCACTTCCCAACCTTTAACCAGCCTCAGGGCATTCCATATTTTATTGCTGAAATTCCTGCCCTGTTCGCAAAGACTCTCATCAAAGGGCAAATCGTTGCCGGCAGGTGAAGTAAGCAGCATGCCTACACGCACCCCATCAGCACCGTATTTGCTGATCAAATCCAATGGATCAGGTGAATTACCCAATGATTTCGACATTTTCCTGCCCAGCTTATCGCGAACAATGCCGGTGAGATACACATTCTTAAAAGGTATTTCCTGTTGATATTCCAATCCGGCCATAATCATACGGGCTACCCAGAAAAACAGTATCTCCGGAGCAGTCACCAGGTCGTTGGTTGGATAGTAATATTTAATATCAGGATTATCCGGATGCCGGATGCCATCAAACACCGAAATGGGCCACAGCCAGGAGGAGAACCATGTGTCAAGTACGTCTTCATCCTGTTTCAGGTCCTTTTCCAGAATGGCAGCATTGCCGGTGAGTTCCCGGGCTTTTTCCAGGGCTTCGGCGGCAGTGCGCGCTACAATGGTCTGGCCTGAAGGCAGATACCAGGCAGGGATCCGTTGTCCCCACCACAACTGCCGGCTAATACACCAGTCACGCACGTTTTCCATCCAGTGACGGTAAGTATTTTTAAACTTTTCCGGATGGAAATGTATAACATCGTTCATTACCACATCCAGGGCAGGTTTGGCCATATCAGCCATCTTCAGAAACCATTGTACCGACAGTTTAGGCTCTATCACCTCATCGGTGCGTTCAGAGAAACCCACATTATTGGTATAATCCTCAATTTTTTGAATGTGGCCATGATTCAGCAGGTCCTCGACAATACGTTCACGCACCTTAAACCGGTCCTGCCCTATATAAAGTCTGGCCTTTTCGTTTAAGGTGCCGTTATCGTTAAAAATGTCAATACTTTCCAGGTTATGCTTCAGGCCAATGGTATAATCATTAATGTCGTGAGCCGGTGTAATTTTCAGACATCCGGTACCAAATGCGCGATCAACATATTCATCCTGAATCAGGGGAATAGCTTTTTGTAGTAAGGGAATCAGTACTTTTTTACCAATCAGATGTGTATAGCGTTCATCCTGGGGGTGAAAACACACTGCTGTATCGCCGAGAATGGTTTCAGGGCGGGTGGTTGCGACTGTAACCCATTCATCTTTCGTATCTTCAACCTTATACCTTACATAGTAAAGTTTAGATTTAACTTCCTTAAAGATAACCTCTTCATCCGAAAGTGCAGTCAAAGCTTTGGGATCCCAATTCACCATGCGCACACCGCGATAAATCAGTCCTTTGTTGTAAAGATCAATAAAAACATCAATGACCGATTCGTACATGCTTTCGTCCATAGTGAACCGGGTACGTTCCCAATCGCAGGAAGCGCCCAGCTTTTTAAGCTGCTCCAGGATGATGCCACCATGTTTTTCCTTCCATTCCCAGGCGTGCTCCAGAAAGGCTTCGCGGGTAAGGTCACTTTTTTTAATACCTTGTTCCTTAAGCCTGGCCACTACCCTTGCCTCTGTAGCAATAGAAGCATGATCAGTGCCCGGAAGCCAGCATGCATTGTAACCCTGCATCCGTGCACGGCGAACCAATACATCCTGAATAGTATTATTGAGCATGTGGCCCATATGCAACACGCCGGTAACATTGGGTGGAGGTATCACAATGGTATAGGGCTCCCTTTCATCGGGGACCGATCTGAAAAAATTCTTATCGAGCCAGTACTTATACCATTTATCTTCAATACCCTTCGGGTCATATTTGGCGGGAATATCCATGTGTTTTTCGATTTATTCAGCGAGGTGCAAAAGTAGTAAATTTATGCCGAAGGCTTATACCGATTCTAACCCACAGTAAAAATCTTACTTTTGCATCAGTTTATTCATCGGTTATGAAAGTTTCAGGATTTACCTTTATCCGCAATGCCATTAAATTTGATTATCCGGTGGTGGAAGCCATCACTTCTGTCCTGCCACTGTGTGATGAGTTCGTTGTTGCCGTCGGTAACTCCGAAGATGGCACCCGGGATTTGATCCAACAGATTGATTCCAAAAGGATTCGGATTATTGACACCATCTGGGACGACACCCTGCGCGAGGGCGGAAGGGTATTGGCGGTAGAAACCAACAAAGCATTGGATGCACTTGATCCTGAAAGCGACTGGGCTTTTTACATACAGGGTGATGAAGTGTTGCATGAGCAATACCTGGAGACCTTAAAAGCCGACATGCTCAAGTGGAAAGACAATCCAGAAGTAGAAGGTTTACTCCTGAAATACTGTCACTTTTATGGCTCGTATGATTATGTTGGCGACAGCCGGCGCTGGTATCGTAATGAAGTTCGCATTGTCCGAAACGATAAATCCATACGATCATACCGCGATGCACAGGGTTTCCGTAAACACAACCGCCCGCTTCAGGTAAAGCGGACTGAGGCCACCATGTATCATTATGGTTGGGTAAAACCGCCACAGCTTCAGCAGGCAAAGCAGGAATATTTTCATAAACTCTGGCACGATGATGCCTGGGTGGAAAAGAAAATTCCGAAAGTAGATGAATTTGATTATTCACAGATAGATTCCCTGGCTCACTTCCGGGGTGAACATCCTGAAGTGATGAAACCGCGCATTGCCCGCAGCAACTGGCAGTTTAGTTTTGATCCGACAAAAACAAAGCTCCCTTTAAAATCAAAACTATTGCATGGTATTGAACAGGTTTCAGGGTGGCGCATCGGGGAGTATCGCAATTACAAGCTAATCTGAGAAAGAATTTTCATTATTCCCGATAATGTTTACTTTTGTCAAAAATAATCAAGCATTCCTATGGATTTGAAAGAAATCATGGCCATTGCCGGAAAACCAGGTCTTTACAAGCTGGTTGGTCAGGCTAAAAATGGCATCATCGTTGAATCAATCGTTGATCAGAAGCGCTTTCAGGCATTTACCCACGAAAAGATCAGTTCGCTGGAAGAGATCAGCATCTTTACCGAAAGCGAAGATAAACCGCTGAAAGAAATTCTGAAAGCGTTTTATGAAAAGCTGGAGACCAAACCGGCTCCTGACTTCAAAAATGACAACACCGGCTTAAAGGAGTTTTTCAATAAAATGATTCCTGATTATGATAAGGAAAGGGTGTATGTTTCACATATGCAGAAAGTAGTGTCGTGGTACAACCTTTTACTGCAGCATGATCTGCTCGACTTTACGGAAGAAGCGCAGGCGGCTGAACCCGAATCCACGGATGATGCTGCTGAAGCATCCGTTGATCCGGATACCGGCAATGCTGAAGCTGAGGCTTAGTATTGAACTGTCCGTAATGAGTTACGGACTTTTTTTTAACTCCGTCTATGGAAATGAAAAAACAACTGCTCGATTTAAATGTAGTCAGCAACACCCGGCTCAACGCCAGTCATCATCTGATTGAGCTGAGCAGTGAGTTTCCATTGCCAGCCATGATTCCCGGACAATTTGCTGAAGTGAAGGTGGAAAATCAACCGGACACGTATCTGCGCAGACCTTTTTCAATCCATCGCTTCGACCATGCAGCCAATAGCATGCACCTACTCATAAAAACCGTGGGCGAAGGCACCAAGGCCCTGTCAGCACTAAAAAAAGGAGAAATACTCAACGTAATGCTTCCGTTGGGAAAGGGGTTTACACTGGTTTCCAATAAAAAGACATTGCTCGTTGGCGGTGGCTGTGGTATAGCGCCGCTATATTTTCTTGCGGAACAACTCTCAAAGCGGGGAAACGATGTTACCATACTCATTGGAGGAAGGTCTGCCACGGATATTTTGCTTCAAAAGGAATACCAGAACTTTGGGCGTGTTGCCGTTTCAACCGAAGATGGCACGGATGGAGAAAAGGGCATGGTTACGCAACACTCCATTCTTTCAAAAGGCAAACTACAATTTGACCGTATATATTGCTGCGGTCCGGATGGAATGATGCGGGCAGTGGCACATATCGCCGAAAGGGCCGGTATAATCTGTGAAGTTTCTCTTGAAAATACCATGGCCTGCGGCATCGGAGCCTGCTTATGCTGTGTGGTTGAAACCAATCAGGGAAATCAGTGTGTGTGCACCGAGGGCCCGGTATTTGATTCACGCGAGCTTAAAGGATGGACCAAAGGCATAGAAGTAAGCTGCACTGTGGAAAATAACAGCCAGTAAAATCAGCAAAATGAGCACTTTCCCGGACCTCTCGGTAAAAATACACGACCTGAACCTGAAAAACCCGGTGCTAACAGCGTCAGGAACCTTTGGCTATGGTCATGAATACGACGATTTTATTGATGTTAATGCTCTGGGTGGAGTTATTGTAAAAGCGACTACCTCAAAACACCGCGAAGGCAACCCTTACCCGCGAATGGCTGAAACTGCTATGGGTATGCTCAATGCAGTAGGTTTGCAAAACAAAGGCATTGATCATTTTGTTCGGCACATCTATCCCACACTGGAAAAATACAATACTAACATCATAGCAAACGTTTCAGATTCTACAGTTGAAGGTTATGTTGAGGTGGCTGAAAAAATGAATAAACTCAGCCACATTGCCGCCATTGAACTGAACATTTCCTGCCCCAATGTAAAGGAAGGCGGGATGGCTTTTGGCACCAGTTGCCCTTCAGCCATCGCTGTAACCCAGGCCGTGCGTGAAGTTTATGACAAAACGCTGATTGTTAAGCTTTCACCCAATGTTACCAGTATCGTTGAAATTGCGCTTGCAGTGGAAGCAGCCGGCGCGGATGCTTTATCCTTAATAAACACCTTACTGGGCATGGCCATCAATGCCGAAACACGGAAACCGGTATTGAGCACCATTACCGGGGGCCTATCAGGACCCGCCATAAAACCCATTGCGCTACGCATGGTATGGCAGGTGGCCAATGCAGTTAAAATTCCCGTTATCGGCATAGGAGGAATTTCCGGTGCCAACGATGCCATTGAATTTATGCTCGCCGGTGCTACGGCCATTCAGGTAGGAACCGCCAACTTCATTGACCCTGCTGTGACCACAAAAATTGTGCAAGGCATAAAAGAATATATGCTAAAGCATCGGCTGGACAACCTCAGCCAGATTACGGGTCAACTCATTACCTCTTAAGAAGTAAATTCCTTATTGGATTGTCATATTTTTAACCAGTGGAGCTATTTCAATCGCTATTTTATGATTGAATTCAAATGCCAGGTTTTGATAGTTTACGGCATCTATAATGGTACCAATAAAGCACAAGCCAGCCGTAAAAAAGTAGAGTATCCCCATGCCGATCTGATTGGTGAGAAAGCGATGTATGCCCGCAAAGCCCAGGAAACCAACCAGACAGGTAAGCAAAATAAGCTGGGGATCTTTGCGCCGGGAGCGGTAGATGCTTGCGAAAGTCTGAGCCTCTTTGTCACTAAAATCTTTGATCAGTGTCTGGATGTAATTAAGCTCAATGCCTTGAATTTCGGGAAGATGAAGTAAAACGTTTGCCATAGGATTATGATTTTAAAGGTGAATAACCGGAAGTGGTGTTCTGAAAATATGTACAATTCTCAACGTTAGTATTATAACAGCAGGCAGTGCCAGCGGATGAGCCATAAAGGAAGCCTGAAATTCGCCCCTGAATAAAAAAGCTATGCCATGACCCAGACCGCAACCCGGACAAAAGCCCAGTCCGAATGCATTAAACGGACAAAGGCTTGCATGTTCGTTGACAGGTGACATCGTGGCCAGCAAAATAAGTGCTGCTATCCAAACGATAGCCTCCCAGCGAAACCGCAAAAACTTAAAAACCCTTTCCGACATTATTTATGTGCTGTTTTAAAGTTAGACAGGCATTTTATAAGATGGTTACATTAATAAATTATTATCCCGAAAGAAATCTGAGCTTTCATTGGTTTCTTCTTTCACAACCAGGCAAACTGAAAGAAAGTTTAAACCCTCAGCATGATGTAATCTCAATTGCACATCTGGCGAATTTTACAAATTTAACAATAAATGCGAATAAATTGAATCACTATTCTCCGACAAAATATTTATTAAAGCATGAAATTCATTACTTCGTTGCGTTCTGAATGACAAGCCATTGTTTGATTTTTTTAGAGTTTAGGGGGGACAACATACTGTCATTCTGAGTAGCTTGTCTCGTTTTTTTATCGAGAAAGCGGAGAATTTCAAGAGTTCTTCGGACTAATGCTAAATTGAAATAAAAAGACTTAAAAATAAAGCATAAAATAAAATTTATCTGTTACGTTAGGTGAAATAAAAAATCTTTTACCTTTGCACCCCATTTTGGGCCAGGTTTCTTTCGCACTTCCCTGCATTTATTACTCTGTATATCAATTTGATAAGCAACCATTTGCAAGAATTGCTTCTGTGCTATTGAGCCTCATTTAATCATTTTTTTTTCAACTTTTAGTAATGATTTTAAACAAATTAAGGAATATTGGCATTGCTGCGCATATTGATGCGGGTAAGACAACAACTACTGAGCGTCTCCTGTTTTTTACCGGAGTAAACCGTAAAGTAGGAGAAACCCACGATGGGCAGGCCACCATGGATTTTATGAAACAAGAGCAGGAAAGGGGCATTACCATTGCTTCTGCTGCCATTTCATGTATCTGGAAGGATTACCAGGTCAATATTATTGATACGCCCGGCCACGTTGATTTCACGGTAGAAGTAGAGCGGTCGTTGCGGGTAATTGATGGTATGGTAGCATTGTTTTGTGCCGTTGGTGGCGTTGAACCTCAGAGTGAAACGGTATGGAACCAGGCCGAGCGTTACAAAGTACCCAGAATTGCTTTCGTGAATAAGGTGGACCGTACCGGTGCCGATTTTCTGGATGTAATCTCACAGATGAACCAGAATCTTGATGCTCACGCAGTAGCATTTCAGATTCCGGTTGGACAGGAAGAGCACTTCAATGGCATCATTGATTTGATTGCCATGAAAATGTACACCTTTGAGGATGTAAAAACCATTGTATCGGAGATTCCGGAAAACATGCTGGCCCAGGCCCGTGAATATAGGAGCATACTCATAGAAAAACTGGCTGAATTCAATGAGGAGATCCTTGACAGCTTTCTGGAAGACAAAGATATTTCGGAGGAATTGCTGATGTCAGCAGCGCGGGAAGCCACGCTTAAGTTATTGATTACCCCCGTACTTTGCGGAGCAGCCTATAAAAACAAAGGTATCGCACAACTGCTCGATGCAGTAGTCGCTTACCTCCCCTCTCCCATGGATATCGGACCCACTGTGGGTATGGATGTGGATGATCACGAAAAAACCCGTGTTCGCAATCCATCGCCCAAAGAGCCCTTTGCTGCTCTGGCATTTAAACTAATTCACGATCCTTACGTTGGACAGCAAACTTTTATCCGCATATATTCCGGCACCCTGCGCAGCGGCATGCAGGTGATGAACTCCACCAAAGGCAAGCCCGAACGTATCGGACGTATCCTCAAGATACACGCGAAAGAACGCTTAGAAATTACTTCGGCCGGCCCCGGAGACATCGTAGCCCTTATCGGCCTCAAACTTACCAAAACAGGTGATACCCTTTGCGATATGGACGAACAGTTACATCTGGAGTCCATTCATATTCCACCCAGTGTTATAGAATTAAAAATTAATCCCGAAACACGGAAAGATCAGAGTAAACTTGGTGAAGCTCTGTCAAAACTGATAAACGAAGATCCCTCTTTCCACGCACGCTTTGATGATGAAACTGAGGAAACGGTCATCGCCGGTATGGGTGAACTTCACCTTGAAATTCTGGTAGATCGTTTAAAATCCGAATTTGGAATTCCGGTAGTGGTAGGTGAGCCCTCTGTTGCATACCGCGAAACCATTTCACAGGAAGTTGAGGTGGAATATCGCCATTCAAAACAAACCGGTGGCAAAGGTCAGTTTGCTCAGGTTTACATTCGTCTGGAACCCAACGAAGGCCTGGGTTATGAATACCTTGACAAGATAAAGGGCGGTTCCATTCCCACCGAATATATTCCTTCTGTTAATAAAGGCATTGTTAAAACCATGGCTATTGGTGTGCTTGCCGGTTTCCCGGTAGTTGACGTAAAGGTAGTATTGCTGGATGGTCAGTTCCACCCCGTTGACTCTTCCGATTTTGCCTTCCAGACCTGTGCGTCTATTGCCTTTAAGCAAGGATTTATGAAGGCAACGCCGGTTTTACTTGAGCCGGTGATGAAAATAGAAGTGAATACGCCGGATGAATTCATCGGTGACATTGTGGGTAACCTCAACAAAAGACGTGGTAAGATAGAATCCATGCGTCGTCACCGTAAAGGCTCGCAAAAGCTCAATGGATATGTTCCTTTACAGGAGATGTTCGGCTATGCTACTACCTTGCGTAACCTCTCCAGCGGCAGGGCCAATTACTCAATGGAATTTTACCAGTACATGCCGGTAAGTAAAGCATTACAAGAAGAAATACTGAAAAAGCTGGCCGAAAAAAAACGGCTGGAAACCGCCAGATAATCCAACCTGATTAAGCACCCGCAGCACTCAAAACTGCGGGTGTTTTGTTATAGTGATTTATTTTGCTCATCTAATATCCCCAAAAAAACTGCACCTTCGAAAAAATAAGCTTTTCTTTGCAAAAAAAATGCTATGAATGTTTTGCTGCTGGGTTCGGGAGGTCGTGAACATGCGATGGCCTGGAAACTTTCTCAATCGCCGCTTATTACTCAGCTTTATATTGCTCCGGGCAATGCAGGCACCCGTTCCTCTGGCATAAACCTGCCCATTGGTATCAACGACTTCAGCGCCATTAAAAGGGCCTGCCTGCACCACGACATTCAAATGCTGATTGTTGGTCCCGAAGAACCCTTAGTAAATGGTATTGTTGATTTTTTCGAAGCGGACCCGTTGCTTCAACATATCCATCTGATAGGCCCGGGCAGCAAAGGGGCACAGCTTGAAGGCAGCAAAGATTTTGCCAAGGCATTCATGAGCCGGCATCAGATTCCAACGGCCCGTTACCGCACTTTTACTGCAGAAGAATTCGAAGAGGCCAAATTATACCTTTTTGAAATGCATCCGCCGTACGTAATTAAAGCTGACGGTCTGGCCGCAGGTAAGGGCGTTTTAATATGCGAAAACATCAGCGAGGCTTACCGTGAACTGGAAGAATTGCTCCTGAAAAAACGCTTCGGCAAATCATGCGATAAGGTGGTTATCGAAGAATTTCTTCAGGGCAGCGAATTATCATTGTTTGTGGTTACCGATGGCACCCACTGGAAACTGCTTCCTGAGGCAAAGGACTACAAACGTATAGGAGACGGGGATAAAGGGCCCAATACCGGGGGTATGGGTTCTGTTTCCCCGGTAGCCTTTGCCGATGAAGAATTTATGCAAAAAGTAATTGACCGCATCGTACAGCCCACCATTGATGGATTGAAGAAAGACAACATACTATACAAGGGCTTCGTTTTTGTCGGGCTCATCAATGTGGAAGGCAATCCCTTTGTTATTGAATACAATGTGAGGCTTGGCGACCCGGAAACCGAATCTGTAATGCCCAGAATTACCTCCGACCTGATGCCTGTATTGCTGTCGTTGAGAGATAAAACCCTGAACAAGCAACACATAAATTTTGATCCCGGATATGCGCTTACTGTAATGCTTGTTTCAGCAGGCTATCCCGGCGATTATCCCAAAGGGCTTGAGATATTCGGATTGGATAAATCAAAAGGGGTGGTCGTGTTTCATGCAGGCACCATGATGGATGAAAAGAGCGAAGCTACTTATACCGCCGGAGGCAGGGTATTGGGCATAACCAGTATGGGAACTGATATTGAATCAGCCCGCAGATTGTGTTATCAAAATGCAGGTATCATTGACTTTTTAGGAAAAACTTACCGTACTGACATTGGGTTGGACCTTATGAAACAAAATTAAAATGTTGCGCAGATTGTCAAAAGCCGACTTCGCACTTCATCTGCTGTTAGCCATAGCAGGAGCTGTTTTTGTGGCTTTTACCCCCACTGGATCTTTTGGAGTTATTCTGTTAAATTCAGCGGATGTCTGGCCGGCAATTTTACCGCCCTCATTACTTCCATCCCAGCCGGAAACCCTGCAATTTTTAAATGCGGGCTTATTGCTGCTTATCGCGCTGTTTATCAATATTATATTGGTTAAGCGTGACCTTATTCCCAACCAATCTTTCTTGGGAGCCCTGGTCTTTATCCTCCTTTCGTGGTTTACACCGGCAAGCAGTTTTCTGTTTTATGGTCTTTTAGTAACCCTGCTACTGTTGATTTCGCTGAACAGCTTAATGAATATGTATATGAAATCACATCCATACAGCGATGTGATGACCGCGACCATTAGCATTGGAGTGGCTTCATTTTTTATTCCTGAAACCATACTTTTTCTTTTACTTTTCGTATGGCTGGGATTTTTCACCCTACGCATCACCGCCTGGCGAGAATGGATAATTTCCATAGCGGGCATACTGGTACCCTATTTCTACCTTGGAGTTTATCTCTTTTTTACTGACCAGCTCTGGCTTTTTTGGGATAGATATGTGCTCTACATTCAAAATTATACCCTGTTGTTCCGCCCGGTAAGTATGTTGAACATGATCACAATAGTTTCGTTGATATTACTGTGGCTGATGGTATTTTTCAGGGTACTTTCGGGCATAGGCGATAAGTTGATTGCAGTTCGCAAACGAATGTGGCTGGTTACTCAATTTCAATGGGCAGGTATTGCATCGCTTATTCTGCTGAGTTACAAATCGCCCATGCTTCTGCCGTTGGTGTATGTGTCACTTTCTATGATGTTTGTTTTTGTAATTTATCAACTCAAAGCAAGAATGCTTATTTATGAAATTGCTTTTGGCCTATTCCTGATCCTTGCTGCCCTGGGAAGAATTTTTGCCTGATATGTTAAAATTAAGATTTTCAAAGTCGGGAAAAATCATGGAAGCCGGTTGTGATGAAGCCGGAAGGGGCTGTCTGGCCGGTCCCGTGTATGCGGCTGCCGTTATTTTGCCCGCTAAGTATCGCAACAGCGAACTGAACGATTCCAAGAAACTCTCTGTACGCCAGCGTAACAGGTTAAGAATTGACATTGAAAAATACGCCATTTGCTGGAAAGTAGCTTCGGTTTCACCTGCTGAAATTGACCAGATCAATATCCTGCAAGCCAGCATACGATCCATGCATCTGGCAGTAAATGAATTATCCATTCCTCCGGCACTGCTATTGATTGACGGCAATTATTTTATTGAATACCCCGGTATCCCTCATCAATGTGTGGTTGGTGGTGACGGCCTTTACCTATCCATTGCCGCGGCCTCCATATTGGCCAAAACCCACCGGGATGAATTTATGCAGCAACTCGATGCAGAATTTCCCGGTTATGGATGGGCACACAACATGGGTTATCCTACGCGGGAACATCGATCGGCTATTATGAATAACGGCCTCACGCCCTGGCATCGGTTATCATTCAATCACCATCAGTTAACTATACCCGGAATCCGCTGAAGCCAGCTCTAATCGTTGAAAGAAATCAGATCGCGAAAACACAGGCGAACAAACAGATTGTACTGGGGATAAAACCCTTTGGCTGATTCAAGATTTATCTGCTTATAATAAAAGGTAAACCCGGGTTCAATCGCTACCAATTTGCTGAATTCGAGGCGGGCACCCACCGTAGCAAATACTCCAAAACCGATACCTCCCTGCCGGATATCGTATCCCTGCTGTGTGCCTCCGGGAATGTAAGGCCGGTTTCCATACACGTTTACCAGATTATAATCTTTGTCGGCAATACGCAAAACATGCTTCTTAACCAGCGTATTGTTCATATTGATGCCCAGACCGATCATAGGCCTGATTACAGGACTATTGCCAAAATAATGATTCACAGCCACATCTAATATGTTACGCTCTTCCTCTCCCCTGATGCCAAAAAGCCGAATGTCGGGCTCGGCAAGATAAGTAATTGAGTCCACCTGTAATGTAATAATGTCTTTGACTAGAAGTCTTACATAGGAAAACTGAAAATACAAACTAGTGCGACAATTAAAATTATAACTAAAAAACATGCCAAATTCAAAGGCTGGTGTGTATTTTATATTATCAGGATAACCCTTGATATAGACCTTATAATGTGCATCGAGATTGCGATATATTTCTTCATACCAAGTTTTGTTTTTAAATATATATTCCACATTATTCTCCTCTCCAGGTTTACCTGAATAAAAATGGGCCGAGCCTTTTCCGGGCAGATAAAATCCGGCTACGGCGCCATATTCGAAACCACTTCGCGAAAGGCAGTCTTCCTTTATACTATAATCATACATTTGCGCTGAAGCACCCGTAAAAAGGCTTAAAAGTGCAGCCACCAGCAACACTTCAAGAAGTGAGGTTAAAGAATGTGCAGAAATCATTGAAAAAGAATTATCATTCAAAGCTAAGCATTTTTTTTCATCTACATAAAAAATCCGAAATGTTATAAACAATGCATTGTTGATTAGTTACTCATCGCGGCTAAATTATGAACTCCATTTTGAAGTACATTTGGGCATCTATGATGACATCTCCCATGAATAAAAAAATTCAATACCTGCTTTACCTCGCTGCATTAATTTTAGTAGTGTTCGTATTTGTTCAGATCAGAGGTTATTACCTGTTTATAAAATCCCCGGTAGCTCAACTGCCTGAAGCTTTCCCCGGCAACACCCAAATGGTAATCGGTGCCACCAATGCTGCTGATTTTATAGCCACCACCCGTGCTTCGGGATTAAGCGAAGTTTTATCCGATCCTGAAAGTAAGTCAGGGTTTGAGCAGACTACCGCCATAGCCGACTCATTAGGTGCTGAAGATGAACTATTTAGAAATCTGTTGGAAAGCAAACCCTTTATGACAGGTTTCGTGCCCGATAGTGCAGGGAATCAACAGTGGCTGCTGGCGTTCAGCATTGGCAAACAAAGTCCGGATAAGTTCAACCGCCATTGTAAAGCCTGGGCTGAAAACCGGGGCTATGACTTTTCGAAAGTAAATCACTCCGTTGCCGACTTTTACACATTTTGCCGGAGAGGAAAATGTGTACATTACTTTATTTATAAGGGTTTACTTTGCTTAAGCCCGGATGAAGCACTGTTACGCTCGTCGCTTGGAGCCATGAAAACGAAGTCCAATCTACTTCATGATGAACTCTTTATGGCCCTTGCCCGGACTTCCGGTAAAAAGGTGGATGCATCACTGATTATCCGTTCGCCTGAGCTGATTGGCCTGCTTTTAGGGAAAGGACCTGCCGAAACACCGGCCGCTCTGTTTAAGAAAGGCTGGACCACCCTTGACCTCACCATAAGAAAGGACAAACTGCTGCTCAATGGATTTACCGGCACATCACATCCCATAGCGCTATTTTCTCAGGAAGTCCCTATGCCTTTGCAGATAATGGGAATTCCGGAAAATATTACCTCCATCTATGGATTTTTGCTTGGCAATCCGTCAAAATCAATGGAAACAATGATTGGCAGTGATACCATTCATACTACTGGTTACGATTTGGTAAACAATTCAGGTACGAAAGAGATTTTCAGACTTAGGGAGCATTTGGAATCCTGGCTGGGAAATTATTCTTTCAAACTAAGCGATAAAAATAAGCAGGAAATTATCGTGATTGAAAATAAGCAAATGGATAGCACAGCCTCAGCGCTTAACCGTTTTCTGGAGCCGATAGAACCCGGGATAGCAAAAGTTACAGACCAAAAGCTTTTTAAAAAACTATTTGGAAATCTGTTTGACACAAAAGTTCCCGTTTATTGCCTGAACCGGCCACCTGTACTCGCATTCTCCTCCTCTTTGTCTGCACTAAAAAATTATGATAAGACCTTAAATTCACCCGGAGTCCGGGATCAGGCAGCCTCAATAGCCGGACTGCTAAACAACGCTCAGGAAAAAGCTAATTTCTTTGCAATGCATACCCCTTTAGATAAGAATGGCAAACCGGATGGTTGGATAACCTGGCTACAACGATGCCAGATGCTTTCGTTTAAGGTAAGTGCCGGTGAACCATTTATGTACAGCAGCGGCACTCTTTATTTTGAAGCGCCCAAAAAATCACTTGCGCTTAAAAATGAAGATGGAACTACAGATTCCATTCCAGATCAGTCGGTAAGTACTGCACCTACGGCGACCATTGGCTCGGAAACAGCTATTTTCTTTACACCCCTTATTATCGGGGGTGAAAAGGCCGGAGAAAGCCAGGTTGTCTTTTTTGGTAAAAATTCGCTGAGTATCAACGACTATAAGGGTAATAAAATTTTTGAATGGCAATCGCCTGAGCCCCTTACCGGTCAACTCTTCACTACCGGATATACACAGCGCCATCAACCGCGTTATATTGTGATTGGACAAAATCACCTTTATCAACTATCGTCGAAAGGAACCCTGCTAAAGAAAATAAAACTGCCGGCCGGAGTGGGCAGTGCATCAGGTTTCTTTGATTATGATCGGCGAAAAGACTATCGCATTATCTATCAAAGCCCTGAAAAGAAGATACACAACATTACTACAGATGGAAAAGCATTGCCCGACTGGCAAAATCCGCAAACGGATGCACTGTCAATGGCACCGAAGTTTATCCGAAATGCCGGCAAAGATTACCTGTTTTTTAGCTCGTCAAATGGTAATTTGCTGATTACAGACCGACGCGGCCGGGAAAGAATAAGGATCTACAAGGGATTCAAAAAGTCGGCACATGCCGGAATATTTGAGAACCGTACCAATGCGAAAGGCATATTTCTGACAGCAACCGACGATGGCAGACTTGCATACATCACGGATAACGGTGTAATTTCCTTTAGCTCTTTCGGGCATTTCGGAGATCATCCTTACTTTGAATATGCGGACTTTGATGGAGATGGAAGCATAGATTTCATGTTTGCCGGCAAGGAAAAGCTTGGAGTTTACACCCGTATGAAAAAGAGTATTGTAGAACTCAAATTAAAGGGAAGCAATCTGGGTAAGCCCTTTATGTATGCCTCCTCCCTGGGCAAAGGATGGATTGCAGTGCGCGATACCCGGTCGGGTCTGGTTTATCTGATGAACAGTAAGGGCGAACAGATCCCATTGAAAAAGCTTCGAAGCGATACTGACCCCATTATTTTCAATCCAGGCGGAAGCCGGCAGATTGTTATGGTAACCTCCTTAAATAACAAACCGGTATTTACTACACTGAAATAGTCTTTTATTTAACGGAATAGACAAATCGCTGCTCATAACTTTGTTTCCTCCGAATTCACCGGCATAGAGAAATAAGATACTTTGTATTAACAAGCTTGTCCGCCAAAATAAAATGAAAAACGCCATCGTCAGACAGCGTTTTTCAACCAAATTATTAACCAAATATTATTTAACCATGACACCACCATTCTAAATCAGGGATGTTCGACGCAGACATGCCAGGATCTCCGCAAAACCGATTTTAAAATTTGTTGTCAAAGGTTTATCACTAAAAAACAAAAAAGTAACTCCTTTTTTTGAAAAAAAAATAGATTAATCGGTAAAAATCTAAAATATTTAACCTTACCTTCTGTACATTAGGCGATTAGATCTAAAACAAAGAACAAAAAAAGCAATAAAATTTTTTATTATTAAACTTTTAAGCATCTATTAGCCCTTTCAAACCGCCTAAAAATAGAAAAACGCCATCGGGAGACAGCGTTTTTCAACCAAATTATTAACCAAATATTATTTAACCATGACACCACCATTCTAAATCAGGGATGTTTTACGCAGACATGCCAGGATCATTGTAAAACTGATTTTGAAAATTTGTTGTCAAGTGTTTATCACTAAAATTTGAAAAAGTAACCCTCTTTTATAAAAAAAAACAAGATATTTTCTTTTCAATTGATTATCAGCATTTTATTGTCATTATTTTTTCAATTTAATATTGTCCCCGGCCATAGGTTCATTTTCTGAAGACAATTGATTCCATTTATAAAGTAGCTTTAATTTAACGCCATAATATTGTGAGATATCACGCATGGTTTCGCCCTGGCTTACCTGGTGACTACTTTGGCTGGTTTTGCGCTTTTTTGGTTCCACATAAATGGCCTGCCCTTCCTCAATGCGCTCATGTTTTTTAAGATCGTTATATTTAATCAGTTGAAAAGTATGAATTCCAAGGTCCTCAGCAATCCTTTCAATATCATCATTCTGACGGGCAAAAGTCAGCCTTATATTATTATTACTGTAAATGGCCCGGTTTCCCGGAGCCACTTCTTCATATTTAAGATTATTGGCGAGTAGCTTTAAACCGGCAGTAGGCATGGTTTGATCAGATTTTTTCCTTGCTGGTTTTGGAGCCGGTTCGTGTTTGGCCAATGGCCTTTTTACTCCTGAATCATACAGGAATAACTCATTTTCTTCAATAATCTTGATGAGCATTTCCGCATACCGCGGATTGGTGGCATAACCCGCTTTCTTTAATCCGTAGGCCCAGCCTTTATAATCTTTAACTTCCAGATTAAACAGGTCGGCATAGCGCGGTCGGGAGGTGAGAAAATAGGAATGATCATTAAATGACTCCTCCGCAGATTTATATTTGCGAAAACATTCATCTTTGGCATCATCGTCTTGAATATAAGTATCTCCTGTCCATTCTTTGTGACACTTTATGCCAAAATGGTTATTGGCATTCCGGGCAAGGTTAGAATTACCACTCCCTGACTCCAGCAATCCCTGCGCAAGAGTTATGCTGGCCGGTATGCCATATTCTTTCATCTTTCTCACCGCAATATCGCGGTATAATTCAATGTATTCAGTATAACTAATGTTGGATGGAGCATTTTGTGTATTTCCGGTGAACACAAAGGCAATCATCAAAAAAAATGTGAGGGAAACTATCTTTCGCATATGCAGAGCATCATTCAAAAATAATGGTCAAAAATACAAAATATCCTTATTCGTTCTGTGAAACAAGGCTACAATCAGATTTTAAACGATACTACTGCAGGAATGTTATTAATTTTGTCAAATTAATTCAGCCAATCAATAGGCACAAGACATAAAAAGAGACAACCGGGCTGAGATTCTTTCAAAATAGTGTAACTTAGTGCGATTATTCTACAATAAAACTCCCGATAAAAATGGCCGAACCAGCAATACTCATCGTTGAAGATCATGTTAAAATGGCCGACTCTATAAGCAAAGGCCTCGAAGAAAATGGATTTACTACTGAAGTGGCTTACGATGGTTTCATTGGAAAACGCCTGAGTGATGCCAAAGATTATGATGTGATCATTCTCGACATAAACCTCCCACAAATTAATGGTTATGAGCTTTGTGCGCATATCCGCAAGAAAAACGCTTCGGTGCCCATTATCATGCTTACCGCCATGGGAAGTACCGAGGATAAGCTGCTGGGTTTTGATCAGGGTGCAGATGACTACATTGTTAAGCCTTTTGAGTTCAGAGAATTGCTTGCACGCATAAAAGCATTGCTAAAACGAGTTCAACCTGATCCGAAAAGCCAGCGGGTACTTCGGGTAGCTGATCTGGAAATAGATCTGGACAGTAAAACAGTAAAGCGCGGTAACATTTCAATTGATCTTACGGCCAAGGAATTCCTGTTGCTCGAATTTTTGGTGCGAAATAAGGGAAAGGTAGTTTCAAAAGCTGATATTGCCGAAAACATCTGGAACATTACTTTTGATACCGGTACCAACGTAATTGAAGTATATGTTAACTTTCTGAGAAAAAAGATTGACAAGAACTATCCGGTAAAACTCATACACACCCACATCGGCATGGGATACATATTAAAAGCCGACGACGATGCAAATCAGAACTAAACTCAGTCTGCAGTTTGCCATGCTTACCGGCGCCATCCTGGTGGTGTTTTCGGTAGCTGTATTTTTGTTTTCGGCCAATCACCGAAAGCAGGAGTTTACCAACCGCCTGAGTGAAAAAGCCATCAATACCGCCATGTTACTCATTGATGTTAAGGAGATCAACAACAACCTGATGCGCATCATTGACAGTTCCAATTATAGCTCACTGGGCGATGCGGAAGTGGTGGTGTTCGATTACTTTAAGCGGAGCCGCATTTATGTTTCCGGCGGACCTTCAAACCTTCACATTGACGAGGCCCTGATTACCAAAATTATGAACCGGGGTCAATACATATTCAGCCAGGGGGAGCGAGAGGCAGTGGGATTACTCTATACAAACGGGCTCAGACGATTTATTGTAATTGCTTCTGCAACTGACATTTATGGCAAAACCAGGATTAATAACTTATTGCTGGTATTGATGATAGGTCTTGTGGTAGCTATGGTCTCTTCCATTGTTATAGGTATGGTTTTTGCCAAAGAAGCACTTACACCCATTAGCAATGTGGTGAGTCAGGTTTCCACCATTACCGCATCTAATCTTAATCAGCGGTTAAACGCGGGTAACGGCAATGACGAAATTTCACAACTGGCCACCACCTTTAACCTGATGCTTGACCGGCTGGAAAAAGCGTTTATGATACAAAAAAGCTTTGTTTCCAATGCTTCCCATGAATTGCGCACGCCGCTGGCAGCCATTAACAGTCAAATTGAAGTGGCATTGATGAAGAAAAGAGAACCCGGGGAATATGAAACCGTACTTAACTCCTTGCTGGATGATGCACGCGGGTTGACTTCGCTGGCCAATAATTTGCTGGAAATTGCACGTTCAGAGCAAGACATCAGATCACTGAGTATAAAACCGGTAAGACTGGATGAATTGCTGCTGCAGACTCAATCGGAATTTCAGGTATTGCATCCCGAAAATCTGGTTGACACCGTTATTTTGGATGAAACGGAAAATGAAGATCAGGAACTTTCGCTCTATGGCAACGAAAACCTGTTGAAGCTGATTTTCATCAATCTGATTGACAATGCGATGAAATTTTCATCGGGCAGGCCTGTTAAGGTATCACTTATCTTCAAATCCGACAGCGTTCATATTATGGTTGAAGACAAGGGCATAGGGATATCACCGGAGGAATTACAACTCATCAGAGAACCGTTTTACCGGGCAAGTAATGCAGTTCATATGCACGGTCATGGCATTGGACTCTCGCTTATAGCAAAGATTGTGAAACTTCATGAGGGAATAATGGAAATCAATTCACAGTTGAATGAAGGCACCACAGTAAGCATTACATTGCCCTATAAAATGAAAAACAATGGAACTGATTAAACGCTACTTTCCATCACTGACGAACATACAGCTTGATGCCCTCGAAAAGTTAGACACACTCTACCGGACGTGGAACGAAGCCATTAATGTAATTTCCCGCAAGGACATTGACCATCTGTATGAGCGGCATGTGTTGCATTCAATGGGCATAGCAAAAGTAATTGATTTTGCACCTGGCACTCGTGTTTTGGATGTAGGCACCGGAGGCGGGTTTCCCGGAATCCCGCTGGCAATACTTTTTCCGGACGTAAATTTTCATCTGGTAGATGCTACCGGGAAAAAAATCAGGGTGGTGAATCAGATAGCGCAGGCACTTGGGTTAAACAACGTTACTGCCGAACATGCCCGGATTGAACAGGTAACCGGGAAATATGACTTTATCGTTAGCCGCGCAGTTACCGCTATGCCGGAATTTATAAAACTCACAGCAAAAAATATTAAACCGGGAGGTCAGCAGGGATTTAATCATGGGATAGTTTACCTGAAAGGCGGCGACTTTGATGAAGAGCTAAAATCAACTGATTATCAATACAATACCTATCTGCTAAGTGCATGGTTTCAGGAAGCATTTTTTGAAAGTAAGGCGGTTGTCCATTTGTGGAAATAATCCCCATGCTTAAAAAACTAACTCTTTTTCGTTGAGAAAAACTCCATGAAAATTCATAACTTAGCAGCCTGAATACATAATAATAACCCAATTCATAAAAAACATCCTATGAGTAATTCAATTAAAACATTACAGCCTGAAGCTGTATGGTACAATTTTCACAGTTTAACGCAGGTTCCCCGCCCTTCAAAAAAAGAAGCACAGATTATTGCTTTTATGAAGAATTTTGGCGAAAAGCTGGGCCTGGAAACCATTGTTGACAAGGTAGGCAATGTAGTCATCCGTAAGCCTGCAACACCGGGCATGGAGAACCGCAAAGGCATAATCCTGCAGTCGCACCTCGACATGGTTCCCCAGAAGAACAGTGACAAAGTGCATGATTTTGAAAAAGACCCCATCGAAACCTTGATTGACGGAGAATGGGTGCGCGCCAATGGTACTACCCTGGGTGCTGACAATGGTATGGGAGTGGCGGCCATTATGACGGTACTCGCAGCCAAAGACCTGGAGCATGGACCGATTGAAGGTCTGTTCACCATTGATGAAGAAACCGGTATGACGGGAGCTTTCAATCTGGAGCCTAATATACTTAAAGGTGACATATTACTTAACCTGGATTCTGAAGATGAAGGGGAGCTTTACATTGGCTGCGCCGGTGGAATTGATGGTAATTTTGTCTTTAATTTTAAAGAAGTGCCGCTTGATCCCAATACGCAGCCTTACCTGATTACTGTTTCAGGATTAAAAGGCGGTCATTCCGGAATGGACATTCCATTGGGCAGGGGCAACTCCGCTAAAATTATCACCCGCCTGCTGTGGCACGGGGTAACCAAACATGGTCTCCGCGTTTCTGATATAGAAGCGGGTAACATGCGTAACGCCATTCCCCGCGAAGGAAAAGCAATAGTTACCATCCCAATGGCAGAAATTGATGGTTTTGAAAAATGCTTCAATAAAATGAATGAGGTGATTAAGGCGGAATATTCAGTTACCGAACCCACCCTGAACATTAAAGTTGAAAAATGCACCGCTCCCCAACACCTGATGGATGTGGAAACCCAAAACAATCTGCTTCGTGCCTTATATGCCTGTCCGAATGGCGTGATTCGAATGAGCGATAGTATGATGGGTCTGGTAGAAACCTCTACCAATCTTTCAATCGTTAAAAGAGAAGGCACTCAGGTTAAAATCAGTTGCCTGCTTCGCAGCTCAGTAAATTCAGCCAAGGAAGACCTAAGCATAATGATGCGCAGCATATTTGAGCTGGCCGGGGCCGAGGTTAATTTTGAAGGTGAATATCCGGGTTGGAAACCCAATCCCGAATCATCTATCCTCAAAACCATGCAGGAGGTTTACAACAATAAGTATGGGAAAATTCCTGAAATAAAAGCCATTCATGCCGGACTGGAATGTGGCCTGCTGGGTGCTGTTTATCCCAAATGGGACATGATTTCCTTTGGACCGACCATCCGCAACCCTCATTCACCGGATGAGAAAGTTCATATAGCTTCTGTACAGAAATTCTGGGATTTTCTTACTGAAACCCTGAAGCATATTCCTGTAAAAGCATAAATGCAAGCAATGAGTGATCTGTAATCTGTAATCTGTCATCTGTTTATTCATCACTGATAACTGATCACAGATCACAGATCACAGATTTACAGCCATTTACCTGCTTTTATCTATTGATTAAAAAAAAGTGCCTTCATAGTTTGGCTGATTTAGATTTCTTACTATCTTTGCAGTCCCAAAAAATACGACTATGAGTAAGAGAACATTTCAGCCATCGCAAAGGAAAAGGAGAAACAAACACGGTTTCAGGGAAAGAATGTCAACCCCTAATGGACGGAGGATTCTTGCAGCCCGCCGTGCCAAAGGCCGTAAGAAACTCAGCGTATCCGACGAAGGAAAAAATAAATAAATCCTTTCACAGGCTTGACTATCCATTACAACAAAAGGAGGCAATCAGCGGTTGCCTCCTTTTGTTGTGCTTGTTTTTCAGATTTTTATTTACAAGTAAGCCTGAATCCTTTCGGCACGCATACATTTAAGCGCAAAAAACCGTAATTTCGCAAAAAAGTTGAGATTTCACCTATGGGGTTAATCAAATTTTTACTGATCGTATTTACCTTCTATCTGTTTTTCAGGGTGTTTACCTCTGTGATACTGCCTTTTATTGTCAAACGCTCCCTCAGACGGTTTCAGGACAATTTTTACCAGCGCAACGCACATGCGCGCACCCCGGATAAAAACAAAGAGGGCGAAGTCACCATCAAAGACCCAGGTCATCAGGAGGAAGTTAACATCCCTGAAGACTTTGGCGAATACATTGATTATGAAGACATCAAATAAATTCACTTTTTATTTCCACCCGCACTTATGAAAAAATTCTCCCTTAAAAAAGCATTGCCTTATGTGGCTGTTCTGCTCATCTTCGTGGCAGTGGTAATGATGTATTTCAGTCCTGTGCTGGAAGGAAAAAAACTAAAACAATCAGACATTTCCAACTGGAAAGGGATGTCGAAAGAGATTGTAGATTACCGGGAGAAAACGGGAGAGGAAGCCTTGTGGACCAATTCCATGTTTGGGGGGATGCCTGCCTATCAGATTTCTGTGGAATACAAAGGAAACTTGATCCGGTACATTGATGATGTGTTCAAGTTCGGACTTCCACATCCTGCCAATCTGGTGCTCATTTATTTGATTGGCTTTTTTATATTGCTGATGGTGCTCAGGGTAAATCCCTGGCTTGCCCTTGCCGGATCCATTGCCTTTGCATTTTCCTCTTACTTTTTCATTATCCTGGAAGCAGGTCACAACAGCAAAGCCCACGCCATCGGTTATATGGCACCGGTGCTGGCCGGCATTTTGCTCACCTACCGCGGCAAATATCTGGCGGGAGCACTGCTTACTGCCCTCTTCCTTGCCCTTGAACTGCGCGCCAATCACCTACAGATTACCTATTACCTGATGCTGATGGTGGTTTTACTGGGCGTTAGCCGTTTTATCGTTGCCGTAAGGGAAAAAACCGTCCCTGACTTTTTAAAAGCCAGCGGATTACTCCTGGCCGCAACCTTATTGGCACTCAGCACCAATATTACCAATCTTTGGGCCACCTGGGAATATGGAAAAGAGACCATACGGGGCAAATCAGAGCTGAGCCACAGCCCCGAAAACCGCACTACCGGCCTGGACAAGGATTATGCTACCCAATGGAGTTATGGTACCGGGGAAACTTTTAGCCTACTGATACCCAACATAAAAGGTGGAGCTACCGGCGCACTGGGCAACAACGAGAAAGCCATGAGTAATGTTGATCCGGTGTTTGCCAACAGCATTGCCGGACAAAACCAATATTGGGGAGATCAGCCCTTTACTTCGGGTCCGGTTTATGTGGGCGCGGTAATGATATTTTTATTCATCCTTGGCATGTTCCTGCTGAAAGGCTGGATGCGATGGTGGCTGCTGGCGGCTACAATATTGGCAATATTGTTGTCGTGGGGCAAAAACTTTATGCCCTTCACCGATTTCTTTTTGCACTATATTCCCGGATACAATAAATTCAGGGCGGTTTCGATGATATTGGTGATTGCCGAATTGGCCATCCCCTTATTGGGGATACTTACCCTGAAAGAAATACTGGAGAAACCGACTCTGTTAAAGAACAACATGCGGCCATTTTACATCTCGCTCGGCATAACCGCCGGACTGGCCATACTGTTTTACCTTATCCCCCAAACGTTATTTAGTTTCATTAGCGGGATGGAACAATCCGCTCTGAACGAACAGCGGCAGAGCCTGGAGCCTGCTCAGCTTACTCAATTTAATGATTTTGTGCAAAATTTTAAAATGGCCCGGGTAAGCATCTTTAAGGCAGATGCGTTGCGCAGCCTGTTTTTTATACTGGCCATGGGTGCTGCCGTATTTTTCTATACCCGGCAAAAGTTGAATAAATCCCTGTTTATTGCTTTGGTAACGGTGATTATAGCATTGGATGTAATACCCGTGGCCCATCGTTATCTTAACAACGAGGACTTTGCTCGCAAGCAACTGGTAAATAACCCCTTCCCTCCCACTACTGCCGATCAGATTATCCTTAAGGATGTGGATCCGGATTTCAGGGTACTCAACACCACGGTAAATACTTTTCAGGACGCCAGTACCTCCTATTATCACAAGAGCATTGGCGGATATCATGGGGCTAAATTGCGCCGCTATCAGGAGCTTATTGAACATCAGATTATGAATAATAATGAACAGGTGCTCAACATGCTGAATACCAAGTATTTTATTGTGAGGGGTGAAAATGGGAAGCCGTCCGTTCAGATAAATATGGAAGCCCTCGGCCATGCCTGGTTTGTGAGCGATTTGCGTATGGTGAAAAACGCCGATGAAGAGATTGACGCCCTAACGAATTTTTCACCGGAGCGAACGGCCATCATTGACCAGCGTTTTAAACCCGTCATTGGGAAGTTTGACGCAAAACGTGATACCACCGCAAGCATTGAACTTATTGAATACGCGCCCAACAAACTGGTCTATCAGAGTAAGTCCCGGCTTCCGCAGATGGCTGTTTTCAGTGAAATTTACTATGATAAAGGCTGGAATGCTTTTATTGACGATAAACCTACCCCCTATTTCCGCGCCAATTATGTGTTGCGCGCCATGCTTGTTCCCGAAGGAGAGCATACCATCACCTTTAAGTTTGAGCCGACCGTCTTTTTCACCGGTGAAAAAATCTCCTTTGCCGGTTCGCTCTTGCTGATACTGTTGGGTGCCGGATACCTGGTTTCGCTCTTCCTGAAAAGGAAAGAACATGATGCGGTAATCAAATCCGATTCTGGTGCGTAAAGTACTGATTATAACCTATTACTGGCCACCCAGCGGGGGAGCCGGCGTACAACGCTGGCTTAAATTTGCAAAGTACTTGCGGACTTTTGGCTGGGAACCGGTAATTTTTACACCCGAAAATCCTGAATATCCTTCGATAGACGAAAGTCTGGCAAAAGACATTCCAGAGGGTATAGAGGTGATAAAAACGCCCATTTGGGAACCTTACCAATATTACAAAAAGCTGGTTGGTGCGGGCAAAAACGAACGCATCAATGCCGGGTTTCTCTCCGAAAAAAAGCGCCCTGGATTGGCTGAACGCTTTTCTATCTGGCTGAGGGGTAATTTCTTCATTCCAGATGCCCGTAAATTCTGGATAAAACCTTCGGTAAAATCCCTGACAAACTACCTGAAAACGCATAAGGTAGATGCACTGGTTTCTACCGGGCCGCCCCATACCATGCACAGGATTGCGCTGGGAGTGAAGCGGAACACCGGTTTGCCCTGGCTGGCCGATTTCCGCGATCCGTGGACCAATATTGACTTCTATAATGAGCTG
Organism: Lentimicrobium sp.; assembly: GCA_034007585.1. Classification (GTDB taxonomy): domain Bacteria; phylum Bacteroidota; class Bacteroidia; order Bacteroidales; family Lentimicrobiaceae; genus Lentimicrobium. The sequence continues at coordinate 46,080 of JAVEQP010000001.1, read as the reverse complement.
ATGCTTACCCAATGGGCTGACCGCAAGCATCATCGTCAGGAACTGAGTGTGCTGAAGGAAGCAGACGAAATAGTGGTCATCAGCCGCAGCATGAAAACCGATTTCCTTAAAATTTATGACCGGAATTATACGGTAATTACCAATGGCTTTGATGCGGAAGATGTAGCGGAGGTGGGAGCAACCCTGGATACGAAATTCTCCATTGCACACATTGGCACCATGGTCAAAACGCGCAACCCGCAATCATTGTGGGCAGCATTAAATACCCTTGTCAGGGATATGCCCGGTTTTGCCGATGCGCTCGAAATTAAACTGGTGGGCAGTGTTGACTTTTCAGTGATGGATAGTATTGAAAAGGCGGATCTGACGAAGTTTGTAAACAGAATAGCCTACCTGCCCCATAGTGAAGTAGTTAAAGTTCAGCAGCAATCGCAGGTGTTGCTTTTGCTCATAAACGACACGCCCAATGCAAAAGTCATACTGCCCGGAAAGTTCTTTGAATATATGGCCGCCAACCGCCCTATCCTATGCATTGGTCCACTGGATGGGGATGCAGCAAAGGTAATTTCAGACGTAAAAGCAGGCATTGTTATCGAAAAGGATAATCAGGAAGAAATACAAAAAGTCATCCGTGAATTTTATCAGAAGTTCAAGAATGGAGAACTGTTTATACATAGTAAAGATATAGAGAAATATTCCCGGAAGTCGCTTACTAAGGAGCTTTCGGAACGGTTGGAGGAGATTGTGAAGAGAGAATTATAATATGAAATGCTGTTTGTAATCATCCCGCAATATTATAAACAGTTTGCGCCGAAAATCCATAGGCCATATAATTTTGGTTACTTTAAAAAAAAACACAATAAGGATTTGCCGTTTTTAGTAAGGTTGAATAGAGATGAAATTTAATTTGCAGATTCCATAAAAAGACTTTTTACATTACGTTGGTAATAGGAGGGCGTAACTCCTGTGTATTTCTTAAAAGACTCGTAAAATGTTGTTACAGAGTTAAATCCAACTTGTGAAGCAAGTGCTTTTATGGGTATATTATCCTCGGCTGAGGCCATTAACTCGATAGATTTTTCAATTCGCTTTTTATTGATAAGATTACTAAAGTTTTGGTTGTATTTCTCATTAATCACTTGTGAAAGATAAGAACGGTTGGTAGAACAAAGTTCTGCAAGTTCAGAAAGTGATAAATTGGCTCTGTTGAATATTTCGTTTGCTTCTATCTCATTGTTTAGTCTGGCATATATATTATCTTTCTGCTCCTGGTCAATAGCAGATATATTATAATTTTGTTCTTTATGTATTCTATCTTCCATAAAAAGGGGTTTCCCTACCTCAAGCGATTGCAGGCTCTTTTTTATTAAAAACTGATAAGCAGCCCTTGTTCTGTTGTATAAAATGGAAATAATTATGATCATAACCATGAGTGTTATAAAACCAAAAGTAAGTAACCTGATTATTTTGCCTTTATTTTGGATGTTCTTGTTCTGAAGGACTATTTTTTGCTCTTTTCTTGTAGTCTCAAATTTAACATGATACTCGGCGAGTGCTTTTGAATGTTTAACACCTCTGATGGAATCTTCTATGTCAGCGGCTAATTTTAAATAATATATAGCTTTATCAATATTTCCAATATTATGATAATAATCGGCTAAAAGATTAGCACCATCGCTTTTGAAATACCCATAACTATTAATGGCTGTTAATTTTTCAATGTCTGATATAATTCCATCCAATTTTACCCGGTCCTCCATTTTTATATACAGTTCAGCCAGAGAATGTAGAAAACCCAATCTCATTTCATTGTATTCAGGTATAGAAGTAAGTTCTTCTAAAGCCATCATAAGGTATTTTTCAGCGGAACCTAAACTATCCATTTTAAGATATACATTACCAAGGTTATTCAATAAAACCATGTGATCGTTAAAATTAAAGGAATTGCAGGTTAATGCAGGATATATATAATCATAAGCTTTTTTATATTGATTCAATTTCAAATAACATGCTCCAATCTGTGCATTCAAAATGCATGTATTGCGATTTGACGCATCTAACTTTATAGCTTCATTGAAATAGTAGATAGCTGGTTGAGGGTAATTCATATTGAAGTTTACAGATGCAATCTGTGTCATTATTTGCATCCGAAATATACTATCTGATGCAAGTGTTATAGCTGTATTAAATCGATTGATGGCCATAACATTCCATTCAAACGACCGATAGTAATATCCTTGAATTCCACTGTAAATGGCATACCAGTTTTCGTTTTGTCTAACAGTTGGGATGCTGGAAAACCATCTCAGAAAATTATTCTGTCTGGCAGGTGAATGGCCGTGAATATTTGAGAGCAGAATAAATGCAATACCATAATTCAATGCGAGATTATAGTCATTTCGTTCAATAAAATATGGCATCAATCTACGTGTTAGTTTTTCAAATCCTTCAACTTCTTTAAGGTATCCAGTATAATAAAGTTGACCAATGTTGGTAAGACATTTATAAATATCCTCTTCCTTATTATAGCGCTCGCCAATGATAAGGCATGTGTCATAATACAATTTCGCTGTTTCAAAATTGCCCATATGATAATAAGCTACACCTGCAATATTATAACTTCGTGCCTTTTCATCAAATATTCCACTTATGTTGGCAAGCCTAATGGACTCTTTTGCCAATGCTATCGAGGTATCTAAATTAATCCCCCAATAATTAATAGCTCTTTGGTTAATGGCTAAAATACTGTCTTTGATCCTTGGTTTATTGGTGGCACGAACGTCCACCTTAGTAATGTTTTGCGTAAATGAAGTACTTGCGAAGCATAATAAAAACAATATAAGTATTGTCTTTTTCATAATTATCTTTTTATTTATTAGGGTAAAGATAGGATAAATTAAACTAACAATATCTACTTCACGAACTGATTTGTCGTTAGATTTAAAAATTGGGATTTGGATATATATAATAGATATATCTCATTGTAAAAGGAAATACAGCTTTATTGAGCAATTATTACTAAAGTATTCTTTACAGATTGATAGATTCGTAAACATTAAAATTGATAATCCTGTTTGCAAGTTTTATATTTGTCTTTTAAAATCATACAAGCTATTAATTTTTTGTTTCCGAAGCATGAAATATTACCTGCTTGCAGGTTTTCATAATTCCCAAAAATGAAAAAGAATATGATTTCATCCCCTGAAAAAGTAAGTTGGTGGAATATCCTCTTCGGCTTTAGAGATGGGTATAATGAGAAACGTTTTATTATCGACTATTTCGATCGTTTCAAAGTTCAGGTTCGCTTTGGCCTCTTAATTTCTATCTTTATTTATCTGGTTTTTTATTTTATTGATATCAATGTTTTCCCGGAATTGGAGCCAAAACTTATAGTCAATCGACTTTTGGTAAGCGGCATCTTTGCTATGATACTGGGCGTTTCGTTTACAAAAGTTTTTGCCAGGCACATGCAGTGGTTCCTGTTGTTTTTTGGGTTGGTAGCAGCGGTAGGGATACTCTGGAAATTGCGTTTGCTTAACCAAAATGGTTATGATTTTAGCTTTTTTTATCCCGGCCTTATTCTTACTTCTGCAATCGTTACTTTTTACCTGCGTGTACGTTTTGTGCATTCTGCACTGTTAAATGTATTCGTAATCGCAGCATATATTCTGGTGTTTTGGGTTTGTATTGAACCCATTCCTTCTGATTCACCCATCAACCTTACGCAAACTTTTATCAATAGCCTGTTCTTTATTGTAGGAAGTAGCTTACTAAGTCTGTATGCAGCCTACTATCTTGAAAAAATGACCCGCAATGATTTTCTGGCTCAGCAGCATATCAACTACCTAAACGACCATCTTCAGGATGAAGTTCAGCAGCGCACGGCTGAGTTGAGAGAGGAAAAACGCAAGAATATTAACCTGTTGCTCGATGGCCAGGAAAAAGAACGCAAGCGAATTTCCAAAGAACTGCATGACAGTGTTGGTTGCCAACTGGCTTTGGTTAAAATGAACCTGGAAGCCCAGCAGCAAGCTCAGGACTATTCTGGTTTATCTCAATCTATTGGCGCTGTTACAGATTTGATAAAAGACGTTCGCGATATTTCGCACAACCATTCTGTTTTTGTCTTACAACGAGTTGGCCTCACCAATGCTATCGAAAGTAGTTTGTATCAAATACTTCCCCGCAGTTGTGCCCATTTTAATGTTTATTTTCACCGGTTAAATGGCCATTTGTCATCCGCAGCTCAATTGATGCTCTACCGGGTGTTTCAGGAAGCCCTGAATAACATTTTGAAGCACTCCGAAGCCACGGAGGTAGATATCCAACTGGTGCAGCACGATCAACAGGTGAGTATGGTCATTTGCGACAATGGCAAAGGTTTTGATGTGAATGACGCACATCATGGTCTGGGGATGCACAACATGCGAATGCGTATCGAAAACCAACTGGAGGGTGAACTTATCATCGACAGCCGGCCGGGTTATGGTACCACGCTTATTGCCACCATCAAAAGTGAAGAGTTATGATAAAAGTATTTATCACCGACGATCATCAAAGTTTTAAAGAAGGATTGATTGCTTACCTGAAGTCAGATCCCGAAATAGAAGTGGTGGGACATGCCCAAAACGGTAAAGAGGCACTGCAGGCAGTGGCCGTTGAACCCATTGATGTAATGCTGCTGGATGTGGATATGCCTGAAATGAACGGCGAGGAGACCCTGATAGCCATCAAAAAAAATAAACCCGAGGTAAAGGTGCTTATTCTCACCTCGCTCAACGATAAACCGTTGATCGATTCACTGCGAAAAAACGGTGCGGAGGGATTTCGCAGCAAAGAGTCGGGTATCACCGATATCAGCAATGCCATTAAACGCATCCACCAGGGGTATATTGATTACCTGGTTCACAACGATGATAAGCCCAATCGCATTACCATCCGCTACACGGGAAGTCACCTAAGCCCCCAAGAAATTAAAGTAATAAAACATCTGGCTGAGGGGAACAGTACCAAAGTCACTGCTGAGCTTATGCGGCTGTCAGTACATACCATCGAATCGCATTGCAAGATAGCACGTGCTAAAACCGGTGCTAAAAATGTGGCTGAACTGGTAGCTATCGCCATCAGGCAGGGAGTTGTGTGAATGTAGATTTCCTTTAGCTATAAACCGGCGCTATCTCCCGATATATGCCGTTATAATTCGTATTTTCCATTTTAGTTTTTTTTAGACATTGCTTTTGGCTAATGGCTAAGGGGTATCCCTATTCCCTGAAATTTAGCTGCTCCTATCCCCAATTTCGGTTCAGCCATCCCCAAATATAGGGGTAAAAAAAAATGGCCAAAAATGGTGTTGCGCTGCGGTAAGATAAAAAGTAATATTGCAGGGTGAGTTTTCAGTGTGGGGCGTTTTACCTGACTTGAACAGACTGAAAACCGGGGTGGAAGTGAAAAGCTAAACGAGTGGATTAAACCATACACTATTCTATGTAGTGGAGTCCAGAAACCACTTAAAAAAACGGGGCGGATACGAAAAGCCATATGAGTAGAAAAAATAAATACAAATAAAAGATGGCAAACGATTATCAAAATCCTCAAACACAATCTGGGCAGACAGTGGTGATAAATCAAATAGAGCGGAAATCAAATGGTGTGGGAACTGCCGGTTTTGTCTTAGCACTAATAGCAATATTTTTAGGCTGGGTACCCGTTTTGGGGTGGTTAATTTGGTTAACAGGGCTAATATTATCTTTTGTTGGAGTATTTAAAGAGCCGAAAGGATTAGCTGTTGCTGGATTAATAATTTCACTCCTGGGCATAATTTTATTGCTAACCGTTTTCGGTGCCCTTTTAGGCGGAGCGGCTGCCTTTATGTAAACTCCCCAAAACCTGAATCATCATGAATTTTAAGAGATTAGCACTGGTAATACTCATTTTGGGAGCTATCATCTTTGTGTATGGCGCAATCCAATTTGCCACAAATCAACCTAAAGAATTTAGCACCAGTGAATCAAAGATGGGCATTTTTGGAGGCCGGAACGATTTGGGCAATTGGTTGGAAACCGAACATACCAATTCTCTCCGTAAGCAAAAGCGGGGCAAAGCAACCAATACGATGATTACAGGAGGAATTGTCTTGCTAATTGGGGGTGGAGTGCGTTTCTCCGCCAAATCGGAAATACCGGACTAACCCAGGTTACATTAATAAAAAAAAGTACTGATTATTACCCGAAAATCTGCACAAAAACAAACTAAAAATAAAAAGATGAAACAAACAAGAGAGCCACCCAAGTAAAAGATGTTTTGAAGAAATTCAATGCAATGAAACAATTACTTACCAATAGGATATAGCATAAATCCCAAAAAAGAGTAACGCATAGTGGCGTAGGTTACACATTCTAAATTCGGTATGATGAAAAATTTTCTGATGCTATCATTTGCAATGCTTATTTTATCGTCTTGCTATGCGCAAGGCGACCGGCATCCTGCGTATCTAAGGGAACTACAATTTAAAGAAAACATTGCGTATCTGAATGGCTATCCTTTTACGGGTTTGATAGTGGATGAAACCACCTATGAACAAGTGGGGCAGTTTTATAAAGGCCTCAAAAATGGCTTATTTGTAGAATATTATGAAAGTAAAAGAAAAAAAAAGGAGGGTTATTTTATTCATGGTGTGAAGAATGGCTTGCACACAGAGTGGTTTGAAAACGGAAATAAAAGCCACGAGATCAATTATTTAAATGGAAAGTTAAATGGATCATATTCAGAGTGGTATCCAAATGGGAATAAAAAATTAACTGGAAACTATTTGAATGAAAATAAAGAGGGACTGTTCACTTTATATTATGAAAATGAAAAAAAAGAAAAGCTTGCCTCTTATAAAGATGGACAAAAGAATGGGAAATACAGTGAGTGGCATAAAAACGGCACGCTAAGAAAGGAGATACTTTATAGTGAAGACAAAATAACGAATGATATAATTATGGAGTATGACGACAGAGGGAAGGAAATCATTAGATTGGAAACCAAATCAGGAGACATCTGCTCGGTATATATATATAATGACAGCTTATATATTGGTTACTATGATTACTTTTCGGATCACAAAAAAGAAGAAGGAAAATTATTAAATGGGAAAAAGCATGGCTCATGGATAGAATGGTACTTAAATGGACAAAAAAGTTTTGAAGGCAGTTACAGAAATGGGCTGAGAGATGGAAAAGGAATCGACTATAATGAAAGGGGAGGTATAGTTTGGGATGGTGTTTATAAAGATGGAGACATTCATGGGAAAGGAATATTAAGAAATGATTTTAAAACTTATTATGGGGAATGGAATATGGGCAAGAAAAATGGTGTATTTCTTGAAACATATAGTAATAATACGAAAGAAAAAGGACAGTATCTCAACGATAAAAGAGATGGGTTGTGGACTGAGTGGTTTCCTAATGGACAAAAAAAAGAAGAAAAATCATATCTGAATGAACAAATCGATGGGAAACATTCACGATGGTTTGATAATGGGAAGCTTGAATTTTCCTTAGTTTATTTTAATGGAAAAATTGCGGATGGGCAGTATTTTTTCTTTAACAATAAAAGTATTAAAATTAAAGAGGAAAATTACATAGGAGGAAAGATAATTAAAGAATATGCATATACCGGGCATGTTAAGAATGGTCCATTTGTTGAATATTATAAAGATGGGTCAAAAAAATTAGAAGGTCGTTATGAATTTGGGAAAAGAAAAGTATCCCAAAGGTATGGTGCAAACCTAAGAGGGCATACTGTTATCACCAGCATGGGTAAACTAATTCTAATTGTTGGACTTGTTTTACTGGCTGCTGGAAGCGCTTAATTGAAAAACACTAAAATTCAAAATAAAAAAAATCAAATAACTTCGAGATGAAAACAAACTACTTTTCAAAAATTGAGGACAAATATGTTTTTAATTTTTCATTAATCTTCTGGCATTTATTTATTGCTCTTTCATCATTGGCAATAGTTATAAGTGTTCTGGTCTTCATATGGAGTGTAATACCTCCTTTAGCGAAGAAAGTTGAAAAACAAGCTTATCCGGAAAAACAACAACTTCCCGCTCCGGTGGCAGTATTGCTGAGTGAAATCACTATTGATGATGCAGATAATAATAAGGTTTATACCTCAAAAACAACATACCAGAAAAAAGCCATAAACCAGGCTGTTGAAACTAGCACATATGCATCAGAAGACACGCTGGGTAAAAAAGCTTATGACGAGACTATTCAAACATTAGAGAAATTAATCCCTCCTTCTAAATACTCCTGGTCAGGTGCGGGTTACTGGTATTACCCATATGGCGAAAGATACTGGAATGTATATAAAGACGAAAGGTATCGGAATTGGATTGTAACAGAGTATGGACTTAAGGAAAAGTTGGATTATGCTTACAGGACATCTGATGCACCCACTTATACTGATAAAAAACACCTGCTTGATGCTTATATTACAGTTTTGCAGCAATTGCCTGAAGATAAGCGAAAACCGGCAATCAATTCGTTGGTACAGTATTGCTCAAAAAGTAAATCCCAGAATATAAATGTCTGCACATCTCTATCAAAAGTTATTCCCAGAATGGATAATGAGAATAATCTGCGCTACATGGATTTGATTCTGGATTTCGGTAAGAGAAACCCAAATGATGGGTCACCATTTATTGATTATGTTTCGGAGATAATTGATAAATTTGATTCTAAGGAACGCATCAATACTATAAGTCTATTCATGCAATATTTTTATGCATTCAACGAAGACTTACCAAAGCTGCAGGAAGCCACAGATTTATTTATCCCCCTGCTAACGGAAATTAAAGGAGAGAACCATAACAAATCTTTATCACGTTATTATGATATATTTATGGATAAAAATCGGGATCGTGAAATTCGAATAGCTCAAATTGATGAAGAATATGCTCAACAAATTGAACGTATTGATAACCAGTATGTAGAGGAGAAGGCATTGGCTGCAATGCAATTTGAAGGTAAAAAAATTATCAAAACAGGACTTCGGTCTAAATCCTTAGCAGGTATTGGAGGTGGAATTTTTCTGATTGTATTAATTGGAACACTCCTAGTTTTTTTGTCCATTCAGCGTAGTGTCAGAAAAATTGAAGAAAAGATATCAATGAAAAATGATATATGACTTTAGAGATAACTTAAACTCTGCCATAATATGCATTATGTGTAAGTTTAAAAAATGACAAAATAAAATGAAACAAACAAGAGAGCCACCCTGACAAATTTGTTTTGAAGAAATTCATTGCAGAAAAACAGTTTAATTGAAATAGTGGAGACCAGAAACCACTTAAAAAACGGGGCGGATGCGAAAAGCCACATGAGTAGGGGAAATTAAATTTACATAATATGAAAAACTCAAATTATTCTTTAGTTTTAGTGGCTCTAATTTGCCTTAGCATTTTTGCCGGTTCCGTAATTACACCTCTTCGGGCTGATGAGTATAGGGATGCTAAAAAAGCCTATGAACAAGGTCAGTATGATCAGGCACTTGATCTACTCATTATTAAACTCCGCAGTGATAACGATCATAAAAAAACGATAGAATTATTTAGGCCTGTTATTAAAATAGTCGTTGATTCCCATCTAAAAGCAGCTCAAGAAAATGAGCGTAAACTAGATTGGGGAAAGGCCATTGAAGAATATGAAACATTAAAAAAAATAAGAAAAGAGATTGCATCAATCAATCCGATTGAAGAGATAAAAATTGACGGAAAGAAGATTAAGAGACCTCTCGAAATGCCTATAATTGATATTGACACAAAGCTATCCATTGCTATTAATAATGCTGCTGAAGAACATTATTTGAAAGCTGAAGTTTTTTTCAAAAAAGGGGAATATGAAACAGCTATTAAAGAGTATACATCAGCTTTTACCTATAGTGAATCTTACAAAGACTCTAGAGAGAAAACCTCCGAATCCTATTATAATATTGCACAAAATTTGGTGAGTAAAGAGAAATATCGCGATGCATCAAAAAAGTTTATGAGTGCAGATGATATTACAGGCAATTACAAAAACGCGAAAACTTTGGCTTCAAAATATGAAGCTATGGCTGATGAGAAGGATGCTCAAATTTGTTATGATAAAGGTACAGCTTTTGTTAATACAGATAACTTTCGTGATGCTTCAATACAGTTTAATAAGGCGGTTTCCTTTATGCCTAATTTTAAAGATGCACAGGCATTAGCCACTAAATACAAAACCATAGCAGACGAAAATGATGCTCAAATTTGTTATAATAAAGGTAAAACATTGGTCAATGTAGGTAATTTTCGCGATGCTGTAATACAGTTTAATAAAGCGGTTTCCTTTGTTTCCAATTTTAAAGACGCGAAAGCGTTAGCTACTAAATATAAAAACATGGCAGATGAGAAGGATGCACAAGCTCATTACGAAAAAGGCCAAGCTCTCATGAATCAAAACGAATTTAAAGGTGCAGAGAAAGAATTCTTATCTGCAAACAACTATGTAAAGGGGTATAAAGATGCTTTGTTGTTAGCAGAAAAAGCAAGAAGTGCAATGCCAAATGAAGCACAAATTGCTAGCGCGGTGACGGCTGCTTTACAAGAAGGCATCCCTGTTTCTTGGGTTGGGAATTTATTGGGAGGAAGTAATGCAAAACTCAATTCCATCAAGGTTGAGAAAATTGGCATATATAACGATAGAGAAAGATATTGGCCAATGCAAATTCGCGTTATTGGTAGTTGTTTATTAAATGATCCTTTCAACCAAGGTAAAGAAGTCTCTTTTGATAACATCGGAGATTTTATCCTTTTTAAAGACGATTATGGTGAATGGAAGGCCAAAATGAAAGGTGGGATGATACGCTAAATATATGCAAAGTCAACCGTCTTTTGCCGGGGAAATATCCCACTACTGGCAGACCAATAGTTTTCAAATCTATGATTGATGCGTTGAACTATATGGGTAAACTCGAATGGGAATTTGCACAAGCTTTTGTTATTACAGAATCAAATACAAATGTTTACCACTTTTTGCTTAAAAAGCCTTTCGAGGATTTATCACCCGAAGAACAAAAGGATGTAACTGAAAACTAAAAATGATTTAATAATCTTTTCAAACTAAATCCCATGAAACAAGCACTGAACATTGATGTTTTTTACGCAAAAAGGTATGATCTCATAAGCACTATATTGCAAGTTTTGTCTTTCATTTTTTTAGCAGTTGGAATTCTCTTGCCAATATATTTGATATCGGATTCCCATGGAAGTACACAAATTATTATTTTGTCGCTTTATCTTGGAATTGTACTGATGAGTTTTTCAGCAATAGCTGAACTGATTTCTGTCAGTCTCAATAAACCTACAGAAAAAACCATATGGTTAGAAGAAACGTCCAGTGTCTTCGGATTAATTATGTCCGTAATAGGAGTTATTGGCTTTGTTTACATATTATCTAATGCACACGGTCCATTTGACTCCTTAAACAGCTTAGGAATAATTGGTGGCTTCATTTTCCTTTTGTTTAATGGAATAGTAGGGATGTTATGTTTTGGTGCTGGCTCAATTCACAATAAGTACATTATAGATCGAAGGTCACAATTTCCAGCTGCTGATAAAAAATCTTTCTGCCCCAATTGTGGAAAGAAGCTTGAATTAGAGCCTGGCGATCAGAAGTGCTATCATTGTGGGGGCAAACTCTGATTTACCGAAATTATTAACTAAATTCAATCGCACATGAAAACAGAAAAACTCATAACGGGAATCATTATTACTGCCATAGGATTGGTTGTTTTATTTGTGGCTTATCAAAAGTTGCAACCCGACCGGCTGGAGCAGGGGATGAATATGTTGAACGACTTTTCAAGAAGTATTGGTGGTGAAGAAATGCCATTTACTTATAAAAAAGACAACACAATCCCAATCCTCACTTTGATTGTAGGTGGAATTTTGTCTGTTATTGGTTTGAGGTTCATTCTGAAAGCAAGAAATTGAATTTATTTTTCTAATGCTTTTATAATTTGAAGAAATTCAGTTGTGAATACCCTTACAAAAGCAATGACTGAATAGTTTGTCCCAATAATGAAAGTAAAGAGCGAAAAAAAACAACGGCTCTAAAAGGACTAAAGAGAAATAAGGTGATTCTTTTTAAACACATTTAAAGCGAAAAAAATGAATAATCAAATTGGAGAACAAGGAATAGTCAAACAAAGAATTGCGATTATAGCATCTGCAATTGTTGGCATTATAGCTGCATTTTTGCCTTTTATCAAAGTGTGGGGCCTTTCAGTTTCCCTTATGGAAACGAGAGATGGTAGTGGGTACATAGTTATAATTGCATTTCTGATATCATTAATTGTAGCGCTTTCAGGTGATCGTCAAAAAGTAATGACGAAGGGTCATCTGGCAGGAGCTATAATTCCAGGAATAATTCCGGGCGTCTTATTATTGCTTGTTGCTATAGGCTATTCAAGCAATTTCATTGGTGATCTTACAAATTATGGCATAGGATTTTATCTTGTTTTGATAGCTTCAGTATCCATTCTTATCTCAGGCCTGTCATTAAAGGATGAGACAATATCATCAAGAAGTAAAGATGCCAAAATTTACTGTTCGGAATGTGGTAAACAATACCCCTCAACAGCATCAGGTGGGTATTGTTATGAATGTGGTACTAAATTATAATTAACCCTTGAAATTCGCATTGATATGAGAATATGTAAAGAGTGCAATACCTCTTATGAGGATGATAAAAAATTCTGTAAAAAATGCGGTGCTCCATTAATTCAGGAATATAATATTGGCCCCAGGGAATTGGCAAAAAAGACTGTTTACGAGGATAGGCTTAAGGTTGATCCACTCAATATTGAAATACTCCATGAATATGCCCAATTTCTTTTTAACAACCTATTGTTTAAAAATGCCGTACCAACTCTTTTGAAAATTCTTGCAATCAACGAAAGTGATGATTTTGCAAAGGAATTGCTATTCGGGAGCTACCTGAAACTAAATATGTACAGGGAAGCACTGGAGCTTGGCGAGCAATTGCTCGAAAAAAGAGCTACGGATATATTACTTATTGAAGACCTTGCAGAAATTGAGTTACAACTTGGCAATAAGGCAAAAGCCGATGAATATTATGAAACTATTCTAAAACTGCAACCGGCAAACACAAAAGCATTGTACTATAAAGCTATTGGAATGCTTGAAAACAATGAAATAGAAAAGGCAACCATCATATTAAAAGAAAAATATGAAGAAGGAAACAGAGACAGAATAGTTTCCATTTATACGGGTGTTGATCAATGTCTTTCCGGTAATCACAAAGAGGCAGTTGAAATACTTGAAACCTGTTTATCAGGTGATGAAATTTCTTTAAATAATGTGCATAGCCAGCGGGGATTCTTATATTTGATTTATAGCTTATGTAAAACACAACATCCAATCGGCATTATTGATGAATGGTTTTCTTTGCTTGATTTTGATTTAATTAAGCGTTTTCAACAACCCCTTGATGAGGTAATTCTTGCTAAAATAATTACTGAAATTATAAACATTTATTTTGAAAGCTTGCAGGGAATTACATCAGATAGAATTCAATATACCATCAATAAGTATATTAAAAAATCAATGAAATGTTCCACAGGAGTCACTCACAATTATTATGCGGAAATCTGTTATAAGATAGCTGGCATTCAGGAATCATTGGGATTACTAACGGATTCACAACACTCGTTAAAGAAAGCAATAGAGCTAAATCCAGTCAATGCTGACTATAAGAAAAAACTGAATGAAATTACCGCCCTGCATGAAACCAATAAAAAGCAACAAAAACGAAAAGTAATTACTATTGTAAGCTCTCTCGTTGCAGTGGTTGTTGTGATTGTAGTTTCAGTCTTTTTAATCAATTGGTACAAAGAGAATAAAGCGTGGAAGAGTGCAACACAACAAAACACTTATGAATCTTATGCAACTTATCTGAGAAAATATCCGGAAAACAGATTCTCTAAGGAGGCTAAGAAATTAAAAGAAGATGTTTTATGGCAGGAAGCAAAGGAAAATAATACCATTGAAGGCTATGAGAGATATCTTGAGAAATATCCTGATGGAAAATTTACCAATAAAGCAGTAGAATATAGGGAAGAAGCGGTTTGGGCAGCCACCATACAATTAAATACGCTAACCGCATATGAATACTATTTTACATTTTATCCTTATGGGAAGCATGTTATTGTATTTGATAATAATAATATCGAATCAGATGTAAGAGGTAAGTTGAGATATGTGGGCCAAATTAAAGATGGGAAAAAAGAAGGGATAGGCATAGGGGTAACAGAAACAAATAAACGAAGCTGGAATTGCACTTATTCAGGCGAGTGGAAAAATGATACACGTAATGGACAAGGTACAATGATCTGGGTGGATGGGGATAAATATGAGGGCGAATGGGTTAATGGTTCGCGTCATGGGTTTGGCAAGTATCAGTGGCCTAATGGCAATTATTATGAGGGAGGGTGGAAAAATGGCGAAAAACATGGCGAATGCAAGTATTATGAAAATAGAACAAATCGATTGTATTTCGGCACGCTCCAGAATGGCAAGGGGAAGCTTTATGATGAAAGTAGATGGCATTCTCGTTCTTTTTAATGCTTTAAAAGATGATTATGCGAATTACAAACAAACACTATCTCTTTTGAAAATTGTAAGCATGAAAAAAAACACAATAATTTTTGGGGTATTTATATTTGCAGTTGTGCATATTATAAGTTGCGGTGGAGCAAATAATAACACGATGGAATCTGCGTCATCCAGGGATTCACCGTTGTCTTCCAAGTCAGCAAATTCCCCATTCAGCTTAACAAAAGATGAAGCTAATAAACGGATGCAATCATTCTTACAGGAAAATCATGAAAAATATAGTAATTATGGAGAAGTTCAGGAGATTGAATTGACAGGAGGGAATTACACCTCTGATGGTGTCCTTGATTACTTTTGCGTAGTACATTTTTATCCTGGAGGAGATTGGGTTTATCCTTTAAATTTTTTCTACGAGTCTGACAAGGATAAGGTTCGTGAATTGACCTTTGGGAATGGTCCTGAGATTTTAAAAACAATAGCCTTGGATAATATTAGCGAAAGAAGATTGAAAGGCAAAGCTATAATGTGGTTGGCAACCAGCGGTGTGGACTTTGCAAAAAGAGAAATTGATGCAGAATTCATTATAGAGGGAAATAAGGTTTTTGTAAACATAAAATATCTTCCTTTATTATCCAAAGGTGAAAAAGAGATATTGAAAGAACTCGAAGTGAAGCGAATGAAAAGTTGATAAAAGGCAGGTATTTACAATGCTGAAAAAAATCAGTTCAAACCAATGATTCGGAAAAGAAGAATAGAGGTTGCGACAGTGATTATCAGTTGTCAGGGAAATTGTTAAAGATTGATTGGTCTTATCATCCTTGTGCATATCCATTTATCGAGGTTCTTGACAATTATGGGAATAAGCAGAAAATATACATGGAAAACAGTGATTTCAAAGTGGGCAATAAGAAACTATTCAGATGGTCAGAGGAACAGATCTATTCTATGAAGACTTGCCCTCAGATACTTTTGAATTGACGCTTATCAATAAAAGTTATTTCTTTTGCTGTTATAAACAATCACTTAATTGCGGGGATTCTCCTAATCCTCCAAGTCATTATTTTCTAAGTAAAATCATTAAAAACTAAACCTATGAAAAACATTCTCCTTAAAAAAACCCTGTGGATAAACACACTTCGTAGTTTCTGTGCAGGAATTGTATGGGCGGTTTTTTCCCTTTTTGTCCCCAATGATGCTGGGTCACCTTTTTACATGCCACTTTTAATGCCCATATTAATGCCCTTTATATTATTGGCTTTTGTGCTTATTGCCCAAGTGCTAAAAATTTTCAATTTAGGTGGCATTGGTAATATACTATGCATGATTGTAGCTGTTCCGGGCGATCCAATTATGTATTTGCTGCATCAAACTAAACCCGAGTGGGTTCCAGTAAAAGAATACGCGTTTTTTAATCTGGTAGGGTTAATTTACGTATATAATGATGAGATTCCTGAAATAATTTCTTCTTCAGGTGGGATGGGAAGTGCTAAGGGATGTCCTTTCTCCGGTAGCGTGAGGGCGGAGAAAACGGTTTCTGTGCTTGGGTTTGATTATCCGGTAAATACTGAAATATTTCAGATTAATTCGGATTGGTCGGTTTCGTCAAAAGGCAGAAGTATTGGGTATATAGACAAATCCGGTCAAATCAGGGAGGGAATTAAAGGTGATCCTGAAGCCACACTAGCTCCCGGAAGTATAATAGGAACAGTGAAGTTAAATAAACTCTGGGTTGCAGGTGAGATGGCAGGCAGGCTAAATTAATGTCTCGTCTCCCTTCTCAATCACCTATCTTTCTCAGTAGGCTATAGTCGAAACCTAGCCGGTAAAAAGGAGTAGGGACTTCATGCTTACCCCGTTTTTCGGTGTTTACTTTGCTTTTTTAGGGCTGGGCAATGCGTGCCACATAAAGACCTGGTTATTATTCTTTGTTCTCTAATATTGCCAATAGTCGTTGGTTAAGATACAATTTCTCCTTCCCAACTTTTACCGATTGTAAAAATCCATTTTCTTCCAACGCTATCAGGTAATTTCCTGCAGTTTTCGGATTTCCTATGTTTTCGTCAATCAAATGTTGACGTTTGGTGTAGGGTAGGCGGAATAAAATCTCTACCAAATCTTTTGAATAAACTTTCGGCAATTTTGTTTTGATTTCGTTGGCTGTTTCGCCCATTGTTTGGGTAATTTTATTCAAACGTTCCAAACCTTTTGTAGAAGTTTCTTCTATCATATCCAACATATACAAAATGTAATTTTCCCACTCGTTGTTTTCGGTTACGCCTCGCAACTTGCGGTAATAGTCTGTTTTGTGTTTGATAATGTATTCACTTAGATAAATGGCGGGTGTGTCCAACAATCCTGAAAGTTTGAGATACAGCAACAATAAAATTCTGCCTGTTCTGCCGTTACCATCCGAAAATGGGTGAATGGCTTCAAACTGATAGTGCATTAACGCCATTTTGATAAGTGGGTCAATGCTGTTATCGTCATTGATGAACTTTTCCAAATTCGCTAACTTTTCACGGATAACGCTTTCTCCACCTGGCGGTGTGTAAATTACTTCGCCTTGTGTATTGCTTAAAGTTGTGCCGGGTGTAACCCGAATGGAAGCATTATTTTGCTTAATGCACTGAACGATTTTGATACATAGATTAGTTGTGATAAACGGCTTGGTTTTTAGTTGTTCCAAACCCGACCAAAGTGCCTCTTTGTAGCTTAAAACTTCTTTTGTGGCTGAATTTTCCACTTTTTTGTCGGCAACCAACGATTTGTAAAGCTCATCATTCGTGGTAATAATGTTTTCCACTTCAGAGCTCGCCTTTGCTTCCTGCAAATAGATGGTGTCCAAAAACAAGGTCGGATTGGGCAAATTCATTAAAGTTCCGTTCAGTTGGGCCAAAGCCCTGCCTGCTGAAATGGTTTTACGAAGTATCCTTTTCGTTTCAATATCTACCGTTGGGGGTAGCAACGGCAGGTCGTTATAAGGTATTTCGTGGTTAGATTTGCTCATTTTGTTCAAGTGTAAATTTTACGCTCGTTTTTAATACGAGGGCAAAAATACAATAAAATTACTCTCGTTCAAAAGATGAGGGTAAATTTTACCCTCGTTTGCTTTCGGGGGTCAGACACCAATGTCGTATGTTTTCTATGCCAATTTCAGGAGTTGAGGCATTGAAGAGAATTGAAGAACGCGCTATGTCTAATCTAATGCGGAACCAATATAATAACAGTAAACCAAGCAATAATATCTAAAAAATGAAGATTTAAATTAACCTTAACTTCCCTTCAATTTTTTTGTAAATTTACATTTAATGAATAATATTATCAAATGATAACGACAAAAGATACAACCACAAAGCACTATAAAACTTTTATAGAAGTTTTAGGTCGCAAACATATTGGAGCTAAGGTTGAAAGTCCGTTTGATTTTATAAAAATCGCCAACAAAGGGGTGAGTGCACACGTTATATCCAATTTTAGGACCTATTTTAATATTTCAAGGGAACAGACTGCGGAGATGTTAAATGTTTCCTCGCCAACCATTTACAGGTGGATTAAGGAGGATAAAATGCTGGACAGAAATTATGCTGTTCAACTTTTTGAATTAACCGGTCTTTTCCTTTTTGGAGCCGAAATATTGGGCAGCAATGAAGATTTTTTTAAATGGCTGGCATTGCCAAATACAGCCCTGGGTGGACTTGAACCTCAGGAGTTACTTGACATACCCGGAGGAATATCAAAGGTCAGCGATCTTTTAGGAAGAATTGAGTACGGTGTTTATAGTTAGTCTGAATGATAGTATATCGGATTACCCAAAGGAAGCGGGCAGGAGATATTCATGGAACGGGGGCCACATTGTATCCCGGAAGATGGAATAAAAGGGGAACTCCTATATTATACACTGGTGAATCAAAGGAGATGGCATTGTTGGAAACCATTGTCTATATTCCGCCCATGCTTATCCCTGATCTGGATATTTTAACCCTCGAAATCCCGGACGACTCAATCTAGAAATTTTAGCCACTAACCTTCCATCAAACTGGTTTAAGTATTCTGCACCCGAAGTTTTATCGGAAATTGGGGAATTATGGAGTTCAGAAGCCAAAACACTGGCATTAAAGGTTCCGAGCTGCATTATAACGACCTCTTTTAACTACATTTTAAATTGCAATCATAAAGATTTCAACAGGATAAAACTACTTAATCACAGTGAGTTCCTCTTTGATCCAAGATCAAAATCGAAATAACAGATGCGTTCTGATGAATACTTGACCTAATATCCATTCCCTGCCACCGGTGGCAATTCATTGCTTAAAATATTGGGAACGAACTTTTTAATATCGTAGCCTCCCACGAATATTTTAGTCAGCTCATTCAGCATAGCAAATTCCGTTTCGGGAACGTTCATAGCTTTCAGTTGTTCACTGACAATCCCAGCGGCAATTCTGCCTTCGAGGACGACCTTTCCGGAGATTTCATTCGTAAAGAATCCCTTCCCGATAAGGAGACCAAGGGTACGGTTCCGGCTCAGGTCATTAAGAGCGGTTAACCCGAAATCGCCAATGCCACAGTAGCGGAACATGGTTTCCTGCCGCCCGCCGAATTTCGTTAAAATATGCCGCATTTCATTAAAAGCGCGGGTAAATATCATAAACCTAAGGTTGGGCGAGTCGAAATGGGCATCTACAATACCTATCGTAATGGCGTAAATGTTTTTGAGGATACTCAGAATTTCTACGCCCGTGACGTCGTGGGTGTAATCGAGATGAACCGTAGTTTGTGCAAAGAGATCAGCCATTTGCCGGAATACTACTTCATCATCAGCGCCAACGGTCATGGCGGTAGGGATGCGGTGTATAAGTTCCCGGGCAAAAGTGGGTCCCTTCAGCGTACAAACCGGGTTTGTAACTATGGACGTCAACTCCTTTACAATCGTCTCCTGCTTCCCGCCAAAACCCTTGGCCAGGTTAACCAATATGGCATCGGGTTTCATATATTTGCTGATTTCCTTCACATAAGGAACCACCACCACTGATGGCACGGCCAAAAAAACCACCTGAGCAGTTTGCAAAATGGCAGAATCCGTGGTTGCTTTTATGCGCTCGTTGAGCCTGATCTGTGGGAAATAGGCGGTATTGATGTGATTTTGATTGATATCGGCAACCACTTCGGCTTCCACAGATAACAAAGTGATAAGTAGGTGTTCTTTATCAGCAAGTACCTGAGCCAGCGCGGTACCAATGGTGCCGGCACCGGCAATACAGATGTGACTTAAAGGGGGCATAGGATCAGTTAACATTCAACATAGGCGGCAAAGATAAAGCAATTTTAAAAGGTAATTCTTTCGCATTTTTTTACCCAAACGTTATGCACTGCCACGAAAAGCTTACAAACCGGTTTTATTACAATGATTATCAACATATAAAACAGGTCAAAGTTCTGTGACATTTTGTATAAAATTAGTTTTTTGAACCCTGATTATACCATCATGCCATAAAACGTCGTAATTTAGCCTTCGGTAACGCAGTCCTGAAGAAGGCTGGTAAACCCCTATATAATGAACAAAGGATTAATACTCCTGGGTGGAGGTGGTCACTGCCGCTCGGTAATTGAGGCCATAGAGCATTCGGGCGATCATGAAATCGCAGGCATACTTGATCCTGATGCCCAGGCCGGCCAAACGGTTTGCGGCTATCCGGTGTTGGGTAACGATACATTGATACCGACCCTTCACCAATCGGGGCATTCGTTTATTATTACGATAGGTCAGATAAAAAACGCGGCTCCCAGAATAGCACTTTTCGACTTACTTCAATCACTGAATGCCAATATTCTAACCATAATTGATCGCAAAGCAGTAGTCTCCAATCGTTCAAGCATAGGTAAAGGAACTGTGATACTCAGGCATACTTTTATCAACTCAAATGTCACGATTGGGAACAATAACATCATCAATACCGGCGCCATTGTTGAACACGACTCTACTACCGGTAATCATGTGCACATTTCAACCGGTGCCATCGTTAATGGAAACTGCAACATCGGCAACCGCTGTTTTATAGGGACAGGCGCCATTATTCTTAATAACATCAGTATTGCCGATGATGTGCTGGTGGGTGCAGGAGCCGTGGTGCTTCGCAGCATTACCAAACCGGGCGTATATCATGGAAATCCGGCACGCATAATCTGACTAAAATGAAAAATAAAATTATCATTATCGCCGAAGCAGGTGTCAACCACGATGGAAAGCTTAAGCAGGCACTTCAGCTCATAGATGAGGCCGCGAGATCAGGTGCCGACTATATTAAATTTCAGACTTTTAACGCTTCAAAACTGGTTTCCGCTTCAGCAGCCAAGGCAGCCTATCAATCTGCCAATACGGGTAAACCCGATGAAAGTCAGCACAGTATGCTGGAGGCGCTTGCACTGGGTTTTGATGACTTCAGAACACTGAATGACTACTGTAAGCGAAAACATATAGGATTTTTATCCTCCGGCTTTGATAAGGAAAGCATATTGTTTATTGACAGTCTGGAGGTTGATTATCATAAAATCCCTTCCGGTGAAATAACCAATCTGCCTATGCTGCAGCTTATTGGTTCCCTGGGTCGCAGGGTATTGCTATCTACCGGCATGGCCACACTTCATGAAATTGAGGTTGCGCTGAATATTCTCCGCGAAAGCGGAACACCAATGGAGAAGACAATAGTGCTGCAATGTACCACCGAATACCCTGCTCCTTTCGATGAAGTTAACCTGAATGTTATGCATACCATCCGTGAGGCCTTTAACGTGGAAATCGGATATTCAGATCATACGCCCGGCATTGTGATTCCAATTGCCGCTTCGGCCCTGGGTGCTGCCGTTATTGAAAAGCATTTTACCCTCGACCGCAACCTGCCCGGCCCTGACCACAAAGCCTCCCTGGAACCGGATGAACTGGCAGAAATGGTCAAAGCCATTCGTATGGTGGAGTTAGCACTTGGAGATGGTATAAAAGTACCGGGTAGGGCGGAGCAGAAAAATATCCTGGTTGCCCGCCGCAGCATACATTTGGGCCACAAAGTGAGCCGCGGACATGAGCTGACTGAATCGGACCTGGTGATGAAACGACCGGGTCATGGCATCAGCCCAATGCGCATCCATGAAGTGATTGGCCGCAAAGTGGCCGTGGATTTAAACGAAGATACCTTATTGACGTGGGAACAACTCCTTTAAAAATAGCCCTGCTCACCAGCTCACGCGCTGACTTCGGAATTTACCTCCCGCTGTTGAAAAAGTTGAAGGCAGACCGGGATTTCGAACTTGAGATTATTGCTTTTGGCAGCCATCCTTCGAGGGAAAACGGATTTACCCTCCAGCAGATTTATGATGAAGGCTATAAAGTTGCTGTGGCGGTAGATACCGCTCCAAAAGGCGATAAACCCGCCGATATCTCTCGGTCTATGGCTCAGGTGATGGTTGAAATGACGAGAATCTGGGAAACCACGCAGTATGATTTGATTATCGCATTGGGCGATCGCTTTGAGATGTTCGCGGCCGTAGCCTCTACCCTACCCTTCAACCTGAAAATTGCCCACGTTCACGGTGGAGAAGTTACTCATGGAGCCATTGATGATGCGCTGCGACATTCCATCACCCATATGGCGCAACTGCACTTTACCGTCACTGAAGCCTATAGAAACAATGTAATCCGGATGCTTGGATCGGAAAAAGGCGTCTATAATACCGGTGCGCTGAGTATTGACAACCTCAGTTCAATGCAATTATCTGATATTCCCTCACTAAAAGCGCAAACCGGTATAGATTTCAGTCAACCCACACTGCTAGTCACCCTGCATCCGGAAACCATTCATTTTGAACACAATGAAAATCATGTGGCGGTTCTTATTGAGGCATTAAAGAAATTACAGAAATATCAACAGGTAATTACCCTGCCCAACACCGATACTTCGTCAGCCATCATTCGGGAACAATTATTAAAATATGCTGAAAATAACGCAAGTGTTTTTGTGTTTGAGAATATGGGTGCTTTAAACTATCTTTCCGCCATGAAACATGCGCAAGCCATAGTGGGCAACAGTTCCAGCGGTTTTGCAGAAGCTGCCTATTTCCCTAAATGGGTCATTAACATTGGCAACCGTCAGGGAGGCCGGCTTCGCACACCCAATATTGTTGATGTGCCTTTTGATGCAGCTAAGATCATAAAAGCAGTGGAAAGCACAGCCTCAACACCTGTTCCAAATGTGGGTCCAATTTACGGACAAGGCAATGCTGCTGAAGAAATTATTAAAATTATAAAGAATGAGTGTATTGGAAATGGATAAACATCTGGTGAACGATGACATACCTTTACGCATGGCGCTGGAGAAATTGAACCTTGTACCCGACAGTCTTACCCTTTTCGTAAAGAACAGTGAAGGTCAGATATTAGGGACGCTTACGGACGGCGATGTAAGAAGAGGGCTGCTGAAAGGATTTACCCTGGAAGATGCGGTAGGAAAATTTATGTTCCATTCATTTTCCTACCTGAAGGAATCGTCATTTACTTTGGCTGAAGTGGACAGTATCCGCGAAAGGCGTATAAAACTGGTTCCCATACTGGATGAAAACCGTAAAATCGTGCGTTTAGCTGACCTAAGCAGGCTGCGTTCGCTACTGCCGATTGAAGTAGTGCTCATGGCCGGCGGGCGCGGGGAACGGCTTCGTCCGCTCACCGACAACACACCAAAACCACTGCTCAAAGTGGGAGATAAACCAATCATAGCGCATACTATTGACCACTTAAAGTCTTTTGGCATCACCAGGTTTCACATTGCCCTGAACTATAAAGGAGAGATGATCAGAAATTACTTTAATGATGGAAGCGAACGGGGAATAACTATTTCCTATCTCAATGAAAAAGCGCCACTTGGAACTCTCGGCGCCACCCGGCTGATTGAGCATTTCACCTTTCCCACAGTGTTGGTGATGAATGCGGATATATTGACGAATTTAGATGTGGAGGACTTTTATCGCGATTTCATCGGACAGCAGGCAGATATGTCGGTGGCTTCGGTACCTTATAAAGTAAATATGCCCTTTGCAGTGCTTGAAACCAGTCAAAGCCGGGTAATTTCCTTTCAGGAGAAACCACAGTACACTTACTATACCAATGGTGGCATATACCTGCTTAAGCCTGAACTGATTTCACGCATTGAACCCGGTCAGGCATATCACACTACTGATCTGATGGATAATTTACTGGACAGAGGAGAAAAGCTGATTCAATATCCCATACATGGAGTTTGGATGGATATTGGCCGCAAAGAGGATTTTGACAAAGCCCAGGAAGAAATCAAACACCTTAAATTTTGAACCAGATCTTATATTTAATCCCGGCCCGCAAAGGATCAAAAGGCATACCGGGGAAAAACCTCAGGATCATTGCCGGCAAACCGCTGGCCATGCACAGCATTGATGTGGCGCGGAAACTCACTCAGGATGTAAATATTTGTCTTTCCACCGATGACGAAGCACTTATCGAGGCTGTGAAAGAATGGGACTATGTAGCACCTTTCATCCGGCCGGATGACCTGGCAACCGATCAATCGTCTATGGAGGAAGTCCTGATACATACCCTGGATTTTTATGCAGCACAGGGCAGAAAATATGATACGCTGGTTTTGCTTCAGCCAACTTCCCCCTTCAGGACGGCAACCGATGTAACCAATGCACTGAAATTATATAATTCGGCGGTAGATATGGTTGCCAGTGTGAAGGAAACGGAAGCCAATCCCTATTATGTATTGTTTGAGGAGAACAATCAGGGCTTTCTGGAGAAATCTAAAAAAGGAAAGTTTGTCACGCGTCAGGAGTGCCCGAAGGTGTGGCAGCTCAATGGTGCTGTTTATGTAATAAATGTAGCTGCGCTGCGCTCAAAAGGCATGGCGGGATTTGACAAAATCATCAAATCTGTAATGACTTCTCTGGCTTCCCTGGACCTTGACACAGCACTGGACTGGAAACTGGCTATGCTGATCAATGAGGAATATCACTTCCTGCCGCATAAATAGCTTGCAGGGTACGCTTAGTCACCTGTCCATCAATACGGTAAGCATAGTTTTCAATAAACTTATGGTAAGCCTCCTCATCAATACAAAATTCTCCGGATAACACTTTTTTTGAGAGCTCTTCCAACATTAAGGCATTGACAGCTTGTCCCGCCACTCCGGCCTTATGATAGCCAAGCAGGTCCTCTCGCTGAGGATCGAGAATGATGAGCGGTTTATTAAAGTAGATGGCTTCCGTCCCAACGGTGGAATAACAAGTGATTACCAGGTCGCTGACACAAAGCAAACTGTAAAGATCATCTCCGGAGAACAGCCTGAATTTTGTCAATCCTGCCTTTTCGGCCAGCGCGCGATAATAATTTACATCGTTGTGCTCTGCAGGATGGAGTTTTACAAATAGTTCAACCCGTTCGAGCTGCTTAAATGCAGTAAACACATCAAGGGCAGCCTGCCGGCGTTGTGCCGGATCGGGAATGGGCTGAGAGGCAAACAGCGCCACTTTCCCGGAGATGGCGTAATGCCGCTTCAGGCTTTCCACCTGTGACAGCATAGCAGGAATCACATCCGTACGCAACTGACCGGTGATGCGAATGCCTTCGGGTAGAAAGTTGCCTGTTTCAATTAAGAAGTTGCGCCAATACGGTCCCCACACCAGCGTATGATCAGCCATAACGCCCGCCTCCCGGTCTAAAGGTGTGTAAAGATAGGCCGGCTGGGCATTTCCAATGTTACCATGCTGAATGCCAATGCGTTTACTGCCTTCAGCAGCAGCGGCATCTAAAATGCATCGCGTTGCGGGACTATTCTCGTCAATGGCTGAAACGGTCAGCATGGGATACTTGTTGAAAAACCGCTGAAAAGAAAGGTACTTCAGCATAAAGAAATTATTGCCCGGGGATAAAGCTTTTAATGCCCCGAGAAACATATTTTCGACAGGCGAAAGCTGCTCATTTTCAATGAGTTTTAATTCATTCGTCCATTGATTCTTCCAGACCTTAATCTGAGTACGCACTTTCGGCGAAAGCCAGCCTTTAAGCAATATGCATTCTCCGTTTATGGTTTGTTTGCGTCGTTGAGCCGGACCAAAAAGCCTGCCGGGAAGCGGAAAGTCAGTTTTCCCCCTGAATTTGGGCTGCTCTGCTTCCGAAATAATCAGGAAATCATCCCCTGCTTGGTCCAATAAATTGCCCAAAGTATAATTATCCCGCTTTAACTGAAGTGTTTCCGCATGACGGCACCATTGCTTTAAGGAACGATCCACAATGGCATGCTTTTTCTTTTCGGGACGAGGATTTATCAGGCCGGATTTCAGCAATTTAATACCAAAATAAAACATATACTTTATCCAGGCAAACAGATTGAGTGGATCGCGGCTCCTCCCCTTCTTTGTAATATAGTTAATACTTTCCGGAAGGTTTGTGGGCTGTTTATTTACAAACAGTGTAATTCTATCATACTTTCCCTGATAATGTTCTGCAGCGGTGAATATCAGGTATTCCGTTTTCAGGCTAAAGAAAATACGGAAACGCTGATAATGCCAGAGCCTGAGTTTGCCGAAACTAAGTCTTTCGCTCACCGCTCTGCCCTCAATATTCCGATCACCAAAACGGAGCAGTTCTTTAAGTAACTGACTTGAGGCGCGGGAAATTAATTCGGCTGAAAGCGGCGTTGTCCGGAAGTCATCAGGAGCAACAATTCCCGGAGCCAATACCACATCAACCTCACCTTTTCTGGTGGATTCAGCTATTGCTTTCCACTCTTCAGCATCGGGCTGGCGAAAAATCAGAACGGCTTCCATCGGCGTCGGATAAAAGTCAGTAGTTCATTTTTATATAATCCAATCATGGCTCCCATGGCTGCGGTAACTACAATTGCTCCTGAGATAAAATAGCTCCAGCCCAACTGAATCCTGAATATTTCAATGATAATGGTAAAAATAATCGTGGCCAGCGGATAAATCATCGTTTTTAATCGGTTCCAGTGAATATCCACGATTTTTTTCTGATAGACATAGATACCTGCTGCCATCAATAGATCGGCTACTAATCCGGCAGCAATGGCTCCGTAGAAAAAATAGGTGGGAATAAGCAGGTAGTTTAATGCCAGGTTTATAATTACGGCCATTACATTGAGATACAAAAAGATGCGTGTTTTCTTCAGGAAGTAAGCCGGATAGGAAAATACGATGAACTGGGTCCTCAAAATCCCCCGCATCATAATAAGCGGAATAAGCCCTGCTGCCTGTTTTACGGCTGTTTCATAAAATAGGTCAAGATAAAGCATCATCGGCAATATAGCTATAAAGATGATAAACATGCTTTGCATAAGCAGGATATTACAATATTGTCTGATGGCTGCCTGGTTTTCGGAGATACCCTCCTTCATCACCCTGAACACTTCCGGCTGATTGGCACCCTGAAGTCCTTGCAGCACCAAGGTAATGCCGGCGGCGAAAGTTACGGCCGTATTGTAAATTCCCAGTTGAGTTGGGAAACCCTCCATGATAAATCGGTCTGCAAAACTCAACACCCATACTATTATGCTGTATTGCATTAGCGGACGGGCGAAGCGATTGATTTCACGCATTTGTGCCCGGTCATAATGAATGCCTGTTTTTCTAAATATTACGATGAGGATAATCAGTGAAACCAAAGCAGCTCCCAAAGCACTGCCATAAACATATCCAATGAAAGACATATTAAAAAAGAACAAGCCAATAAGTTGAAATCCAACCCTAAAGAAACCCAATCCCATACTTACCAACACAAAGGAGAGCACTTTCTTTTCATTGCGGAACAGCGCGGCAGCAGTAATATTGATGGCACGTCCAACCCCCGCAACCACGCAGGCCGTTCCATAGGTTGAGAAATCCTGAAGGACAGCCTGTTTGAAAAGTGACCCAATGGCACCGCGAAAAACCCATGCAAGAAGGCCTATTATTAAACCGCGGAAAAGAATAGAGGTAAATACACTCGAAACCATTTTCCTGTAGGTTGCACTTTGCGGATTGTGGTCGTAATAAAAGCGGGCAATGGCATTCCCCATTCCGTAAAGGGCGAGTGCAAATACCAGGGAGGTGACCAGCTCGGTAATGGCAAGGTGCGAAAAGTCAATGGCATTCAGCCGGTTATTGCCTTCATACACAGGCTGAATGAGTACCTGTAAGAGCGGAGTAAAGGCAGCAGCCGCCGTATAAATAAAGGAGAGTTTAAGATGTTCCTTAATGTTTTCGGCTTTCATGCGATGATTTTCACTGTAAAAATAAGGAGACTTAACGGATTTATGGCCTAAAAAGCCTCCTCACCTCAGGAGCCGTTGTGTTTATTTCGTCTTTTGAGGGCTTCGGGAACATTTTTTCCGGCTGCGGCTATGCTTACATTCAATTCAAAACCAAGCAGTATAACGATGGCATTTATATAAATCCACAGCATAAAAATGATCAGGGCTCCGATTGATCCATACAATGAGTTGTACCGGGAGAAATTGTTTACATAGAAATTGAATCCTACCGAGGTAAGAATAAACAACAGGGTGGTAACTGTTGAACCGGCAGAGATGAACTGGAATCGCTGCTTTCGTACTGGAGCAAGATAAAACAAAAACGAGAAAGCAAAAAACAGCAAAGCAAGGGTTATCAACCACTTAGAGGCATTTATGGTGTAAATTAAGAAGGTGTCGTTAATCACGCCCTGCGCCTCAAGCCAATTAAGGATAAATGGCCCGACGGTTATCAATATAATGGCCACGATTACGAGCAGGGAGAGCAAAAACACGAGAAAAATAGAGATGAGGCGTTGCTTGAAGGCAGAACGGGTTTCCACCGTATGAAAAGATTTGTTAAACGCTTCAATCAAGCTGTCAATACTGTTGGTGGCAAAATACATCGCAAAAATAAATCCGAAAGACAACAAGCTTCCCCTGGGCCTTTTAACAATATCAAACAAAGTTCCCTCAACCGCATCATAGGCTTGCTGAGGAATAAACCCCTGAATCAAATCAAGCAGGCTGTCCTGAAAGTTATGTACCGGAATATACGGAATGAGAGAGAAGAAAAAAAGGATGGCCGGAAAAATGGCGAGGAACAGATTAAAAGAGAAAGCGGCCGCCCGGTTTGTAATGGAACCCTTCTGAATACCTTTCAAAAAAAAGGCAGCCACATCAAAAATCGGAACCCCATCAAATCCCGGCAGTACTAATCGTTTGGAGTAGATGATAAACTTACGAACTGATCTCAGGCCCAGAAAGCGACTGTGCAGACTTTGAAAAAATAACGTTATGCGTTCGAAAAGTTTTTTCATTGACATGCCTTTAAAAGGCTTTGAGACTTAAGTCTATGCTCTTGATCTGGTGGGTGAGCGCCCCTACTGAAATAAAATCAACACCTGTTTCAGCATAACTTCTAATGGTGCCGAGGGTTATACCTCCGGAAGCTTCCGTTTCGAATTGTCCGCCTATACGATTAACAGCCAATTTTAAATCAGCCGGAGAAAAATTATCCAGCATTATTCGGGTAACGCTGCCCACCGACAAAACCTGTTCAAGCTCATTGGGATTGCGTACTTCAATTTCTATGGGAAGGGATAAAGCATGATCTTTTAAATAAGAATTTGCCCCTTCAATGGCTTGCCTGATTCCGCCGGCAAAATCAACATGATTGTCTTTAATGAGTATCATGTCGTAAAGCCCCTTACGGTGGTTGGCGCCACCACCGTGAATAACGGCCAGTTTTTCAAGCGCACGAAGTAAGGGCGTAGTTTTTCGGGTATCTATCACTTTAGTTTTTAGTCCCTTTAAGGCATCCACATATTGTGCAGTATAGGTGGCTATCCCACTCATGAGTTGCATAAAATTCAGCGCAAGTCTTTCGGCTTGTAACAAGGAAGCAGAAGGCCCTTCAACCGTAAAAGCAACATCTCCGGGCTTAATCTTATCCCCATCTTTAAGCTGAGGATGGAATTTAATAGCGGGATCAACGTGCTCAAATACTTTTGCAGCCACTTCGATACCTGACAGCACCCCTGCTTCCTTAACCAACAACCTTGCTTTTCCCTTAGCTTGTGCAGGGATGGTTGAAAGGGAAGTATAATCGCCCGCTCCAATGTCCTCGGCAAGCGCCAGTTCAATAATTTGATCAAGGGTAAGTGCTTCCCCAAATGATTTATTCGTCATCGTCTCCTCCAAACTTAAGCTGATGAATCAGCAGGTTTCCCTGAACTGGTTTGAGCAGGAAAGAAGTCCGGTATTCATGACGGGCACATTTATAGGTTCCTATTCCAAATTCGGAGCCATCTTTAGATCGGCCTTCGCGATTGAGCGTAAACGTAACCGGAGGATTTTTGATAAAAAAATCCCGCATAACCATTTCAGCTTGTGCCTTGCTGAAAGTGCCTTCATTGCCCGGTAAGGCAATATCGAGGGTGTTATTAAAAAAAACACTCAACTCTTTTGAATTTGCCGTGCGAATAGCTGTAGCTATCTTATTATTGAGCGTTTGCGCGGAAACATCCAGGCTACCGAAGGCAAATGCCAACAAGATAAAAACTGTAACTTTCCGAAACTCAGGTATTTTCATGAATATAATTTTTAAGTAAAATAAATGTCATTATTATTAAAATTTATCAAAAACCGAACCAAATATAGGCAAAATATCAAAAGCAGAACACGTTAAGCTATGATTGTGATCTTAAACCGTGACAAAAATAGGTACTTTTGCAAAAACGGTCGCATGAAAATAACCTTATTGGTCGTGGGAAGGACTGCTGAAGCATGGACACAACAGGGTTTCGCATCCTATGAGAAAAGACTGAAGCATTATATCCGGTTTGATTATTCAGAAGTGGTTCTTCCCAAAAATAATCGTCCCACTGATGCCATGCAGCTCCGCGAAATAGAGGGCAAGTGGCTCATGAAACACATTCAGCCGGGCGATCAGCTTTGTTTACTGGATGAAAAAGGAAGCAGCTTCACTTCGGAGCAATTTGCTGACTGGTTACAAAGGCAGATGAATTCCGGCGTAAAGCACCTGGTTTTTGTGGTGGGAGGCGCCTATGGCTTTTCAAATGACATGTACCAACTGGCCCAGCATAAAATTGCACTTTCGCCCATGACCTTTTCTCATCAACTGGTAAGGCCGGTGTTTGCAGAGCAACTTTACCGGGCGTTTACCATACTCCGTAATGAACCTTATCATAATCCATGATTAAACCATATCCATGAAAAAATTACTCTTTGCCACCAACAATACCCACAAACTTGAAGAAGTCAGGCAGATACTTAGCGGTCATTATCAGGTATTATCCTTAGCAGAGGCTGGCTTTGAAGGTGATATTCCGGAAACTTCACCTACCATTGAAAGCAATGCCCTGCAAAAAGCACAGTTTATTAAGCAGGCCCTCGGAATGAATTGTTTTGCGGATGACACCGGACTTGAAGTAGTATCCTTGCAAGGTGCACCAGGTGTATATTCAGCCAGATATGCCGGTGAAGGATGCAGTTATGACGATAATGTTACCAAAATGCTTACCGAACTGCAGGGAATTACCAATCGTGATGCCCGATTTAAAACGGTTATTGCATTGATTATAGGCAATGAGGAAAAATTATTCGAAGGAATTGTGGAAGGGCAGATTATTCAGGAGAGAAGAGGGACAGCAGGGTTTGGCTACGATCCCATATTTATGCCGAAAGGCTATACCCAAACTTTTGCAGAGATGTCAGCCTCCCTTAAAAACGAAATCAGCCACCGTGGCAGGGCTGTTAAGCTACTGGCAAAGTGGCTGATGAAGCATTAGCGCTTTAAGCGCTATACATCAAAATCGCCGGCGGATTCCGGCTGATATACAATATTGGTAATTTTCATTTGCGCCATTCCGGTAGGCATTTTCCATTCCACAATATCACCCACCCTGAAACCAAGCAAGGCGGTAGCCACAGGAGCAAAAATCGAAATCTTCTGTTTCGACACATCGGCCTGTTCAGGATATACCAGTTGTATCTGCATAGTTTTACTGCTATTCAGATATTCCATGGTAATTACTGAATTCATGGTGATTACATCTGCCGGCATTTTTTCGGAAGGCAGCACTTTTGCCCTGTCGAGCTCTGAAATGAGAAATGAAAGGTTAATCGGGGCCTTTAAGCCACCGCTGCGCGCTTTCTCAATACGCTCACGTAAGCGAGCCATATCTTTTTTACTTACAAGAATTTCTTTCATGGTGGTTTGATTAAAAAACAAAAAAACCGGTTGTAGGCCGGTTCAACTTAATGATGAATGCAACGTGGCCAGATTTTATGTAATGAAAAGCAAATAATTCAATAACAACATGTGCTTATTTTTTTGCAAATGTAATTAACCAAAAGCAATAAAACAACATCAATGATAAGATAATTATATCTATTACCCGGAAGATGTTTCACTCAGCTACCGTTAAATTAACCATAAATTGGGTGAGTTTTACAGCGTCCCGGGGAATTAGTCACGACCAAAGGTAGAATCTTCACTGGTGAAGCCTGCAAACTGGGGCATAGAGATTGAACAGTTTTGCTTTTTTCAACCGGCAATCTAACTTCTGAACAATAATTAAAGATTAAGCTTTTCAATGATTAGCCGACGGCGATAAACCAGGTCGTTCAGTTCAACGAACATATCTTTATTTACCTGCTGCGCCATTGGCATGATAAACTGCTCTGTTTGATCAAGATAGGCACTTATTTTAGAGATTTTGTGAGAATCGCGGTGCAAATCGGTCAGGTTACTGATGCGGTCAGCACATTTGAGTAGTCTGGCATTCCAACTGCCATAATCCAGTACCCTCTGAAGGTATTCTTCCTTAGTCTCTGTGACTCTTCGGGTGACTTCAAGCACCAGATCAACCACTGCATTGCCATCGTGATCAATGTGCCGAACCTCATCCACTTCGGTAGCCGGCAACTCTTCAAACAAATCGTGTAAGAGCGATGCCTTTAGCAGCACCGGGTCATGCACCAGGTGGTAATCGAGCAAAATACCAAGAGTAGCAAACGAATGCCTGAACTGATTACCGCCCACCTTACGACTGACACTCACCAGGGCTGTGGCTTTTAAAATATAAGGCGCAAGTACAAGGTTGCGTAAGGCTGAAAGATCGTCCATAACTCCGGTTGATTATATTTTGAACAATCAGGAAAGTAAAAAGTTACCGGCGTTATCAGAAAATGCGATTTGAGAGGTAATTTTCCCATTTTTCCAGTACCAGGAGCATATCAGTAGGTAATTCCGAATCAAAAAACATGGCTTGGCCGGTAATGGGATGCGCAAATCCCAAAGACTTTGCATGGAGAGCCTGGCGCGGAAGAATCTCAAAGCAATTTTCTACAAACTTTTTATAAGCGCCTGAAGTAGTACCCCGTAAAATTTGCATGCCACCATAGCGCTCATCGGCAAACAGCGGGTGGCCGAGATATTTCATGTGCGCCCTGATCTGGTGAGTGCGCCCTGTTTCAAGCTTACATTCAACCAGGCTGACATAACTAAAATCGCGCAACAATTTATAGTGAGTTACCGCATGCTTACCATGACTACCATCAGGGAAAACCGTCATAATCAGGCGGTTGGAAAGATTACGGCCCACATTACCGGTTATCGTTCCTTCACTTTCGCGGGGCACTCCCCATACAATGGCCTGATAAGTACGTTGTATGGTATGGTGAAAAAAGTCGTTGGCAAGTTTCGACTGGGCCTCTTCGGTTTTGGCCACCAGTATAATTCCGGAGGTATCCTTATCAATACGGTGTACCAGCAAGGGCATGGCATCCGGCCTTGCTCCCGGCTGATGCCTGAGGTGCCAGACCAATGCATTCAGCATGGTACCGTCAAAATTGGCATATCCCGGATGAACGACCATACCAGCCTCTTTGTTCACCAGCAGCAGGTGCGCATCTTCATAAACGATATTAAGTGGAATATCCTGGGGATAAACGGTGGTGTCCCTGGGAGGGAAGGCAAGCACCACAGAGATGACGTCAAGCGGCTTTACCCGATAATTCTGCTTTACGGCAACATTGTTAACCAGTATATTCCCAGCTTTTGCAGCCTGTTGTATTTTATTGCGTGAGGCATTTTCGATGCGGAGCATCAAAAATTTATCAATACGAAGCAAACCCTGGCCTTTATCAGCCACGAGACGATGGTGCTCGTATAGTTCATTCTCTACGTTCTCATCATCAATAAAATCTGGTACATCGTGGAGTTCAGAATCAGACATAATCTCAACGGAAAAACTCCGGCTATTTTTTCATTAGTTTTCCGGTAGCCTGAACCTTAGTTTGAGGATCGCTAACCGTCACCATATAAAAACCCGGCGAAAGTTCACCAATATAATTTTCCCGGGTATATGGTTTTTCGTACACCAACCTTCCATCGGCTGAATAAATTCGTGTAAACATAATTGATGATTGTTTTGCTTCAGGCAGTTCAATCATCACCCATTCATCAGCGACAGGATTGGGAAAAATCCGCAAATGTCCGGTTTCTGCCGGCTCATCCAAACCAACTACTTTCTCCTTTCCCAATACGGGCCTGATCATGGGGGCACCGGCATACAGGCTGTTGCTCCATGCGCCAAAAGTTTTCCAGAAAACATAGGCCGAAGCATCATTGTTCCAGTCGAAACCAATATTGATATTGGCAGCGGAAGTTTGTTCAAAGCCAACATAAAATATCAGGTTGGGAAATGTTTTGTTATTGATTTGAATTATGCTGTCTGTCTTATAAAGTACAAAAGTATTCAGGCTATCGCTGTACTGGGGTTCATAGCCATATCGGGAATAGATGAGCTCACCAGGCTCTCCAAAGTAATCGTTCCAAACATTCAGATAGAAAGTTTTCAGGTTCCCCTGGTTCAGCGTTTGGTTAAAATACATATTTATACCTATGAGTGAATCGGGCCGGTTGAGTACAAATTTATAGGCCATCTGTCCACCTGAGGGTGTTAGTCCATAGCCTGCTTCAGCCGACCCATCGTCGTATGAAAGGTAATTGGCGAATACCTGCACCTGGCGAAGGGTGTCGTTTTGCTTTCGGCCAATATTGGCCTGGGTATTCAGGATATGTGTAGTAGTAAAATACACCTTTTCCTGAGTACCAATCGGGAATACAAAATTCACCGCTGGTCGCGAAAACGGCTGGTGGTTGACATAGCCTGCGGTTACAAAGGGTAAAATGGCATAGTTACCTCCATTGTAAAAGTAAAAAGGTTCCCCAAAATCACGCGATACTTCGTAACGATAGGAAGAATTATAGTCCTCGCCGTCCAGGTTGGTAATGCGCATGGTTAGCGTATCGCGCATGGCATTGATATAACCTTCTCTGTACTGATTGTAAGGCATGGAGGTGTATGTACGCAGCATATTCGGCGCTTTCGCTGCAAAGGCCACATCCCGGTGAAGGGTATCATGAATACCACGGTCAATATTCAGGTACACATAATCAATATTCCACTGATCACCGTTACTTTGCCAGTCGGGCAGAATGGGGTCAGCAAGACTGGCATAATTGCGAAACCGGAACCGGAAATTGTCGGTGTAAAAACGAGCACTGTCATCCACCGCGACGACAACCTGCTGGAACCATGTATTGTATTTTAGCCTGAACGTTTCAAGTGACATTCCCGGTGAGCTCCACATTCTTCGCCAGCCTTCTATTACAATAGTATCCCCCGGATTAATCAGGGTATCGATGCCTGTGATGATGGTATCGGGCGGAATAATATTTATGAGGGTCTCTCCCGGAGCTAGAAATTCGAGCACCAGTGAATCGGAAGGAGCAGGCACATTACCACGGCCCTGGGGCTGATAATAAAAGCTAAAAAACAGAGAATCGGAACGCCTGATTTTCCGTGGAATGGGATCAAAAACAGAGTCAAGGCGGATTATTCTGGAGGTGAGCATATCAGCCATAAACGGAAAGGGGCTGGCATTTTCATGCAACTCACCAAGACGGTTGATGGCATCAAAAGTAGCTACCCCTACCGTAGGAGGGAAAACAGCATATTCATCATTAATGAATACATCTTTCCCATCCCAAAGCGACGGATCAGGGTAGCCTTCAGGGCCACTGAAATCGTCGAAGAAGGGCAGAGATAAGGACTGACCAGATGCAACTTCACGTTGGGTTTTAAATTCCCTGGCAATTTTCTGAAGCCTTGCATTGGTCTGCAAGGGAGTGATTACTTCCTGCCCTTGTGCCACAACAACAAGGCTAAGAAAAAATATAATAATGGTACTAATATTTTTCATTGTATAAAGTTTCGTTGGTACGATTTTCCAGCAACAATGGCCATGCCATCTGCCAGACTATTGATCTTCCATCCTTAAATCCAGGGTATCGACAACCATTAAATTCAGGTATTCATCAAAATCGAAATTATCGGGATCGCGGAACACCAGGCTTACCGTTTGCCCTGCATTGATGAGCATTCCTTTTACAAAGGACGGACTCTGACTATACACCCGCGCGGTTTCAGGCGAAGCATCATCTTCATAAGTTTCATCACCCAGGGTAAGATAACGATCTCCCAAAAGTTTCAAAGCTTCTTCACGGCTTTTACCCAATAAAAAGGGAATCAGTACCCTACCGCTGCCGACACTCTGGCCGACCCTGAGTTCAATAGTCGAACCTTTAAGGATAACCTGCCCGGCCGGGATGGGATGACCTTGATAATTTTGCCCCAGCACTGCATTTTGTGCAATATCCGGCACATATTTCACTTCTCCTAAACGCAGCCCATAGGTTTCGAGCGTGGCTTTAGCCTGCCGCAGCGTAAGGTCAATCAGATTGGGCATAGCTACCTTTTCGGGAAGGGTAGAGACAAGGGTAAGGTAAATTTTTCGGTTCTTCTTTACATTTGCGCCCGGTAAAGGGTCTTGAATAGCGACTGATCCTTTGGGTAAACGAGCATCATAAACTGAATCCACGATGATTACATCAAAATAATCAATGGTCTCCAGTTGATTTAGCTGATTGGGCATCATACCAAGCAAGGAAGGTACGGTTACCGATTCCCCGTGATGGGTATATCCCTTTAACATCCACAATACCAATGCAGCAAGAATCACCGTAATGATGACAGATGCCGCAAAATTACGCAGAAATACTTTGGTTTGAAGAAATTGAAAAAAGTTCATACCTGCTTTTTGCCAGACCTTTCCGACCAACAGGGGCCGGAACCTTTGAGAAATAACTAAGTGCTGTCAGAAATATTGTTTATAGATGCAAAGATATAAATAAATGGAAGCTATGAAATACCCTGGTTTGTCATTAATTTTGCAGCCATGCAGTGCAGAAGGCAACATTCGGCAAAAATAATCGTTTATTTGCGGATTTTACTGATGCGACAAAAAGCTTACTTTAACTTACCATCCCATGAAAAAGAACATCGCCCTTCTTACAGGAGGTTATTCAAAGGAATATGCCATCTCTGTTGAAACCGGCAAAGTGGTGGCCAGATACCTTGACCACGAGCTCTTTAACGTATATGCCATACAGGTTACTGCAGACCAGTGGCTGTATATGGATGATGCAGGCAACACG
The DNA here is from genome assembly GCA_034007585.1 of Lentimicrobium sp. Lineage (GTDB taxonomy): Bacteria > Bacteroidota > Bacteroidia > Bacteroidales > Lentimicrobiaceae > Lentimicrobium. The sequence goes on along the minus strand of JAVEQP010000001.1, from coordinate 8,813 downwards.
AGTCGGGTTGACCGAAATGACTTTACCCTTACCCTGAGTGGCCGGAAAATAGCATTTGATGCTGCCTTTATCGCTATACATGGCACCCCCGGTGAAGATGGCATACTTCAGGGCTATCTTGATATGATGCACATACCTTACAATACTTGTGGCAGAACCACAGCGGCGCTTACGTTCAATAAATTTTTTACCAATGAGGTGGTTAAATCTGCGGGGATTAAAGTAGCGAAGACAATCTATTTGCATCAACGCGACTTTTACAATACTGCTGATATCCTTTCTTTTACGGGTTTACCCTGTTTCGTAAAGCCAAACAGCAATGGATCCAGTGTAGGTATGAATAAGGTAATGAACAGTGAAGGCCTTGAGCCTGCCATTCAAGCTGCATTTCTTACAGATACTGAAGTGCTCATTCAGGAATATATTGAAGGCATGGAGGTTACCTGCGGCATTTATGAAAAAAACGGACAGCCTGTGATATTGCCACTCACGGAGGTTGTGCCTCACAATGAATTTTTCGATTATGATGCCAAATATTCCGTAGGTAAGGCCGACGAAATATCGCCTGCGCGCATCAGTGAAGAACTTACCCGGGAATGCAAACAAATGTCACTTCATCTTTATCGTCACCTCAACTGCAGGGGGATTGTGCGGTTCGATTACATTTTAAAGAACATGTCGCAATTCTACTTTCTTGAAGCCAACACCGTTCCGGGACTTTCAGAAGCCAGTATTGTTCCCAAACAAGCAGCCACAATGGGTATTGGTTTAAAAGAGTTTTTTACTGACCTGGTTAATGAAACCCTGATGAACCACTAAATCAGACAGTTTATTTTCCCATAGAAATAAATTTCACGGGATTATCCAAAAACATTTCAGCTTAAAGCTTCCGGTGTATTGCTTCAAATTCTCAATAAGGTGACTTCATGACCTTTTGGGTAGTGACCCCCATAGTATCCCGGATGGTTATCAGGTAATAGCCTGAAGGCAGAAGTCCCAGATCAATTTCGGCCAGTGTGCCACTTTTAAAGGGCGGCTGTAACCGGCCAACCTCCTGTCCCAGTATGTTGGTAATGGTTATTGATTGCAGGGCTGCACCCTGTTCGCCGGCAATGGCATAAACTAAGCCCGAAGTCGGATTGGGAAATATGACCGGGACCACTTTAATGTATTGCTCACGTATCAGGCTATCGGCACCAAATTGGTTGGCAACTTTCAGTTTAACGCTATAAACACCAGAGTTACGATAAGTTATTTCAGGCGGAATGGACTGATTGCTTGAGGAGGGATCACCACCTTCAAATTCCCAATAAAAAGTAAGTGGATTTCCCAGCGAAAGATTGGCAAAATGCACCTTCCCTCCTACCCCGATCAATGTGGTATCTGCCTTGAACCGCGCCAGTGCCTGCCGGGTATTGAATGAACCGGATAATTTCTCCAATCCCAGATCCTCCGGATCCAGCCAGGGTTTGAGCCGGGAGCTGTCGGCTCTGCCGTTCGACAGCCATGAATAAGCGATTTTCCCGTAATAATCAGGCGCATCGGGCTGACTACAGCTTGATTCACCTCCCGTAAGCTGACCAATTATGTATCCATTATTGTTAAATAACGGAGAGCCTGAAGACCCGCCTTCAGTGGTGCCATGGCCATTTTCCGTGGCACTCCAATTCACCTTAAAATGAGTGCCGGGCTTATTTCCCCATTGGGTGGAAGTAAGGGGCTGGGTGTAGGTGCTGATTTTTTTTACATCTCCACCGGGATGATGAATACTGACACCGGAGGTTGATAATTCCCCTGAAATATCCCAACCTGCATAAAAAGGTGTATAATCGGCAGGCACCTGATTGTTGAGGGTAACAAGGTAAAAGTCGCTGCCATTGTTGCCCTGGGCGGAGCTGCTGGCCAGTTTTACCGCACCTGTTAATGATTTGGCATCTGTAATGACTAAGTTTTCGCATTCAGGTGTCTGAAACTGAAAATAGAAAATCCATCTGGCAACGTCCGCTGCTGTTGAATAGGTGCCCTGACTTTCGGCACAATGATCAGCGGTGAGCAGCAATGGCCTGAAATCAGCGGATGTATTGTTAAGCAGGGTGCCCGTACACCAGAAATTAAAATCGCCGTTTTTTATCATAATGCGTACCACACTGTTGATCTGATCGCGCCAAAGGTTGCCTTCACTACAGGCTGTATTTACCTGACAGTTCCCTGAGCGATCTGTTATATTACCGGGCAATGGACGGTACATATACATAATTTCATCAATAACGAATCCATCATTAACCCCCAACGGAGTTTCATATTCCACTATTATGGAATCACCGGGCAACAGACCGGTGGCAAAATAACCGTTGCGCATATTGTTGTTTTGAGTAAAGGCCCCAATGCAATGGGAATACCCCGGAGTATAAACAAAAAGCCGGGCTCCGGAGGGCAGTTTAAAACCGGAAAAATACAAGGCCAGACCTTTAGCCCCTTTTGAAGTAAATAAGGTACGGCAATATTGGGTTCCTCTTCCGGTATTTATCCAAACCTGATTATGGGAAGGAGTGTAATCAACTTTTAAATTTAAGCCTATGCGTTGTGGTTCGCCTGACTGCATCAACATATCATCCTGAAGAAGTAAATCCTGAACGTCAGGTGGTGCTAGTGATACAACCAAAGGCTTGTCAACTATACGCAGAAGTTGTGAAGCGGGAATGCCTCCATCACTTAACTGTGCATATGATGGATAACATCCTGAAAAGAGAAAAAAAACCAGTAGATATGGTATTATATTCAGGCGCATAATTTTCAGATTAGGTGGGTAAAAATACAAATAACCTGGCATTAGTAACATTAGATACACCAATAAACCTGCCGGGCATACCCACCATTTTCTTTCCATTGTCAAATATACCGCAATTATGCGAAAATACTCAATATAGTAATTTTATATAAGATTGTAAATTGGCAAAAATCACAGGCAATATTATTTTTTAAAAATAAATATTTTACTACTTAGTTACAAAACCTTTACTTATCCATTAATAGTCATAAGGCACTCAACCAACACTACACTTGTTCTACCTATGCTCTTCCCGCGAAACAAACTCACCCTGCTGATTATCTTAAGTTCAGCCATTGTGATACTATTTGGGTTTTTCATGCTGCTACAAAGCTACAACGCACGTGAGCAGCAGAAAGAGGTTTTGACTCAGCAGATGCAACTGCAGATGCAGCAAAGCCATGCGATGCAATTACGAATGGAAAATCGCATCATCACCGCACTTTCAACCTTAAAGGATCTGCAACCTGACTTATATTCACGCGATACACAAATTCCTGATTCTCTAAAAACATGTATCAGGCTCTCAGGAATTGATTTTGTAGTTCTTGCGGATCAATATCTTATCCCTTTAGCAACCTATCCTCAAAAATCGACAACACTGTCTAAACTCTTACCTGCAACGAGGGATATCTTCAACAGGAATCCAGCGGGAGAAAAAAAAGTTATCTATTATGGCTGGATTGGAAATATCCTTTACAAAATTACCGGCCTCGAAACCATTCGGACAGATTCATCGGGCAACAGGCAACAATATGCATATTTATTTTTTGGTCACCGCTTTGGTCAGCAACAACTCAATGATTTGGCTGCCCTTTCCGGAGGTGAGGCCAGTGTGGTGAAGGAACCTTCAGCTAAGATTGTCTTCTCGTCCGATAATGAAATTATTAACCGGATACCGCTTTATGGTATTATGACGTATCCCATTGCTTCCATACAGCTTAGGACTTCTCCTGCAATCATAAAAGCCAACTTCAGGCACAATTTAAGCATGCTCTTATGGGGAATAGCAGTCATGATATTGATGATAAGCGGAATCCTGTTTTTTGTACGCAGACATTACCTGCTCCCGATGAGGGATCTTAAGTTGGTTCTGCTCCATAAAAATCCAGAACTTTTCCATGCCAAATTAACGGGCGATGAGGATTACAAATCGATAAAAAACCAGCTCCTCAACCTTTTCAGTCAGCAAAACCTCCTGTCTGAATTCATCAAACGTCAGCCAAGCATAAAAACACTGGAACTTCATTCGGCCATACTCGATCAGATAAATGAAGTGGTGTATGTTACTAATTGCGATGATAAAATTGTATTCTGGAATCAGGCAGCAGAAAGATATTATAATATTTCACAACAGTCTGCCCTTCAACAGACCGCTTCTGCACTTATACCCGTAAACTGGGAAAGTGCAGCCGACAATAACAAAGTGAGCCTTACCCTGCAAGAGCAGGGCTGTGTGGAAGGATATTTTAGCCAATTAATGCCTTCAGGGGAAACCAGGCAGGTACTGTTAAATATCATACGCATGTTCGATTGCACCAATAAACCAACGGGCAACATTTACATCCTGAACGGATAATCTCAGGGTACTGTTAACATTATTTAGCTTTACACTAAGGAAACAGATTGAACAGGAAAAGCAAAGTATTGTTTTAAGGAGTAAAATCAATGACAATGTATAAATTATTCATCCTGTTTGCTTTGATGGCCTCCACTGTTTCAGGCTGTGCAAATCAGAGCAACTCAAACCATACTGACATGAGTGCAAACGAATTGACTGACCTTATCCATACCGATACAGCAACCTTAGGTTCGGGCTGTTTCTGGTGTACCGAAGCTATATTTCAGGAGTTAAACGGAGTTTTAAGTATTGAATCGGGATACTCGGGTGGCAAAAGGGCCAATCCTACTTACGATCAGGTTACAAGTGGAGCCACGGGCCATGCTGAAGTAACCCAAATTGTTTACGATCCTAAAAAAATCTCTTTTGATGAATTGCTCGAGGTATTCTGGAAAACCCATGATCCGACCACCCTCAACCGGCAAGGCGCAGATGTGGGCACCCAGTATCGTTCAGTAATTTTTTATCACAACCCCAGGCAAAAGGAATTGGCCGAAAAATATAAAGCCGAACTTAATTCCAGTGGCGCCTGGGATAATCCTATAGTTACAGAAATCAGTCCTTTTACTGCTTTTTACAAAGCTGAAGACTATCATCAAAACTATTACAACAACAACAGGAATGCTGCTTATTGCACTTTCGTGATTGGGCCAAAACTGGAAAAACTCAGGAAGGTTTTCAAGGAAAAAACCAAAGCAGGAAGCCGCTGATGTTATAGCTTAAGCAGACGCTGGGCTACCATTACATGCCACGAAAGGGTAAGTAATCCACCAATTATTCCGAAAACAAGTGCGGCGGTGAAAAACACGGGTATAAAAGATGCCCAGAGAATAAAGATTAGCATGCTGGCATAACCACCAAATCCCAACCAGCCCGTAATCACATCAAAGCGCCGGTTAAGAAGCATTACAAAAGAAATCAGAAGGCCGGCCAGCTGAATTAAAAACAAACCGGAAAAAGAACCCGGGGTAAAATCTTCGGAGCCTGCCAATAAAGCTTCACCAGCCGCAGTAAGCAGCGAACGTTGATAGTCGGTGGTGGCTGCTGAATATTTATTGCTCAGGGTTTGCATGGCGAAAGCAGGGTTATTGGCAATGTAAATACCTGCACCCAGCATAAAGACAACCATTGCCATCATGGCCAAAGGCTTACTCAACCGACGATGCGCTCCATATAAAGCCATAAAAACCGGTATGCCCAGCACTGCATTCATTACATTGAAAACACCCAGGCCCCTGAGTCCGAGAAAAGTATCTTTATCAAAAAGCATGAACCACTCTTTAACACTTCCTTTGCCGGGATCAGGGGTAGCCCCACCCGGTAAAAAAGTCAAAATTAAATCAAGAATACCAATAGGTAAGATGATTAATGCGGCTATGGCGCCAACTTTATAGATGAGTTTCCAATCGGAAGTAGTCATTACCACTTCGCTATCACTGGGAAATGCTTCCTTAGCCATAATGATTATTGTTGTGATTTAATTGCTAAATAGAATAGGAAAATTGTGGAGAAAGCCAAGTAATAATAACAGTATTATACTGATAATCATTTAGTTGTGCGGATGAAGGGACTCGAACCCCCACGCCTCTCGGCACCAGATCCTAAGTCTGGCGCGGCTACCAATTACGCCACATCCGCATTAAAAGCGCCGCAAAGATAAATATTTTTTTCACTTTATCACACACTGAAAATGCAGCAATTTAATTGCCGTTTTTAATCCACTTTCAACAAACTGCATCCGTCAATGTTATATCTCAGTCATACAATCAATTTACAATGAACAACAAATCAATATGAAAGCTTCTTTAATAATGTGGTTATTGCTTCCTTGTGCCGCGCTTTCGGCACAACAATTTATTCATCCGTCTGCTGAAAAGTTATGGGAAGTCTCCGGAGGGATGGTCACTCCGGAATCCGTACTCTACGATGCCGCATCCGGGGTTATCTATGTAGCCAACATCAATGAAAACCCATGGGAAAAAGATGGAAATGGTTTTATCTCCCAGCTTTCAACTCAGGGTGAAATTATCAAACTAAAATGGGCAACAGGCCTGGATGCACCAAAAGGCATGGGACTAACAGATGATTACCTCTTCGTCACCAACATTGATGAGGTGGTGAAAATTGACAAACATTCCGGTGAAGTAATCCAACGTTTTACCCATCCTGAAGCCGTAAACCTGAATGATATTGCTGTTTCAGAGGATAAACGAATATTCATTTCAGATAGTAGGGGACCCTGCCTGTTTGAACTCACCAATGAACTAAAGGTACTGATAAAGTCGGATGATGTTAAAGCATCCAATGGTCTTGATGTTGAGGGTAAACTGCTACTCGTCGGCCAGCGTAACCGCATGGCAGCCATTGATCTTACCACATTAAAGGTGAGCACATTCCTCAACAACACAGGCAGCATTGACGGATTGGAGACGGTCGGTGACGGCACTTACCTGATATCAGATTGGGCAGGCAAAATACAGCGTGTAAGCCCTTCACAAGATGCTGTAATCCTCATCAATACCAGCGCGGATAAAATCAATGCAGCAGATATTGATTTTAATTCCGCAGATAAAATACTTTATGTGCCCACATTTTTTCACAATAGTGTAACAGCCTTTAAATTAAACTTTTAAAAATGACACACCGCTCCAAACTTCCGATAATCAGGTTACCACTCAGCGTAATGATTTTGCTATTGCTAATTTTTATTGCTGGTTGCAGCAAATCCTCAAATTCTCAGGTTAATATTGGTTCCACTTCAATAGACACCTTAACCATTCTGCAAAATATAGCAACTCCCTGGGAACTGAGCTGGGGACCAGATGACCAATTGTGGTTCACCGAACGCGAAGGCCGGGTGAACCACACCAATCCGGAGGATGGAAACAACACGGTAATTCTTACCATTCCCGAGGTTTATCAGAAAGGGGAATCCGGCCTGCTGGGTATGGCGCTTCACCCTGAATTTACTACCACGCCCTTTGTTTATCTCGTATATACGTATCTGGACGGCCCGATGATTCGCGAAAAGCTGGTAAGATATACCTGGAATGGCACGAGCCTGAATCAACCTGAAGTATTGCTCACCGATATCCCTGCAAACTCTTACCATGATGGTTCCCGACTGGCATTCGGCCCGGACGGGAAGTTGTATATGTCAACCGGTGATGCCGGTCATCCACCCAATTCTCAGAATTTAAATGTATTGGCTGGCAAAATTCTCCGGTTAAACGACGACGGCAGCATTCCTGCCGATAATCCGAATCCCGAAAGCTATGTCTGGGCATTCGGGCTGCGCAATTCGCAGGGATTGGTGTTTGCTCCCGATGGCACATTGTACGGTTCGGAACACGGACCGAGTAGCGATGACGAAGTCAATATTCTTGAGATGAACCGCAATTATGGCTGGCCCGATGTGGTTGGATTTTGTGACACCCCTCAGGAACAGGCTTTCTGTGCGCAACACAATGTGCGCGAACCACTTTATGCCTGGACTCCAACCCTTGCCGTAGCCGGCATTGACCATTATCATCACAACGCCATACCCGAATGGCAGAACAGCCTGATAATGACCAGTCTGAAAGCTTCCACACTTTATAGCCTGAAATTGAACGAATCCGGTACCGCCATTACCGAAGTAACCGCCTATTTCAACGACACCTGGGGCCGATTGCGCGATGTTTGCATTTCACCAAGCGGAGATGTATATCTGGCAGTGAGTAACCGCGATGGCAGGGGAAATCCAAAACCCGGCGACGACCGCATAATCAGACTCAGGCCGTCAAACACCACAGGTTTAAATAAAGTTGATATAATAAAAAAATCACTACTCATCTATCCAAACCCCGTTTCGGCAGATCAGATACTAAGGGTTGATGCGACTTATTCAGGGGTAAAATATCAAATCATAAACATCCAGGGAGAAATGGTGATGAACGGCAACATTTCAGGCTCCGCAGACATTTCCATTGATAAGGCGCTGGGTAAAGGCATGTACCTGCTCAGAATTTTCACCTCCACCTTTGCGGAGAGTGCCCGGTTTTTAATTTTATAATCCCGGATTAAAAAAGACTCTCATGATAAAGGCTGCCTGCATACAGACAGCCTTTATCATTATGGGACAGGATGGATATTTCCTACATGATAATCAGTCAATTAAACGATCTCCATAGCTTTATCGTAGTCAGGTTCTTCAGTAATTTCAGGCACCTGCTCGGTATATTTCACCCTTCCGGCTTCATCAAGCACCACTACTGCACGTGAATATAGTCCTTTCAAAGGTCCGTCAATAAGTTCCACACCGTAATCAGCACCGAACTTATCATCACGAAAGCCCGAAGCGGGAACCACATTTTTCAGTCCTTC
>JAVEQP010000071.1:0-21072 GCA_034007585.1 Lentimicrobium sp. | reverse complement strand
ATTTTAAATGAAGACCACAACTTGCCGCAGGTTTTTGGAAGTGTAATTTTACTTGAGGTCGCAAATTGCGACTTGAAAATATTTACGTTTTCGACTTTGGTCTGATAAACCATCTTTGTTAGCTATATGCGGGCACTTGTAAATCAACGCCAAATGATGCGACTGGACTCAATAAGTAAATTTCCCGCATGACATACTGTCGGCTGGCAGGGTCACGAAGGCCAGCCGTAATTTTACTATTGCACTTTCTGACACTTTTCTTTATTGGTTTCGATTTAACACACTAATGATTAATCGTTTCACGACTTCGCTTTCTTCTATTCGGCTATTGGCTATGTAAAGCGTAAGCGTAGCCAATGTTTCGTTGGTAATAATTGATTTGCCTTTATTGTTTTGCAGGGCATTGTTTTGTTGCAGAAAATAAAGGAAGCTAGCGGCCGCAATACGCTTGTTCCCATCTACAAACGAATGGTTTTTGGTAATAAAATACAACAAGTTGGCAGCCTTCTCTTCGATTGTGGGATATTAGTCGGTGCCATTGAAACTCTGTTTTATCTGGTTGATGGAACTGTGAAAACTATCGTCTTTGGGTTTGGCAAAAACACCCGATTCGAAATCGGCGTACATAAGACTGATAAGTTGCATATAATCTTCAAAACCCGGGTAAACAGTTTCTTTTAGCGTATGGCCCTGGATATCGAGTGCTTTGTGGTCGTAATCGTCTAATAAGGTCAGGCCTTTGGCAAATTGATGAAATACAGCTTGTTCATGTTCATTTGCCGCATTTTCTATGGTCCGGCTTACAATGCGTAAGCCGGTTTTCAGGAGCTCCACTTCCTGCTGTTTTTGTTGCAGACGTTTTTCGTTAATGGCGTAGCCTTGCACCAAATAATCTTTAAGTCGTTGGGTTGCCCACTGGCGGAATTTTACCCCACGTTTTGAATTTACACGGTATCCAACTGAAATAATCATATCCAGGTTGTAGTGTGAAACACTACGATTCACGCTTCTATCTCCCTCGGTTTGAACTATCCGGAATTTCCGGATAGTTGACTCCTTAATCAGCTCATTTGTTTTATATACGTTTTTTATATGTTCATTTATTGTGCGAACATCTTTATCAAACAATGCTGACATTTGAAGTTGGGTCAACCAAACTGTGTCCTGTTCAAACTGCACTTTAATTTCAGTTTGATTATCGGCATTTTGATATATCTCAACCTTATTTTCCATTTATGCCGCCTTTCTTTTTGAGTTTGTTCATTTGCCAATTTTGCATCTTTTATCTCCTTGAGCAATTCGCTCGCAGGCTCGTAATTAGCCTCCTGTTTGCATTGGGCTTAATCCAACTACACCCGCCATTGCAAATTTAGAATTTTTGCTAAACACAGATTGTTGTTCTTGAACTACTGTTATGCCATTATCTTTCAGTCGGGTATTGGCAAGAAATAATCTTTTATACTTTACTAATTTATCAACAATTCACTTCTCCAAAGCCTCATTTCCCGTTCTTTCTTTCCCTTTATCAGAAAAATTGTGCCACTATTTGTCAAAACATCTGTTTTCACAAATCAGCCAAAGCTTAGCAAGGGTAAAAGTATGGCTAATTTTCAGCCATGTCAAGGGAAGTAGAAACATTTTTCAGGTGAAAGGGTTTCCAGCCTTCGCCAAATTCAAGAAATAACCATAAAAAAGCCTTTTAATATGCAAATACCGTAGATTTGTACCTTTTATTGTAATAGCAGGAATTGTTTCCCTACATTTGCCATATTCAAAACCATAAAATTTATCCTGCCATGAGAAAGAGTTTCCTTTTAGTCCTTATTGGGTTGTTGGTTATAGCCACACAGGCCCAGCAAACCGCTTACACACCCATAGATGTAGAGGTTTACCAGCTAAAAAATGGTTTGACCGTCATTTTAAATGAAGACCACAACCTGCCGCAGGTTTTTGGCAGTGTAATAGTACGCGCCGGTGGCAAGGATGATCCGAAAGGCGCAACGGGTATGGCACATTATCAGGAGCACATGCTTTTTAAGGGTACTCAGGAGTTGGGAACCACCAACTGGGAGGCTGAAAAGCCCCATATCGACAGTATTTTCAGGCTGTACGATAAGTTGGGCAGCACTACTGATCCTGAAATAAGGAAAAATATTCAAAAAGAAATCAATGCTGAATCGCTTAAAGCGAATGAATATGCCATACCCGGCGAGATGTTCAACCTCCTGCGCACCATGGGCGGAACAAGTGTAAATGCAGGCACCATAAATGATTACACTATTTTTTTTAACGCCTTTCCGTCCACACAGGTTGAAAAATGGCTGGATTTATACAGCCACCGCTTCGAAAACCCAGTATTCCGTGGCTTTCAGGCTGAACTTGAGGTAGTTTATGAAGAAAAAAATATGTATTCCGACAATTTTGCAAGTTCTATACTCGAAAATTTCAATAGAAACTTTTTCCGCAACCATCCTTATGGGCAACAAACGCTCATAGGGACCATTGAAGATCTGAAAAACCCATCATTAACCAAAATGTATGACTTTTTCACCACCTGGTATGTGCCAAACAACATGGCGCTTATTCTTACCGGAGATTTTGATAAAGCAGTTGTAAAGCCACTTATTGAAACGAAATTCGGGAAATGGGAAAGGAAAGAAACGCCTCAACGTATAGAATATATGGAGGAACCTTTTAAAGGCAGAGAACAGGTTACAATGAAGCTGAGTCCCGTAAAAATTGGTATCCTTGGTTTCAGGACGGTACCCGCCGGTCATCCGGATGAAATTCCGCTCTCGGTTTGTAATGCAATACTTTCCAATCAAAGTGAAACCGGATTATTTGACAAACTGATCCTTGACAACAAGTTGATGGCCGCTCAGGTTGCGAGCATGCCTTATAATGATGAGGGAGCAACCATTATATTGTTCATTCCTAAAATATTGGGCCAGAAGTTAAGCAGCGCTGAGGACTTGCTTATGGATGAATTGCAGAAACTAAAGTCTGGAGAGTTTGAGTCTGTACTTATTGATAACATTAAAACAGAATTGTTCCGCAATTACCAGATCAGCATGGAGTCAAATGCATATAGAGGCACTACACTGGCGCAGGCTTTCGCACGCAATCAATCTATTGATGATTTGTTGCAATACCCCAATCAGTTGATGGCCGTTACCAAAGAAGATGTGGTCAACATCGCTAAAAAATATTATGGTGACAACTATCTGGCTTTTTATTCAAAGATGGGCTTCCCCAAAAAGCAAAAAATTGACAAGCCGGATTACACGCCTCTGGCAGCCAATTTGAATGCCGCTTCGCCTTATGCGCAGAAATTTGAAGCCATCCCCGAAACCAGACTGCAGCAAAAATTTGTTGATTTTGACAAAGATGTCGAAAAAATTATGCCCACAAATGGCATGAACGTATATTGTGTAAAAAATCCCGCCAATGATGTATTTCAACTAACTGTCGATTATAAAGTCGGACATCACACTCTTCCGCAGTTAAAATATGCTACCGATGCTATGAATCTGGCTTATCCTCAGGGCAGTAACCTGGATGAATTTAAGGCAGCCATCGCAGCAAGCGGTTGCACTTATTCCATATCGGGAAACGAAAGCTACACCAGCATTGAAGTTGTCGGCTTCGATGACAGATTCAATGAGGCACTTGTCCTGATTGGTTCACTGCTGGAAAAGCCCGCTCTGGAACAGGAAAAAATGGGCCTCTTATATGAGGGAGCCAAAACGGAACGCAAAATGGAGCACAGTGAACCCGATAACGTAGCCGGTGCTTTGTTAGATTTTGTAAAGTATGGCCAAAAGTCAGAATATATTGATCGCCCGGGACTAAAGGAGATAAAATCATTTCAGGCAAGTGATATGACCGCAGCATTTCAATCCATTCAGGATTATGGGGTCAACATTCACTATTCCGGAAACCTGAAGCCAGAGGAAGTGGCTTCAACCTGCCAGGCCGTTTTCAAAACCAGCGGCAGTAAAGCAGTGGAAACGCCAGTTGTGATGGATTTGAATCAATATGCTGAAAACACGGTTTATTTTGTGGATAAGAAAAAAGCCACCCAAAGCAACATTTACTTTTTTGCCAATGGCAGCCCGTACAATCCTGACCAACAAGCCGTAATGGATGCCTTTAACGTGTATTTCGGCGGTGATTTTTCCGGTTTGGTGCTTCAGGAAATCAGGGAAGCACGCTCTATGGCGTATAGTGCCGGTGCAAAGTATGTTGATCCGGAATTAAAAGGCAAGGAAAAATATTTTATGGGGAAAATCGGCACCCAGGCCGACAAAACGGTGCAAGCCATCACCATTTTTGACAGTCTGGTGCGCTTTATGCCGGCCAAGCCAGAACGCACCAGGATGATTCAGCAGTACCTGAGTAATTCTTCTTTGAGCAAACGCCCCCATTTCAGGAATTTGAGCGCAGATGTAGTCGGTTGGCAAAATCGGGGTTTTGAAACAGACCCAGCCTTCACCAAGCAAAAAGCTTACGAAAACCTGAAATATGATGATATCCAACAGTTTTACGCCAGCAATATTGCCGATAAGCCTATGGTTATCTGCATTGTAGGGGATAAAAAACGCATAGCCACCAAGGAATTAGAGCAGTTTGGCAAAGTGGTTTTTGTAAAGGAAAAGGAGTTGTTCGGGAAGTAATAAAAAACAACCTAACAAGTCTTCTTCCGACTTGTTAGGTTTGTCGGAATCTCTTACTTCCAATTCTACGGTTCAGGAAGACCTAACAGGTTTTGAAGAAAACCTGTTAGGTCAGAACCTCACTTCACATCTTCCAACACCAGCCTTACATCCTCTACGCTGATGTCCTTTTGATTTCCAACGGTCGTCATGCGGCGAAACTGGAAGCGCTCAATGATGCGGTCAATGGTCTCCTCCCCTACTTTATGGTCGGAAAGGCGGATGCCCATACCCAGAGACTTGAAGAATTGTTCAGTTTTTTCAATGGCTTTCTCAATACGGTCTTCCTTACTGCCTTCCCTAATATTCCACACCCGTTCGGCATATTGCAGCAGCTTTTCGCAACGTTTATCTTTAAGCAGGCGCATTACACCAGGCAGCACAATAGCCAAAGTTACTGCATGATCAATGCCATGGTAAGCGGTGAGTTCGTGGCCAATCATGTGGGTTGCCCAGTCGCTTTTCACACCCAGTGAAAGTTCGCCGTTTAAGGCCATGGTGGCTGCCCACATCAGGTTGGCGCGGTTATCGTAATCAGGTTCGGGATTGTTGATGGCTTTTGGGCCTTCTTCAATCAGCGTAAGCAATATGCCCTCAGCAAACCGGTCCTGAACGGGCGAATTAACAGGATAAGTCAGATATTGCTCAATTACGTGAATGTAGGCATCCACAATGCCATTGGCCACCTGCCGCATGGGAAGGCTGAACGTAATTTCCGGATCAAGCACCGAAAACTGAGGAAACAGCAAGGACGAACCGAAGGAGAGCTTCTCTTGAGTTTCAGCACGGGTGATCACACCTCCGCTGTTCATCTCGCTTCCAGTAGCCGCAAGGGTAATTACCGATGCCAGGGGCATGGCTTTGCGGATGGGGCGCATACGTGAGATCATCTCCCAGGGTGTGTCACCTTCATAATGCACCGCGGCAGCGATAAATTTGGTACCGTCAAGCACTGAGCCGCCACCCACAGCCAGCAAAAAATCAACTTTCTCTGCTTTCACCATTTCCACCGCTTTCATCAGGGTTTCGTATTGAGGATTGGCTTCAATACCGCCAAACTCAACCACATCTTTTCCTTTTAGGGCGGCTTTTACCTGATCATAAACACCGTTTTTCATAATGCTTCCGCCACCGTAAGTGATCATAATGCGGGCATTTTCAGGGATATACTTACCAATTTCGGCGATTTTTCCCTTTCCAAATAATATCCTTACCGGATTGTAATAATTAAAGTTGTTCATAAAATAATGTTCTTCTTTTAATGGTTCGATGGGAAATTTCCCAATATTATTTAATTAATTAAGTTTTTGTTCTCTCATTGGATTAGTGCACTATTCTGCAATTTTAACAAGATATTTTCCCGTGTTTTTTCCTTCAAAGAGGCCGAGAAATGTTTCGGGCAAATTCTCGAAACCTTCCACAATGGTTTCTTCATACTTCAGTTTACCCTCAGAAACCCACTGATTTAACTGTTGTGATGCTTCGGTAACATGATCAGCGTAATCACTTACAATAAATCCCTGCATCAGCACACTTCGTTTGAGAAGCAGTGGTTGCAGACGCGGTCCGGTGGGCATGTCGGTTGCATTATAAAGCGATATCTGACCACAAATTACCACTCTTGCGTATTTATTGAGATGGGAGATGACTGCATCCGAAATTTCACCACCCACATTGTCATAATAAATATCCACGCCATTGGGGCATGTTTCTTCTATGGCTTTTTTGATATCTTTTGTTGTGCGGTAATTGATGACATCATCCACGCCAAGTTCGTTCTTTAAATAGGCGAGTTTTTCATCAGAACCGGCAATACCAACTACACGACAGCCTTTAATTTTGGCAATCTGACAAACTACGGTACCCACTGCACCTGCTGCACCTGAAACCACGACAGTTTCTACAGGCTTCGGATTACCGATTTTCAGCAATCCGAAATAAGCCGTAAGGCCGGGCATTCCGAGAATCCCAAGATGATAGCTTAGGGGAGCCTTCCCTTCCTCAATCTTAGTAACGGCTGAAGCAGGCACGGTTTGTATCTCCTGCCAGTCAATCCTGCCAAGCACTACATCGCCGGCTTTGAAATTATCCGCACGGCTTTCCAGTACACGGGCAACAATGCCACCCTGTATGGGTTTGCCTACCTCGAAAGGCGGAGCATACGATTTGGCATCACTCATGCGGCCGCGCATGTATGGGTCAACAGAAATGTATAAGGCTTTTATCCGCAATTCCCCATCTTTTGGGTCAGGAGCTGTAGCTTCGGTTATTTCAAAATTGTTTGCATCGGGCATGCCGTTTGGGCGGGATTTTAACAGGATTTTACGGTTCATTTTTTTAGAAGTTTTAATTTTTCAGCGTAGATTTTCACACATTTAATGCGGTCTTTACTTGTTAAACAGACTTAAGTATCAGTTGTTTCCCGTTTAATCTTTTTTTGGAACATATTGTCGGATAATGAGTCGCAGTGATTGATCGTAGGTAACATAATTCCACATCCAGTTGATAAAAATGAAGAGTTTATTCTTTACACCAATAATGGAAACCAGGTGGATAAACATCCAGACGACCCAGGCAAAAAATCCCTGAAACTTCAGGAAAGGTAAGTCAACTACTGCTTTATTGCGGCCGATAGTTGCCATGGAACCTTTGTCATTGTATTTAAATGGTTTCCAACCTTTGTGATCTTTCCTTTTTAAGTTGGCTGCCAGGTTTTTTGCTTGCTGAAGCGCCACCTGAGCCACCTGCGGATGCCCTCTGGGCAGGTCTGGTTGTTCCATTAAGGCTACATCACCAATGGCATAAACATCCTCTAACCCTTTCAACCGGTTGAAAGGGTCAACCAGCAAACGGCGTCCTCTTCCTACCTGTTCCGCATCAAATCCATGGGGAGGAGCACCTGTAACGCCAGCAGCCCACACCACCGTTGCTGAATCAAGCGTTTCGCCATTTTTTAATTGCACCACATTGTTCGAATAACCAATTACCTGTGAGTTAGTCATCACATTAACGCCCATTTCCTGAAGAAAGTCAGTTGCTTTTTCTGATGATATCTCTGACATTCCGTTTAGTAATTTTGGGGATGCTTCCACCAGAAATATCTTTTTGCGTCTGAAATCCAGATCCGGATAATCTTTAGGAAGCACATATTTACGCATGTCCGCCAATGCACCTGACAATTCCACCCCTGTCGGTCCACCCCCTACAATTACAATATTCATCAGTGCATTTTGCTCTTCTTCCGAATCGGATATCAGGGCCATTTCATAGTTTTTGAGGATGGTATTTCGAATTCCCAGCGCCTCTCCTACCGTTTTCATCCCAAAAGAATAATCTTTAAGCTGGTCCATACCAAAAAAATTGGTGGCAGCACCTGATGCAATTACCAATAAATCATAATTAAGGTCTCCGGCGGTAGTATGTATTGTTTTTGTGTCAGTTGAAATTTTGGTTACATCGGTGAGCCGGATAAAAACCTGATGGCTTTTCTGAAACATCCGCCTTAGCGGAAATGCAATAGAACTGGGCTCCAAACCGGCAACTGCAACCTGATAAAACAGGGGTTGAAACTGATGAAAATTATTGCGGTCAATCAATACAATCTGAAAATCGGAACCTTTTAATTTTTTAACAAGTTTTAATCCTGCAAAGCCGGCACCCACAACTACAAGGCGCCGTTTTGAAGAATCGGGAATATTTAATGCCATAATAAATGCGAATTTTAACCTATAACAATCCGGGGTGGAAAATGTCTGTAAAGAAGGGGAAACATTCTTTCAAACGACAGCCAATCGAATCACCATCCCGGGATTTGACAAAACAGACATCCCGCCTCCAAAATAGAAGCGGGATGTTATTATGAGTTGAAATATTAAATACCAGCGTTTTAATCGCCAAAGCACATGCCGATGCCGCGGGCTGTTTTCATCAGCGCAGTATCCGGATCAACCAGGTTGGGCTGTATAAGGGCTTCTTCTAAGGTAACCGAGGTAATTATGGGATGACGATAGGAAACCATGCGTCCAAATTCACCCCTGAGTACCAGTTCAAAGGCCTTCACACCATATTGGGTGGCCAATACCCTGTCGTAAGCAATGGGCACTCCCCCCCTTTGTAAATGCCCCAGCACTGTGGTTCGGATACTGTGTTCACAACCCGCGTTCTTCAGTTCCTCTTCAAGTCGAAACCCAATTCCACCCAGCTTAACGTGGGCATAGCCTACTTCCTGGCTCTTTTGAGATGCCTGAGACCCATGAATATTTCTTGATCCTTCGGCAATGACAATATTTACAAAACCACGACCTTTTACAAAGCGCCTTTCAATACCTTGCATTACTTTGTCAATATCATAAGGAATCTCAGGGATCAAACAAATTTCTGCACCTCCGGCTACGGCAGCATTCAATGCAATCCATCCGGCATCACGGCCCATAACTTCCAGTATTTGCACCCGGTTATGACTGGCAGCCGTAGTCACGAGCTTATCCACAGCTTCGGTTGAAATCTGAACGGCAGTTTGAAAACCAAAAGTAGCATCAGTAGCTGATAAATCGTTATCAATGGTTTTGGGAACGCCAATAATATTAAGCCCTTTTTCAAAAAGTCGCTGTGAAATGCGCTGACTGCCATCTCCTCCAATGTTAATTACTGCATCTATTCCAAGGTATCCGATTTTGCGTATCATTTCATCCGAACGATCTACTGAGATATAAGTACCGTCATTTTGCTTAACAGGCCAGTCAAATGGGCCCCCTTTATTTGTAGTTTGTATGATGGTACCTCCCTGATAATGAATCCCGGAGACAGCCTTTTCGTCAAGAACCACTATTTCTGTTGGTTCACGTAAAATACCATTAAAAGCCTCAATGCTACCAATAACCTCCCAATCGCGCTCAAGAGCAGCACGTTTAACAATTGCCCTGATCACTGCATTTAGTCCGGGGCAGTCACCACCCCCGGTAAGAACCATAACTCGCTTCATAAAGTATTTATTGATTAAGTTTAAATCGTTGTCGTATCTAAAAAACACTGCAAAAATACAAAATATATGGAAATCATTATTTGCAAGCGTTTCCTGGCTCCTTTTTATTTTTGATGTGTAAAGATATTTATGTAATTTGGATGAATCGTTTTTATAAACATAGATTGCTGATATAAAATCACTTTGAGGGCAATCCCTGTGTTTTAAATTTTACTACATCCCACCTGAGGCGGGGCGAATTAGAATTACTCAGTCTTCCAGCTCCCGAATCTGTCCCAGGATGGTTCAAATCCGTTGACTATTCTGCAAAAGAAACTTTAAAAAAGTAATCAGAAGCGGTCAGGTGAAGTTTAAAATCGGAACTCCCCTGCTGAGATTATTATTATTTAGTGGAAGAATAGAGATATATACACCTGAAGTATATTGATTTTTGCTAATTTCGCCGTTTATTATGTTCCAATATGGAGATGAAGAAGCGCATAGCCCTTGTTGCCCACGATAACCGCAAGCCCGATCTGGCTGAATGGGTGGAATACAATGCCTTCAGCCTTCAGGAGAATCAGATCATCTGCACAGGTACCACCGGGAAGTTTGTGGAGCTGCAGTTGAAAAGCATTTTGCCTGCCGAACAGTTTGATGAACTAAAAATCATCAAATTGAAATCAGGCCCTCTGGGTGGCGATCAGCAATTGGGGGCTATGATTGTAAATGGCGAAATTGACCTTATGATTTTCTTTTGGGATCCCATGGAACCTCAGCCGCACGATGTGGATGTGAAAGCGCTGCTAAGAATTACCGTGCTTTACAATATTCCCACAGCCTGTAACCGATCAACGGCTGACTTTTTGATTTCATCACACCTCTTTAAAGAAGAATATCACCAGCAGGTAAAGGATTTCAGCAATTATATTAACCGGGAAGTAAAACTATAATGAAACAGAATTTAGCCGTTATTTTTGACATGGATGGGGTGCTGGTTGATAATGCACATTATCATTTTCTGGCGTGGCAGAAATTTTGCAAGCGTCATGGGAAAAATTTTGATTTGGTTGCATTTCGCGAAAAGCTATTTGGCTGTTCCAATACCGAACATCTGAAGATGATCTTTAAAAAACCACTTCCGGCGGCGACCATTGCAGAGCTTGCCGCCGAAAAAGAACTGATATACAGGTACTTATATCACGATAATGTTACACCTACCCCAGGCTTAATCCCATTGCTTTTGGACCTGAAAGCCCATAACATCCCCCTGGCCATTGCTACTTCGGGAGAAAAAGAAAATGTAGATTTTGTTATTCACGAAGCAGGCCTGGATGGCTTTTTCATGGCCATTGCCGATGCTTCACAAGTAAAAAAAGGAAAGCCCGATCCGGAAGTATTTTTAAAAGCGGCTGCTTTGCTTAAGATCAAACCGGAAAGGTGCCTTGTAATAGAAGACACCAATAAAGGCATTGATGCCGCACTGAAAGCCAAAATGACGGTTATCGGTATTGCTACTACCCATCATAAGGCTGAGCTCACCGAAGCACATCAGGTCATCGGAGATTTTACGGAAATATCCGCAGATTCAATCATTCAACTCCTAAAAAACCAATTATCTTAATCAAACAACTTCAATATGTCATCACCAAAGAAAATCATTACACTGGCGGGATTTCTCCTTGCCTTTTTGTGGGCAGGCGCCCAAAACCGGATTGAATTCACAGAATTCGATCTGGACAACGGCATGCACGTAATTCTGCATCAGGACAATTCCACGCCTATTGTGGCTGTTACCATTTCGTATCATGTGGGATCAAAAAATGAGGACCCTGAACGCACGGGATTTGCTCACTTTTTCGAACACCTGATGTTTGAAGGCAGCGAATACATTGGCCGCGGTCAATTTGATCAGATTGCCATGAATGCCGGCGCTCAATTGAATGCAAACACCAGTTTCGACCGTACCTTTTATTACCTGCTACTCCCTTCCAATCAACTGGAACTGGGACTGTGGATGGAATCGGAGCGTCTGGTACATTTACGTATTGACAGCTTAGGCGTTGAAACCCAACGTGCAGTTGTGAAAGAAGAGCGTAGCCAGTCCTACGACAACCGCCCTTATGGCTCCATTATGGAAAAAACTTTTGGCACTGCTTTCACCACCCATCCTTACCGCTGGATGCCTATAGGTTCTGCTGAATCAATCAATCAGGCTACGATAGATGAATTCAGAGAATTTCACTCCACCTATTATGTTCCCAACAATGCAACACTTTCTATCGCCGGTGACATAAACCTTGAACAAACCAAGGCCTTGGTTGAAAAGTACTTCTCCACCATTCCCCGTGGAACAAAGGAATTATACCGCCCTTCCATCGTTGAGCCTGTCCAGAGGGCTGAAGTGCGCGATACCGTTTACGATAACATACAGCTTCCGGCAGTAATTGAGGCCTTCCACATCCCAGCCATGGGTACCCCCGATTATTATGCGTTGAGTATGCTTACTACACTGCTTAGTGATGGTGAAAGTTCACGTATGACCAAAAGTATTGTGGACAAACAACAAAAAGCCCTCTTCGTAAGCGCCTTCCCCATGGCGCTTGAAGATCCAGGACTTTTTATGATCTTTGGTATTGCCAATGCCGGTATTGAACCTATTGACCTGGAACAGGCCATTAATGCAGAAATTGTTCGCACTCAAAATGAAGAGCTTACCGATTTGGAGTTTAAAAAGTTACAGAATAAAATGGAAACCGATTTTGTAACTGCTAATTCAACCATGGCAGGCATAGCTGAGAACCTTTCGGACTACTACATGTATTTTGGAGATGCCAACCTCATCAACACTGAGATTGACCGTTATATGAAAGTAACCAAAGCCGACATTAAACGGGTAGCCAAAGAATACCTGACCAAAGAAAACAGGGTGGTATTGCACTATTTACCCAAACAAAGCATGTAAACGAAAGGAGATGAATTATGAAAAATATTTTTAAAATAACCCTGCTGGTCTTATTATTTTCCATTTCAGGAACGATAAATGCCCAAACCACAAAACCAGCTAAAAAGGCAGCCGAAAAACTTGACCGAAGCGTAATGCCGGGCCCGGCTCCGGCTCCGGTCATCAATGTAGGCAAATATGAGCAGTTTTCACTGCCCAACGGGCTTCAGGTTTTTGTAGTTGAAAATCATAAAATCCCAAGGGTAACCTATTCTCTGGTACTTGACATCATCCCTATGCCTGAGGAACAACTCACCGGTGTGAGTGACCTTACCGGCCAGTTGATGCGCACTGGAACCACCAGCCTTACCAAAGATGAACTTGACGAAGAAGTGGACTTTATCGGTGCTTCCCTCGGAACCAGTGCTACAGGTGTTTACGGATCATCCCTCAAAAAGCACAATGAGAAACTGCTCCAGCTAATGTCTGATGTTTTGCTAAATCCGGCTTTCCGCGCAGAAGAGCTTGAAAAGATCAGAACCCAGACTCTATCGGGACTGAAGGCGCAACAAAATGAGCCTGAGGCCATCAGCAACCGCATAAGCAAACTGCTGATTTACGGTGCTGAACATCCCTATGGTGAAACCATGACCGAAGCCACGGTAAATAACATTACTGCCGGAGACTGTAAAGCATACTATGATAAATTTTTTAAGCCTAACATTGGATACCTGGCCATTGTCGGCGATATCACCCTGGAGGAAGCCCGGACCCTGATTACCAAATATTTCTCCGGATGGGAAAAAGGTGACATCGCTAAATATGCACCGCGCTTACCTATGGCACCGGAAGCCACACAGGTGGCCATTGTTGACCGTCCGGATGCAGTACAGACCACTTTAAAAGTTGCTTATCCGGTGCAGCTTCAGCCCGGAGATGCCGATGTCATCCAGGCCAGGGTAATGAATACCATTCTTGGTGGCGGTACGTTCAGGTTATTCAATAATCTGCGCGAAGACAAAGCCTATACGTATGGAGCCTACTCCTCATTGAACACAGATAAGCTGGTGGCCCGGTTTATGGCCACGACTGCCGTTCGTAATTCGGTAACCGACAGCTCGGTAGTTGAAATTTTCAACGAAATGAACCGTATCCGCGATGAGGAAGTTCCCATGGACGAATTACAACTGGTAAAAAACTACATGAGTGGAAACTTCGCACTCTCACTGGAAAACCCTTCAACAGTTGCCAGCTTTGCCATCAGCACCGCGCGTTACGATCTTCCGGCCGATTATTATGTGAATTATCTTAAAAATCTAGCCGCAGTCACCGCATCTGATGTGCAGTCAGCAGCTAAAAAGTATATACTGCCTGAAAACGCATACATTATTGCCGTTGGAAAGGCTTCTGAAATCGCGCCCCGCCTGAAGCAATTCAATAAAACCAAGGCAATCAGGTATTATGATTACGAGGGCAAAGAGTATGACCCGGACAAAAAGGTAAAACCGGCTCCGGAGGGGCTTACTGCTGCCGATGTTAACAAAGCATACATTGCTGCACTGGGGGGAGAAAAAGCCCTGTCAAAAGTTAAGGATGTTACCATATTGGCCACTACCAGCATGCAAGGCATGACCATCGGATTTGACACCTATCGCAAATCACCCGATAAATTTATGGTAAAAATCAGTTCAGGTGAAATGGTGTTCCAGCAAATGGGCTATGATGGCACTACCGCAAAGATCGTTTCACCCATGGGTGGCGAAAGTAAAACCCTCGATGGCAAAGAACTGGAAGACATGAAAATTGAAGCTGCAATGTTTCCGGAACTGAATTTTGAACAGTTGGGCGTGAATCAAAAACTGGAAGGTATTGAGGAAATTAAAGGTAACGAAACTTACCGCGTTCTGCTCACCTATCCTTCGGGTACCCAAAGCACCCGTTTTTATGATGTAAAAACAGGTTTACTCATTCGTGAAACCGGAGACCAGGGCATTGCCGAATTTAGCGATTACCGTGAAGAGAACGGTATTAAATTCCCCTATATCATCAGTCAGCAGGCAGGACCTCAAAATATGGACTTGAAGGTAATGGTCGTTAAGGTAAACACTAAACTAAAGGACGAACTATTTCAATTGAAATAAAGCGGTCTCAACATTTAACTTAAAAGGCTGTTCTTAAAAAGGACGGCCTTTTTTCATCTTTCTAAAACAGAAACCTGGAGTGACACATCCCGGTTTTATAATGTGAACGCATTATATTATCTTTGCCATTCAATCTGAAATTTCTATAAATTCTAAGTTTAAACGATTATGATGAAACTCAAAAACAGTCTATTGCTGATCTTTTTGGTATCTGTTGTGATAACCTTCAGTTCTTGCGGAAGCAATACTTCTGATAAAGGTCTGGCCAACGGGAAAGTGGAGCAGGTAAAGCATCCTGAATGGAGCAAAAACCTGAGCATTTACGAAGTAAACATCCGGCAGTTTACGCCCGAAGGTACGTTTAATGCCTTACAGCCTCATTTGCCACGATTAAAAGAACTCGGGGCTGATATTATCTGGCTTATGCCCATAAATCCTATCGGTGAGCTCAACCGTAAAGGCACCCTGGGTAGTTACTACTCCATTAGTGATTACCTTACCCTGAACCCGGAATTTGGCATTGAAGAGGATTTTAAAAATCTGATAAAAACCGCCCATGAAAATAACCTCTATGTAATTATTGACTGGGTAGCCAATCACTCTGCCTGGGACAATCCCATGGTGAAGGAACATCCCGACTGGTATCAGCAAGATTCCAGCGGCAAAATGGTTTCGCCCTTCGATTGGTCCGATGTAGTCGCTTTTGATTACAGCAATAGTGAAATGAACGATTACATGCTGAATGCAATGAAATTCTGGTTAACTGAATACGACATCGACGGCTTCCGCTGTGACGTTGCCGGCATGGTTCCGGATACCTTTTGGGTAAGGGTGCGTACCGAACTGGATAAGATAAAACCTGTATTCATGCTTGCTGAAGACGAAGCCCCCCGCCATCATGCTGCTTTCGATATGACTTATGGATGGGAGTTTCATCATGTGATGAACAACATTTACAAGGGAGAAAAAAACGCCAACGATATTGAAAAATATCTTCGTAAAAATGATTCACTTTATCCTTCGGATGCCTATCGCATGTATTTCATTACCAACCACGATGAAAACTCCTGGAATGGTACCGAATATGAACGTTTGGGCGAGGGTGTGAAGGCATTTTATGTACTTACTGCCACCGTGCCGGGTATGCCATTGATTTATACCGGTCAGGAAGCAGCCATGAATAAACGGCTGGAGTTCTTTGAAAAAGATGCCGTTGACTGGAATGATTATCCACAGGCCGACTTTTATCACCAGCTTTTTGAATTGAAAAAGAACAATCCTGCTCTATATAATGGCGATTTTGGCGGCAGTTGGAAACGGATTATCACTGATAAGGATAAAGAAGTATTTGCAATCTTACGCGAAAAGGGCAACAGCAAGGTGATCAGCGTAGTTAACCTGAGTGCAGAGCCACTCACCTTTAATCTGAAAGGCGATGCATTCGCCGGAGATTATACCCTGCTGTACTCCAATGAGAAAGTATCCCTCGTTGCAGATCAATCACTTACACTGCCCGCCTGGGGTTTCCAGGTCTATTTTAAATAACAAACATGATTCACCTGCCTGTAGATAACTCACAGGCAGGTGTTGCTTTAACGCGGCTGGCAATGAGAAATAATTTATTTTTTTTAATCATATTCACTTTGATTATACACAGCGTTTCCGCTCAAAGCAACCGGTTTCAATCGCTCGGAAATCTTGAGTCTTACCAATCTGCGCCGAATGGCCTGAACCTTAAAACCTCGTTGGGAAAAGCTGAAGTTACGGTTTACAGTGAAGGGATTATCAGGATAAGGATTGTTAAGGATAATTTTACTGAGCCCTTTTCCTATGCCGTGGTAATGAAGCCGGAAAAGTTGAAAACTGAGTTTAAGGAGACTTCGGATAAGCTGACGTTGAGCACAGGGTTAATCCGGGTTGAGATTAGCCGGTCGCCGGTGCGGTTTGCCTTTTATACGGTGGATGGTCAATTGCTGAATACGGATGATCCGGCATTGGGTACTTCATGGTTGGGTACGGAAGTGACCACCTGTAAAACGCTTCAGCCGGGAGAACGCTTTATCGGCCTGGGAGAAAAAACCGGCAACCTCGACCGCTTTGGAAGTGCCTATACCAACTGGAACACGGACAATCCGCGCTACGGAACACAGGACGATCCATTGTATGTGAGCATCCCCTTCTACATAGGCTTGCATCACGGACAGGCCTACGGTATCTTTCTGGACAACAGTTATAAAAGCTTATTCAACTTTGGTGCAGGAACCAACCGATTCAGCTCCTTTAGTGCCGATGATGGTGAAATGGATTACTATTTCATCCATCAGCCCAACGTAAAAGGCATCATCAGGGATTACACTGCCCTCACCGGCCGCATGACTATGCCGCCCCTCTGGGCACTGGGCTATCAACAATGCCGATGGAGTTATTATCCCGATAGTAAAGTGATTGATATAGTAGAAAATTTCCGATTAAGAAAGATTCCGATAGACGTCATTTATCTCGACATCCACTACATGGACAACTATAAAATATTCACCTGGCATCCGCAGCGTTTCCCGGAACCTGCAAAGATGCTCAGCAAATTAAAGGCCATGGGTGTACATACAACGGTAATCGTTGACCCGGGAATAAGGGTGGAGAAAGGGTACGCTGCTTTTGAAGATGGAGTAAAGAAAGATATGTTCATCAAGTATCCGGATGAATCAATCTATACTGCCCAGGTTTGGCCGGGATGGTGTTATTTTCCCGACTTTACCAAGCCTTCCGCACGGGAATGGTGGGGTAATAATTTTAAAGGCCTGGTGGATGCAGGTGTGGATGGATTCTGGAACGACATGAACGAAATAGCTTCCTGGGGAGGCGGTTATACGCCCAATTTTATCGGATTCGACTGGGAGGGACATCATTCAACCTACCGTCAGGCAAAAAACGTATATGGGTTCCAAATGTCAAAAGCCACCAGTGAAGGCACCCGCAAATTGATGCAGAATCGCCGACCGTTGGTACTTACCAGGGCAGGATATGCTGGATTACAACGTTATACCGCGCTTTGGACCGGCGACAACCAGGCCACCGATGAACATATGATGTTGGGTGCACGCCTGCTTAACAGCCTTGGCTTAAGCGGGGTATCCTTTACGGGTGTGGATGTGGGTGGGTTCAGCCAGAATGCTACTCCTGAGCTGTTTGCCCGCTGGATTTCCATCGGTGCTTTCAGTCCGTTTTTCAGAAGTCATTCCGCCATTGATACGCGTCAGGCTGAGCCCTGGGCCTTCGGCGAAACAGTGGAAACCATCTCCAGAAATTACATTTCACTAAGATATAAGCTGTTGCCTTACATTTACTCAACTTTTCACGAATCTGTTGAATCGGGAATGCCCGTGAATCGAAGTCTGGCTATTGATTACACTTTCGACGAAAATATTTATAATCCAGACTTTCAACAGGAATACCTTTTCGGTCCCAACCTACTCGTGGCACCGGTTGAAAGCACCAAAAACCTCACCCCTGTTTATCTACCTGAGGGTGAATGGTATAACTTCCATACCGATGAGCTTCACACCGGTAATTCCATCACCATTTCCTCCTGTCCCATTTATCTCTTGCCTTTATTTGTGAAAGCCGGCTCCATAATTCCCATGCAGCTACAAGTTCAACATACCGGCGAAGACGCTGGAGATACACTTTTCCTCCATGTGTACAATGGCAGGCAAACTACCATTTTCAACTATTATGAAGACGATGGTAATACCTATAATTACGAAAAAGGGCAGTTTTATAGTCGGGAAATGATTTTTGATGCTGAAACGAAAACGCTGACCTTAAAGGAGGTACAAGGTTCCTACAAATCAAAGTTTAGCAATATTGTAGCAGTACTGCATGGATTTGGAGGGGATCTTGAATTTAGCATGAATGGCTCTTCTATCCACACTCAGGATGAAGATTTAAACTTGCTGGACGCGCTCAGCAGTGTAGATGCAGCTTTTACTGCAAGCCATAGTGAGTCAGTAAAAGTGAAGCGGACCAATGCCTTGATGATAGTGAACAACGAAATGGTAATAAGCTGGAAATAAGTTCAGTGCTATACACCTGCTGAAGATTTACGCTGAACCTTTCTGCCCCAGTTTTCCAGGATGGACTGCAATATTTTAATGTTTACCGGTTTAACCATAAAATCAACCATACCCACTTGCAGGCAACGATCACGCTCATTATTCATGGCATTGGCAGTAATGGCAATAATATAGGGCCGGTCAGCGGGTGCGTATTTCATCATAATTAACTGGGTGGCTTCAATTCCACTCATTTCCGGCATTTGAATATCCATAAATATAATGTCAAAACTTTCCGTCTCCATCATTTCAAGCACTTCCCTGCCATTCAGCACAGAAGCAGGTTTATAACCCATAATATTAAGCAGGGAAACCAGAAACTTCTGATTTACCAGATTATCTTCGGCTACAAGAATTCTTAAAGGTATTTCATGCGCCAGTTTATTGATATCCACCTTTGATGACATAGGCCTGTGTTTTATATTGTTTTAAATTAAGACTTCAATGGTGAGTTTTGACAAATGAATATTTTTATGATTTTGAATTCTTTGACAACAAACATTTCATCGTCAGCAAATTGATATTTGGGGTGTGAAGATAGTAAATTTATCGGCATCAATTTATATTTCATGCATTGTTTCATTGCACGAATTCCCAATTATCGCGACTATTTACGGGCTATTTGCTTATAAATCAGCGCCAAATCAAATAGATTTTTACGCAACAAACTGATGGCCCTTTAAACGAAAATATACTTTTTATCATTATTCTCTTCATTCATCCCGAGTCTTGTTTATCCCAATTCAGAACACAGTTTTGCGGAACGGTGTTCACCATGGCGTAAAATTTAATAGATTTATGGGTTTCCGTAAAAACATTTACTATTTTCGCTGAAGTTAAATCCTAACATCATGAAAAGAAATTTATCATTACTCTTAATTTCAGTTGGAATGATTCTTCCGGTTGCGCTAAATGCACAAGAAAATTTCAGTGCAGAAACTCTTTGGAAACTTGGCCGTCTTTCCGATGTACAATACTCACCAGCAGATGGGAGTATTATTTATGGCGTTGCCTGGTACAATGCCGAAACCAACAAAAGCAACCGCGACATTTATCGCCTGGATAAAAATGCGGAATCACCACGAAAATTGACGGAGTTCGAAGGCAGTGAGTTTAATGCCATCTGGCGTCCTGATGGAAAAAAAATCGGCTTTCTTTCAGCAGAATCGAGCGATGTTCAGATTTGGGAAATGGGAATAAATGGAGACGATAGAAAGCAAATATCCAAAATTGAAGGTGGAATTAACGGTTTCAGTTATTCACCGGATATGAAGCATATCGCTTACATTAAAGATGTTAAGATTGAAAAAGATGTGCATGATTTGTATCCCGATCTACCCCTGGCGGATGCCCTGATTTACGATGACCTGATGTACCGTCACTGGGATAGTTGGCACGATTACGCATACAGTCATGTGTTTATTGCGCCATACAGCGATGGAAGCGTGGGCGAAGGTAAAGACATTATGCCCGGTGAGCCATACGACAGTCCTATGACACCCTGGGGAGGCATGGAACAGCTTGCCTGGGCCCCCGATGGAAAATCGCTGGCCTATACCTGTAAGAAAGAGAAAGGCAAGGAATACGCAATAAGCACCAATAGTGATATTTACCTGTATAACCTTGAATCGGGAAAAACCATTAACCTTTCTGAAGGTAATCCCGGATATGATCAGGATCCGGTTTTCTCTCCGGATGCTTCGAAAATTGTCTGGAGAAGCATGGCAACACCAGGTTTTGAGGCTGACAAAGACCGCATTATGCTTTGCGAAATCAATCCGAAGTCCCTTGATGGTCTCAAAAAAGGTATTGAATCGAAAAAGACAGCATCAGGAAAGCAGGTAGTCATGACCAGTCATGTTTTTACTGATCTTTCAGAAGGCTTTGACCAGAGTTCCACCAATTTTAAGTTCAGCCCTGACGGAAAGCAACTTTATTTCATCAGCGGCATTCATGCAACCTACCAGGTGTATCGCATGAATCTTGATACCCGCAAAATCACCCAACTCACCCAGGGCGAC
This sequence comes from Lentimicrobium sp., assembly GCA_034007585.1. Taxonomy (GTDB): domain Bacteria; phylum Bacteroidota; class Bacteroidia; order Bacteroidales; family Lentimicrobiaceae; genus Lentimicrobium. The sequence goes on along the minus strand of JAVEQP010000071.1, from coordinate 179 downwards.
CACGATATTCAGGCTTTTGGCCTGGATGGAAAAGATCTGATTATTACCAAGATGCGGCACGATTTGCCTTCGGAGGTATTTCGGGTTAAACCCGATGGCAGTGAAGAGCAGCTCACCTTTACCAACCGCGAAATATTGAAGAATGTGACTTTTGGCAAGTCAGAAAAGCGCTGGATTAC
>JAVEQP010000167.1:0-4372 GCA_034007585.1 Lentimicrobium sp. | reverse complement strand
TTCTGGGTTTTGGGTTTTGGTTCCTCTTGTCTCCCCGTCGCCCCGTCTCCTTGTCCTTCAAGTCTCCCCATCTCCCTATCTCCCCTTCTCCCATTCACCCCTTCTCCCCGTCCCTTTTGGTCTTTAGACTTTAGAAATTAGAAATTACCTCCCCTCCCCCACATCTCCCTTGTTCTGTTCTCAATTTTTAGCAGTCGTCGCCTGAACCGCTCTTCGTTTGAAAATTCAGCTCTTAAAAAGGCGATTGACAGCTCCAGTGCTTTCTCGCTATCAATCACGCGTCCGCCCATGCACAATACGTTCATATCATCGTCTTCAACGCCTTGTCTGGCCGACCAAAGATCGTGTATGAGGGCTGCCCGGACCAGTGGCACTTTATTGGCCGCAATGGATGCCCCAACACCGCTTCCGCAGATGGCAATTCCCCTTTCCACGCTATGTTCTGCAACCGCCCTGGCCAAAGGTATAACATAATCGGGAAAATCATCGTCCGGATTATACTGCGTATTTCCAAAATCAACAATAACATGACCCAGTCCGGTTAATTTTTCCTTGAGTTCCTGATATACCTTAAATCCGCCATGGTCAGATGCAATCCCGATTTTCATTTTTGGTACTTTTTAATGTTTTAATTCGCTGCTGGTCTTATCATCAAGTTTTGATGCTGCCCCTTCATCAAGCAACCAATAGAGTTCTCCATTTATAGGATGAACCATTGAAGCCGGAAACTTTTCCAGGCCTTTGCCTTTTTCAAGAATGGTTGCAACCACCGCTGATTTTGCTTCACCGGTAACCAGAAAAACAATACTGCGTGCATGGTTGATTAATTTTCCGGTGGCGGTAATCCTCTGCTGACCGGTTTCGGGATGCACGGCAATATCAAAAAGCTTTTCCGAATGAAACAATTCAGGGTGATCCGGAAAAATTGATGCCGTATGTCCGTCATCACCCATGCCAAGCATAAAGAGGTCGAAGAGAGGAACTCCATCAGTCATGGGTACGTTTTGCTTCACCCTTTCTTCATAGGCTAAAGCTTCCTTTTGGGGATAATTTTCTCCCTTTATCCGAAAAATATTTGATTCGGGGATAGGGACATGGCTTAATAAATTCTCCCTGGCCATTCGGTAATTACTTTCACTATCCTCAGGGGGAACACACCGTTCATCACCCCAAAACAGGTGCACCTTTTCCCAGTCAATCTGCTTATTAAAATGTTTCGCCAGATAGCTAAAAACCGCTTTAGGCGTTGAACCGCCCGAAAGAACCATGGTGAAATTCTGGCCTTCGGGTAGCTCTTTGATACGTAGCTCTACGAGCGCTCCGAAATACAGGGAAAGCTCATCAGTGTTGCCAAATATTTTAATCGTTGTTTTCATAGTTACAATTCACAATAGATGCCATCATTCGACAAGTTCTTACATGGATAACGCCAGGTACCTCCAACATCTTCTATCAGATTGTCGGCGGTTTCGGGTCCCCAGGTTCCTGCGGGATATCCATATAAAGGGATATCAGGGTCATTCTTCCAGCTTTCAAGCACCGGAGTCAGGAACTTCCAGGCTTCAATAAGCTCCTCAGTCCGCGCAAACAAAGTAGTGTCTCCAATAATGGTGTCGTTAATCAGACGTTCGTATGCCGGAGGAATTCTCTGGTCCGAAAGATCAGCATAGTGAAAGTCCATATTTACAGTCTCCACATTGTAACCTTCGCCGGGTTTTTTCATACCAAACTTAATCAGTATGCCTTCGTCTGGCTGAATTCTGATAATCAATTGATTGCCTGGAGTTACACACTTCTCCGAGAAAAGAAAATGCGGTGTTTGTTTGAAATGTATCACCACTTCGGTGACCCGCGTTGGCATACGTTTGCCTGTGCGTACATAAAAAGGCACTCCGCCCCAGCGCCAGTTGTCAATGTAGAACTTAAGCGCTGCAAAGGTTTCCGTAACCGATGTCGGAGAAACATCTTCTTCGTCGCGATAAGCAGGCACCTTCACGTTTTTGATGGTTGATTCCAGATACTGACCACGAATGGCACAATGTTTAATTTCGTCTTTTTTTATGGGCCGCAACGACTGAAATACCTTCAAAATTTCATTGCGTAAGGCATCAGCCTGCAAGGAAGAAGGGGGCTCCATAGCAACCAAACCCGTTACCTGAAGCAGGTGATTTTGCACCATATCGCGCAAAGCACCCGATGAATCATAATAACCGCCCCGTTTTTCAATGCCTATGCTTTCGGCCGAGGTGATTTCCACATGATGGATGTAATTTCTATTCCACAAGGGCTCAAAAATTCCATTGGAAAACCGGGTAATAAAGAGGTTTTGAACCGTCTCCTTTCCCAGATAATGGTCTATTCGGTACAATTGATCTTCTGTCCAGTTTTTGAGCAGTCGTTCCTTAAGTTTTAGCGCAGATTCCAAATCATAGCCGAAAGGTTTTTCAATAACCAGCCGTTTCCAGCCGTCATCCTGACTGTTTAATCCAACTGTGGCCAGTTGATCGGGTATGATACCATATAAAGCCGGCGGGGTGGACAAATAAAACACGGTGTTGCCGCCAATCTCCTCTTCCTTCCGCAATTTTTCAAGTCTGGATTTAAATAAAAGGTAGGCAGAGGCATCGTCATATTTTATTGACTGATAATGGACTTTGCTGAGGAAGCTGTCTATCTGTTTCTCATCATCTATTTCTTTAAATTCATGCAATGCAGTTTTCATTTCCTCTTTGAATTGTTCATCCGTGAACGGCGTTCTTGCAACTCCCAGCAAGGCAAATTTATCGGGAAGCAACTGCTGAACAAAAAGCGAATAAATAGACGGGATCAGCTTCCTTCTGGTCAAATCGCCGGAAGCTCCGAAAATGACATAAATATGGTTTTTGGTTTTGGGCATGATGGATTATTTTTGCTTTTGCGACATGGGCGCCGAAATTATTTCGCAGGCTACAGACAATCTGGCACAGGAATCATTATCCTGCGGCTGAATGTGTGCAAATAGTGAAACCGCAATTATATTGTTCAATTCTCAATATCAGGATTGACAAATGAATAATAGGTTAACACTTTTTCTTTGAACAATGTTTCAAATGCATTCGAATTTTGATTACCCTATTTGCATTATTTAACATTGGAATTCAGGATTATAGTGTTGTTACATGTCATCGAATGTGAATCTTAGCAGACACAACCAAAATACGCTTCCAAAAAACAACATCACGCAGTGGTTTTTAGCCACTACGTGATGTCTGGAATTATTCAGCATTGCTTTAGTAAGTATAGTATTACCGCTTAACTTCATTCACTTTCAGGTTATTGGTTAAAATTTATCGGGAAATTGTTTTGCGATCCCATCTGCGATTGAATCAGCCATGTGCATCAATTGTTCAAAAACTTTATCATACACCTCTACTTCATCATCATGCCTTCCTTCCAGATGAGCAACTGCTTCGGCCAGAGTCAAATCCAGGTGGTTTTTCATATGTTCCTTCATATGTTCAATCGTCCAATTTTCAGGGTTTGCACTGTTTAAAAATACAGCCATGTCGTCTCCATTCTGATACCATTTGGCCACAGCTTCATTCATACCACGCGTATCTCCACTTCTGGCTGCAATGAGTATATCACCTGCCACTACAATATGTTCTGTTAACAAATCTGTCAGTGCCTGGCCGGCAGCATCTCCATAATAAGGCTTAATAGCGTCACCGATTTGAACCTGATTTTTTAACAATCTTGCCAAATCGTCGTTTGCATCAGCCGTTTGGTCTAACAGTCCAATAATCACATCCCGTGTCCATGTGGCATGTTCAGACCACAAGTAGCGCATCTCAGCCTTAAACTCTGCATTATCTATAGTATTGGCTGGAGCCGGTGTTTCATCTTTCTCACAGCTTTGGAAAAAAAACAATCCGCTTATACAAATTGAAAGCACTAAGAGCTTTTTTAAATTAAATAGTTTCATTTTTTTTGGTTTTTGGTTATTAATAAAGGTTTGATATTGAAATTTAAAAAAGGATACAAAATTTTTAAATTTCTTCATTATTGGCTCAGGGCAAGCCGGGCATTCTTCATTTTATTTTGAATAACAGATTATTAAGTTTTAGCGGTCTCTCTGTCCCATTGCAGGGAAACGGACTTAAGTGAAGAATCTCGCTCGTGAAAGGGTATCTTATTCGGAAAGGACTGAAATTACGTATCAGGATAATCATATTTCCTGATTGCTTTCGAATATAAAAAGAAGTTACCTTTAATTAAGGCCTGCTGAAAAACCTCTATCTTGCTATATCAAAGAAAATTATGTTTACCTTTTGATTAACAAATGAACGGATTTATGGACAAACACTGCAAAAAGCATACATCCAAACCCAAA
>JAVEQP010000070.1:0-21204 GCA_034007585.1 Lentimicrobium sp. | reverse complement strand
TCTTTGCGTGGGTTTTATTCATCATACAGTTGCATTAGTTTTTGGCTACCATCCACCATGTCGCCTTCCTTTACCAGTAACTTCTCCACCACCGCATCTTTAGAACTCAAAATATTATTTTCCATTTTCATGGCTTCCACCACCATCAGCACCTGCCCTTTGGTTACGGCTTCGCCTTCTGCCACATTGACTTTTAACACCTTTCCCGGCATGGGTGAAACAATGTTTCCGCTGTCATTGTTCAGGATGGCACTTTCGGAAAAGGTGACATTTTCGGGGCCGGCCATATCGGGGCGACCCACCTCAAATTCAAAGCCTTTATAAGTTACCGGAAAACCGCCCTGAGCATCCTGGCCAACATAGACCACATGACTCACTCCATTCAGGCAGAGGCGCGATTGTAACCCATCGGTTGAAAGCATAGCTTCACCGCTGCTGTCAGATAGCTCAAATTTAATCCTGTTTCCCTCCTGGCCAGTTATCCTTATTTTTTGGATTTCACCATCCATGCTGGCTGAAGGTTCTTTCAAATGCCGCCAATACCCAATGCTTTGCCAGATGTTTCCTGACTCCTCCTGTCTGATGCCGAGACTTTTCAGGAAACCCGCCATAAGTGGAACTTCCGGATCAATCCCTTTTTTCAGATTTCCGGTGAAGGTAGTGAGGTCCTCCAGATGGTCATCAATGTAACGGGTGGTGATGGTGTTGTCGATGAATGCCAGATGTTGCATGATGGCGCTGAGGAAAGAAATATTGGTTTTAATGCCTTGCACTACATAGTTTTCCAGGGCATTGATCATCCGCTTTCGGGCTTCCTCCCTGGTTTCTCCCCAGATGATCAGCTTGCCAATCATGGGATCAAAGAATGAGTGAATCTGTCCGCTGCCTTCAATTTCCATGCTATCCACCCGAATATTGAGGCCGGAAGGCTCATGATATAGTGAAATAAATCCCGGAGAAGGCATAAAATTGTTGGCCGGGTCTTCAGCATAAATCCGGCATTCTATGGCGTGGCCGGTCTGTTTTAGATCTTGTTGTTTCAGCCGGAGCGTTTCCCCACCGGCAATGCGTATCTGCTCTTCAACCAGGTCAATACCCGTTGTCATTTCCGTTACCGGATGTTCTACCTGAATGCGGGTATTCATTTCAAGAAAGTAGTAGTTCAAATCCTTATCTACCAGAAATTCAATAGTTCCGGCGCTGTAATAACCTATGGATGAAGCCAGTTTAACGGCTGATTCACCCATTTTATGGCGTACGTCAGGAGTTAGCGTGGGGGATGGCGCTTCTTCCACCACCTTCTGATGCCGGCGTTGTGCAGAACATTCCCGTTCAAAGAGATGCACCATGTTTCCATGCTTATCGCCCAACACCTGCACTTCGATGTGGCGCGGCCCTTCAATAAATTTCTCAATATAAATGGTGCCATCGCCAAAATAATTCAGGGCTTCACGCGAAGTGGTTTCCAGCGCTGCGGCCAGCTCGGGTTCTGAACGCACAATGCGCATCCCTTTGCCCCCGCCTCCGGCAGCCGCTTTTATCAGCATAGGGAAGCCCACGACAGCATGTTTTTTCAGTAGTTCATCCGGCGTTCCGGTTACGCCGGAAGTCACGGGTACACCTAATTTCACAGCTACTTCACGGGCTGCAATCTTATTGCCCATGGCCCGCACCGAATCGGCCGAGGGACCAATAAAGACAATGTCCTCGCGTTCACAGGCCTCTGAGAACAGTGGATTTTCCGACAAAAACCCATACCCGGGATGAATGGCCGTAGCACCGGTTTGCTTTGCTGCTGCAATAATGGCATCAATATTCAGGTAAGTTTCAGCCAGACTTTCGCCACGTAACATCACCGACTCATTTGCCTGAATTACATGCTGAGCTTCCCGGTCATACTTTGAGTATATTGCCACGGTTTGAATACCCATTCGTTGGGCAGTGCGCTGAATGCGAAGTGCGATTTCGCCACGGTTTGCGATTAATAATTTCATAGATTTCGGATTGCAGATTTCAGATTTACAAAAAGGGACAAGAGACAAGGAACGATTCAAAAACTCTATCTGTCAGCCTGTTTTACCTATTATGTCGATTTTAGTTTATTAAGCAGAGCCCTTTTCATTCAACCTTTTAAGGTTTTCTTTTGCAGTTTTCAGCGAACGAACCATCATAGCAACTATTTCATTCGCTTCCTTCAAGATTGGTGTAACCTTTTCTTCGGGTACCAGGCCTGAGGCAATTATCAACTCAAGCCAGAATACTGTTTCATCGCTTTCCTCTTCTACAATTCCTAGCTTAGCAATAAAATCCCTGATTGATTTGGCTCTGCAAGCTGCCCGATAATTGGCAGCAGTAGAAGAAGAACAACGGATGATTTGGTTAGAAATAACTTTACTTTCCTGACTAATAGGAAACATTTTGGTCAGTTTTATGACATCAAGAGTGAGTTTCATCATCCTTTTTTGTATTTCAAATTTATCCATAAACAGGTGTTTAAATATTTTAAAACAAGTTCCAAAGCAATGTACTTGTAAAATCCGCAATCTGTAATCTGTGATCTGTCAATCCGCAATCTGCAATCCGCAATCTGCAATCTCTCGTTATCCGGCTAACGCCTTCTCCCGAGACAAGCGCAATCCGCAATCCCAAATCCCAAATCTGCAATCCCAAATCCGAAATCCGCAATCCGCAATCCGAAATCAGTAATCTGCAATCTCTCGTTATCCGGCTATAGCCTTCTCCCGAGACAAGCGAAATCTGCAATCCCAAATCCCAAATCTGCAATCCCAAATCCCAAATCTGCAATCCGAAATCCGAAATCCGAAATCCGCAATCCGCAATCCGCAATCCGCAATCCGAATTCCGCAATCCGCAATCCGCAATCTGCAATCAGCAATTCCATTTAGGTTTTCTTTTCTCCAAAAACGCCGCCATCCCTTCCTGTCCTTCTTCTGAGGCACGGATTTCGGCAATCATTTGGGCGGTGTAACTCAGGGCTTCGGTCAGGGTGATTTTATTGGATACCTGATCTATCAGTGTTTTGCATTGAGTCATGGCTTTGGGTCCGCTGCTTTTGAGTAATGAGATGAGTTCATCGAGATAGGCATCCAGTTCAATATCTGGCAGCGATTTGTTTACAAGTCTGAAATGTTCCGCCTCTTTACCTTTAATTCGTTTTCCGGTGAGCATCAACTCCTTAGCGCCGTATTCACCCACGCGTTTGATTACATAGGGAGAAATGCAGGCCGGTACAATACCGATTTTGACTTCTGAAAGCGAAAAGACTGTTTCGTCATCACAAATGGCCATATCACAGGCCGAAAGTAAACCGTTGGCCCCGCCTATAGCGGCACCGTGCACCACAGCAATGGTGGGTTTGGGACAGTTATAGATGGTGAAAAAGCAGTCGGACAGTTGAAGGCTTTCCTGATAATTCTGCTCATAGCTGTATTGGGCCACGCCGCGCATCCAGTTGAGGTCGGCCCCGGCGCAGAATGATTTCCCATGGCCGCGCAGCACCACCACACGAACGTCATCCAGGGCGGAAACTTCATTAAAGGCTTTGATTAGTTCGCTAATCATTACCTCATTAAAAGCATTGCGGATTTCAGGCCGGTTCAGCCAAATGGTAGCTGTTTGATTGCTGATTCCTATTTCTAAAGTATTGTAGTTTGTATTCATAGTTTTTGTTATTGATGAAAACAATGTCGTACTTTTTTGAATGGATTGGCGGAGGGCTTCTCTTTCGTCTTCGGGAAAACGGGAAAACATAAACCTGATCGGGAAGAAAAGCTCCGCCAGAATCCACCATATAAACGCAGGGAAGGTGGTTTTCCATGGCAATTTCCTGGGCGCGGACATGCTTTTTGATGGTTTCCTGAATAATAGTTCCGCCTTTTACGTTAGCATCTTTGGCGATTATCATGGTTTCATGGCCCTGAATAACTCCAAATCTGGTGACAATACCCGCCGAAGGAAACTCATTGTTGTGGATTCCATAAGCCGCCATCACTGAAAGATCGAGAAAAGGTGCGTTGGGATCAACCAACAGGTCAATTCGTTCCCGGGCCAGCAATTTGCCCCTGTCTTTGTGTTTCTTTACCGAAGAGGATGACGCCCCGTGAATGGTATCGTTGAGGCGTTGCCTGAGCTGCCCGACCAGCTGCTGATAGGCCTCATAGTTGGCTTTAAGCTCAGCCGAACCGGTGTCAATTTTTGATTCGATGCGATACAAAATGTGTGGGTTTTTGGTGAAACGCCCTTTAAACTATGGATAAAGATAGTAAAAACATTGATTTGTAAACATACATTAAGGCGGGATGTTCAGTGGCGTGTTTTTGCAACGAAACTATATACTGAGCGGGAGGGTGGGTTTTAGTTGGTGAGTCATTCGGAGAATATAGTCCTATAAAAAGGGACCTAAGCCGGAGTTGAACTATGTAATTATAATACATTTACACGCCAATCTCCTATTTTTTTTCCAGCAAGGTTGCGTTTTTGTCTAAATTTTGGAAATAATAGCCACAATTATATGTATATTTGCAATGCAACTTCAAATATACATAAATATGTATCTTAAAAGAGAGATAGAACAGGAAGTTCTTGAAATGGTAGGTCAATACCCTGTTTTGACAATTACCGGCCCGAGACAATCGGGCAAAACAACCCTTGTAAAACATCTATTTGGGTATCTACCCTATTATAATTTTGAAAGTCCGGATACAAGGCGATTGGTTGAGTCAGATCCCCGTGCATTTTTGCAGCAGAACCAGAAAGGGGCAATACTTGATGAAATCCAGAATATCCCGGAATTAATATCCTATTTACAGCAGGTTGTGGACGAGAACAGGGATAATTTGAAATTTATCCTGACTGGAAGCAATCAGTTTTCGCTAATGGATAGTGTTACTCAATCTCTGGCCGGGAGAACAGCCATTATTAAACTTTTACCACTTTCGCTTGCAGAAATTGGCAACAGTTTCAATATATCAACGGATGATTTGATTTTTAAGGGATTTTATCCAGGAGTTTATTCACATAATCTTTCACCGCATAAGGCGTATCGAAATTATTACGAAACGTATATTGAACGCGACTTACATAAATTAATTAAGGTCAAAGATCTTAGTCAATTTCAGCATTTTGTTCGGATATTTGCCGGAAGGGTAGGAAATCTGGTTAATCTTTCGGCTATTGCTGGTGAAATAGGTGCTTCTGTTGGTACCATCAAGGCCTGGATAACCATTCTCGAAGCTTCTTACATTGTTTATTTATTGCACCCTTATTCCGACAATCGGGGCAAACGATTAATAAAATCACCTAAAGTCTATTTTTATGATGTTGGTTTACTTTCTTTTCTGTTAGGAATTGAAGACACCAATCAATTGAGCAGAGACCCACTCAGGGGAGCGATTTTTGAGAATATGATAGTAATGGAATTGATGAAAATGCGCTTCAATAAAGGATTAGATACCAATATGTTTTTTTATCGTGATAGCAACCATAGCGAAATTGATATTGTGATAAGCCGCGGCAGGCTACTACAACCGGTTGAGGTAAAATCTTCGAAGACGTTTCATCCGGATTTCCTGAAGCAATTCACACGTTTCCAGAAAACCTTACCCGACCGTATAATAGACCCTCTTTTGATTTATGATGGCGACCTGGAACAAAAAGTTCAGGGTATAGAAGTCGTTAATTATAGAAGATTAAGTGAGCTGTTTTAAAAGGGAAAATGTTTATTACCGAATTCTCTATTGCTGGCAAGTTTTCAAAACGTATGCCCTCACTTAATCATCAAATATCCACTAATTTAAACCGCTTTTCTGCCTTTATCCCCTTCTCGGTCATCATCAGCGTACAGCATTCTGTGTATAAATATGTTCTAAAAAGAGCATATAGTTATTCTCCAGTGCTTCTTCCAGAAACTGCTCCTTTTCGTCAAGGGTAATCAGCGGGCGTGTATCATAACTCATTACCTGGGTAGGGGTAAATGGGCAATCAGTTCACCAATCATCACCTCATTAAATGCGTTGCGGATTTCAGGCCGGTTCAGCCAAATGGTAGCTGTTTGATTGCTGATTTCTATTTCTAAAGTACTGTAGTCTGTATTCATATTATTATCTGTTGAAATGTTGGATCAGTGGTTACCTTCCGATGACTATACTAACGGTGACCGGAAGTACAACGATAGGTGATGCCGCAAAAGAGAAACAAAAGAAGGCGACGTTAGCTATCCAAACAACTGAACAGTGGGTTTTGCCCAATCCTTAATCATAAAACCCGGCAACTTCATTGCAAGCGATGTATAATGAATTGAATTTTTACATTAACTTCTGATAAACCTGCCACCAGCGATCAGGAATTTCATTGTTACAGGCAGTTTTATAATCATCATAAGTACAGGGAACTATGTAATGTCCGGCATATTTTGCCCGACTTTCGCTGCCACATTGCACTTCCATCCACCAGCGGTCGGTTTTGCGACTTTTCAAAAATGCGATGCCATCTGAAAAATCAGCCGTAGGCACAATATACCTGATAAAAGCATCACTGCCGGTAAATGGAAAATCGGCCTTGCGATTGTTATACCCCTCAATGGCGTACCATATCATCTGAGCCATAAGCTGGGCAGTGAGTCCGCGATTATCGAAAAGCGGATTGTATTCAAACAGTCCGATACAGGAAAGTTTGTCGCTCAACGCTGCATATCGCATCAACTGACAGGCCTGATCACCGGTAAAACCATTGGGTGAAGCCTGAGCATGGCCGGGTGCATCGGCTGCCCGGATAGCACTTACATCAAAAGACAAAAAATCGGCATTACGCACCAGGGGTTCCGCTGATTTAAGATCGGCACTTATAGTCCCCAGGCGATAACAATCAAAGAAAAGTTTTTTCATCAGCTCAAGCGCCGGCTGATCTACATAGTAGGTCTGATAGCCCAGGTTGGTAAAGTTGAAAAGAAAATTGGGTTTCTGCATTATAATGCGGCTCAGGTAGGTATGGCTGTTAAGCTCATCGTGGGTTTCGCCCAGGTCGAAACGGGGATCAACCACCACCATGTTTACAATCTGTTCCAGTTGTTCATAAGCCTGATAAATGGCAAAGGTCAGATCGTGGCCACCCCCGATAACAATAGGCAGGATTCGGTTTCCGATAAGGAATGAAATAGAGGAAGAAAGTGCATAATAGGTATCGGCAAGGGTATGGCCGGCACGTATATTCCCAAGGTCGGCTACACGAACTTCCCAGGAACCGGGGAAAAGAGGATACCATTGCTTTCTTATTTCATCGCTTGCACTCGCAGTTCCGGCATTATCAAAGGAAGCGCGATCATCCGCTACCCCAAAAACAGCAATGTCAAACAACGAAGTGTCCGGAAACCCTTCACGTCGGTTGTGGGTAATTAAAGTATTGGCAAATCTGGGATGGGTCGTTTCATCGACAGCCAAAAGGTCATCGGCTACCGGTTCAAAGTAAATTGAAATGTCCATGTTGGGTTTTGACGTTTAACCGTCAAACCTAAGCATTTTTTTGAAAAAAAACCTTGTTTTTTCCCGGAAGCCCCTAATTTTCTAATTTTTTCGGAACCGACCCTTTGAAGCCGTTTTGGGTTCAGCATCAGCTTTAGCAGCTATCTGCCGGCATTCTTCCAGCGTCAGGGCAGCCGGATCGGTGCCTTTCGGGATGCGGTAATTATTTTTGCCAATGGAGATGTATGGGCCATAACGACCATTGAGCACCAGCACCTCCGGAGCTTCTTTAAACACCTGGATGATTTTTTCAAGCTCTTTTTTGCGCTTTTCATCAATGATTTCAATGGCACGTTCAGCTTCTATCGTAGTGGGATCATCCGTTTTTGCCAGAGAATAAAAGGCCGATTTGTGCTTAACATATGGGCCAAAGCGACCAATAGCCACGGTAAGCTCAGCATTTTCATATTCACCAATGCTGCGGGGAAAATCAAAAAGTTTCATAGCATCATCCAGCTCAATGGTTTCAATGGATTGCCCTTTCTTCAGGCTGGCAAACTTCGGTTTTTCTTCATCTTCCGATTCACCAATCTGAATCATGGGTCCAAAACGACCAATACGGGCATATACATTTTTTCCTGATTCCGGATCCGGACCCAGCAACCGCTCACCCTTTACCTTTTCAGATTTCTCCATGGTTTCCTTCACCTGTTTGGCAAACGGATAATAAAATTCCCTTATCATCTGATTCCACACCTTCTGGCCCTGGGCAATTTCATCAAACTCTTTCTCTACACTGGCGGTGAAGTTATAATCGAGAATATTTTCAAAATACTGCATCAGGAAACTGGTAACCAATGAGCCAATATCGGTGGGGAATAGCTTGGACTTTTCCTGTCCGATATTTTCGCTTTTTTGCGCGGTAGTAATCTTATCACTTTTCAATTTAAGCACCTGATAAAGTCTGGGTGTTCCCGGACGGTCTTCTTTAATTACATACTCCCGCTTTTGAATGGTAGAAATGGTCGGGGCATAAGTGGATGGCCTTCCAATACCGAGTTCCTCCATCTTTTTTACCAGACTGGCTTCAGTATATCGGGGAGGTTGCTGCGTGAATTTCTGCGTAGCAAGCATCTCATTCAGGTCAAGTAGTTGACCGGTTTTAAGCGTGGGCAGCATGCCTTCAACCGTATCGTTATTCTCATCATCGGTGGATTCAAGATAAACCTTAAGAAAGCCGTCGAAACGAATGACTTCCCCTTTGGCTATGAATTTCTCGGCAACGGTAGATATATCAATATTTACGGTGGTGCGTTCCAGTTCAGCATCACTCATCTGTGAAGCAACCGTTCGTTTCCAGATAAGATCATACAACTTCTGCTGAGAGGCATCCCCTCCCACTTCACGATGATTGAGATAGGTTGGCCTGATGGCTTCGTGGGCTTCCTGAGCACCTTTGGATTTAGTGGTGTATTGTCTGGTTTTTAGGTATTTATCACCATATAATGCTGTAATCTCCGCTTTGGCCATATCAATGGCTGTTTTCGAGAGATTTACGCTATCGGTACGCATATAGGTGATTTTACCGGCTTCATAGAGTTGCTGCGCCACCATCATGGTTTTAGACACGGAAAAACCGAGTTTGCGGCTGGCTTCCTGTTGCAGGGTAGAGGTGGTAAATGGCGGGGCAGGCGACTTTTTTGCAGGTTTGGTCTCGATGTCGCTCACGCTATACCCAGCTCCTATGCATTTTTTGAGAAATGCCTCAGCATCAGGTATTTCGGAAAAACGTTTGCTTAGTTCAGCCTGAATGGCGGGCAATCCACTTTCACCAGGGATGGTGAATATTGCGGTAACCCTGTAATTATAGGCCGAAACAAATGCTTTAATTTCGTCTTCTCTTTCCACAATCAGCCTCACGGCAACCGATTGAACCCTGCCTGCTGAGAGCGAAGGTTTTACTTTGCGCCAAAGCACGGGTGAAATTTCAAATCCCACCAACCGGTCAAGCACACGGCGGGCCTGCTGGGCATCCACCAGGGCCATATCAATGCTTCGGGGATGTTGAACCGCTGCTTCAATAGCCGATTTGGTAATTTCATGAAATACGATGCGCCTGGTTTTATCTTTATTCAAATTCAGTGTTTCCGAAAGGTGCCACGAAATGGCTTCTCCTTCACGGTCTTCATCAGAAGCCAGCCAAACCATTTCAGCTTCCGAAGCCAGCTTCTTTAACTCTTTAACTATCTTGGTCTTATCGGGCGAAACTTCATACTGTGGCTCAAAATCATTCTCTATATCTACACCCAATTGCTTCTTAGATAAATCACGTACATGACCAAAACTCGATTTAACCACGAAATCCTTACCCAGGAATCCTTCAATGGTTTTGGCTTTGGCGGGCGACTCAACAATTACCAGATTTTTTATCATATCGTTATTATAGTTTGGATTGATTTAGTCAGGAAGAGGTAGCGACTGGAGTGAAATTACTCCTTCCCGGACAGTGATGATGAACAATTAATGGTTTTAAAAACGGGCACAAAGTAACACAATAAAAACTAAACAAAGTGTGAATGTGTTCATTTATTTTTGCAACTAACTAATCATAAGGCGTTTAGATATTATCGTTTCCAATGTCAAGATAGATGAACACCAGGCGCCTAAAAATGGTTAAAATAGAGCGTATAGCCGCTTTTGGCGAATTTTTATTACTTTCGTGGCCACAATCTGAAACATGGCAAGATCCGACGATAGATTAAACCGCAGACGGCTGCAGACTTCAACCGCTACCACCATCATCAGTATTTCTCTGGTGCTGTTTATGCTTGGTTTGCTGGGGCTTATTGTATTGCATGCCAACAAACTGTCAGATTATGTAAAGGAAAATATTGGGTTCTCGGTCATCATCAGGGAAGAAGTCAAAGAACCGGCCATCATTGAGTTTCAAAAGAAGCTCGATTTGCAGCCTTACGTAAAATCCACCCAATACATTTCAAAAGAACAGGCTGCTGCAGACCTGACCAAAGATCTGGGCGAAGATTTTGTAGATTTTCTGGGTTACAATCCTCTGCTGGCCTCTGTGGATATCCACCTGAAGGCCAATTATGCCAACAACGACAGCCTGATAATGCTGGAACAGGAATTAATTAAAAACCGGGTTGTCAAAGAGGTGTTTTATCACAAATCGCTGGTAGATCTGGTAAACAGTAACATACGGAAAATAAGCATAGTGTTGCTCTTTTTTACGCTGATACTTTTGTTAATATCCATAGCGCTCATCAGCAATACCATCCGCCTGAGCGTTTACAGCAAACGCTTTATCATTAAAAGCATGTTGCTGGTTGGAGCTACTCAGGCGTTTATCCGCAAGCCTTTTTTACTGAAAAGCCTGCTGCATGGCTTAATAAGTGCATTGATTGCCATATTGCTTCTCGCGGTAGTGCTTTATTTTTCGCGAAGCGCTTTGCCTGAATTGGTTGATTTACAGGATATTGACATGTTCCTGTCTTTATTTGGCATTGTGACTGTTCTGGGACTGATCATTACGGGAATTTCCACGCTTTTTGCCATCAGGAGATACCTGCGCATCAGCAATGACAAATTGTATATTTAAATTAACTTTGACGATAATTTTTTGAATTTCCCTAACCAAATTTGATATGTCTGCAAAAAAAATCAATACTCCAGTGGAAAAGCGCCCACGGGTAGCACCGGAAGGTGATAAACTAATGCAATTTGCCTTTGGCAGGGAAAACTACCGGCTTATGTTTATCGGCCTGGGAGTGATTGCGCTGGGATTTATACTGATGATTGGAGGCGGCTCAAATGATCCGAATGTGTTTAACGATGCCATGTTTAACTTCAGACGGCTAACTCTTGCGCCCTTATTGATCCTGGCGGGCTATGTGATTGAGATTATAGCCATCATGAAAAAACCGCGCGATTAAGGCATGACTACTTTCCAGGCAATCATTATTGCTATTGTTGAAGGCATTACTGAGTTTCTGCCCATATCTTCTACCGGCCACATGATTATTACCCAGGAATTGCTGGGTATGGAAATCAACGATTTTGTGAAGGCCTTTACGGTGAACATTCAATTTGGCGCCATCCTTTCGGTGGTCGTGCTTTACTGGAAACGCTTTTTTCAAACCCTTGAATTTTATTATAAACTCTTCGTCGCCTTTATCCCGGCTGCAGTTTTGGGCCTACTGCTAAGCGATTATATTGACATGCTGCTCGAAAGCGTGTTGGTGGTTGCCATTATGCTGGTGTTGGGCGGAATTGTTCTGTTGTTTGTGGACAAATGGTTCAACAAGCCGGCCAAAGATCAAACGATAAAGTATCCTACTGCCTTTAAGATCGGTCTGTTTCAGTGTATAGCCATGATTCCGGGAGTTTCGCGATCCGCAGCCACCATTGTTGGCGGCATGAGCCAGAAACTCGACCGAAAAACCGCTGCCGAGTTCTCGTTTTTCCTTGCCGTACCTACCATGTTCGCCGCAGCAGGCTACAAATTGCTCCAAAACTACCAAACCATCAGCGCCGAAAATATTGATACCCTGATCATTGGCAATGTGGTGGCTTTTGTGGTGGCCATGCTTGCCATAAAATTTTTCATCTCCTTCCTCACCAAATATGGCTTCAAGCTCTTTGGTTATTACCGCATTGTGGTTGGCCTGGCCATACTGATTATGCTGGCCGCGGGAATTGACCTGAACATGTCATGATTCCATTCCACTTTGAAGAAGGCGAAGTCCTGCTGATAAACAAACCACTGACCTGGACTTCGTTTGATGTCATCAACCGTTTTCGTTACTTTTTGCGCAAGCAATTGGGCATCAAGAAGATAAAGGTAGGTCATGCCGGCACCCTTGATCCACTCGCTGATGGTTTGCTTATTGTTTGTACCGGAAAATTCACTAAACGAATAGAGGAGTTTCAGGGGCAGGAAAAGGAATACACCGGTACTTTTCGGCTGGGGGCAACCACGCCCTCCTTCGACCTGGAGCATGAGATTGATCAGAAATATGAAACCGCCCACATTACCGAAGCGATGATTAATGAGGCGGCCCGGAAATTTACCGGTGACATTCTACAGATACCACCACAATATTCAGCCATCAAAGTCGACGGAAAGCGTGCCTATAAATTTGCCCGCGATGAAACCGAAGTGAAGCTGGAGGCCCGCCCCATAAATATCCGTGAATTTGAAATCACCCGTATTGCCCTGCCTGATATTGACTTCCGCATCAGTTGCAGCAAAGGCACCTACATCCGTTCGTTAGCACGCGATTTTGGCGGAGCATTGAGCAGCGGCGCCCACCTCATCGCCCTCAGACGCACCCGTATCGGTGAGTTTAAGCTTACGGATGCCCATGAACTGGAAGCATTGATGGTGGAATTGACGAGGTTGTCTGAAATGGAAAAGCATGCCTCAGAAGAGGGCGAATCCATTGAACCGGGTTGAGGCTACCGGTCTGAAATTAATTATCGCGGTCTAAACTATTGAAATATAGCGATTTGAAAATAGATTCTGTAATATTTGATGTTTTCAACAAATATTTGCGCCTTAACTGCGTTAATATACAAAACCAATAGAGGTGATAAAAAACAAATTTAAAGGTATATATATATATATATTGCATAGTTAAAAAGCCTGCGAAAGATAATACGAAGCCTCCATAATAGGTTCATTGTATTGGCATTTAAAACGAATCTTTAATCTCAAATCTTTCAAAATGAAACTTAAATCATACATATACTTTATTGCTATTTTAGCAATAACAACAATATTTGCCTCTCTTGTATCAGCTCAGGATACATTCCTTAAAAAGTACCCTTCTCCTCAACAACAGGAAATCCGAAGTATCATTGAAACAGATGATAACCACCTTATCTTTTGTGGTTCAAAAGCCATTGATTCCGGAATAGTTGCTGAGATTGGATTTATCGCCAAAATTAACATGAATGGTGATTTGGTTAATTCCAAAACTTACGATTTTTACGAGGGAAATTCCTTTTTCACCGGCTTAAGAAAGGATGTCGGCTCAAATGGACAATCCTTTTTATTGGGTGTACAAGACTCCATAGCAAACGGTCAGACTTTCAATAGTGTTTTCGTACACACCATTGACAATGAAATGAATATCTGCGTCAGGCGAAATTATGATATACGCATTGAAAGACCTAATTTTCCTTTAAAAATGGAAATTCTTGGCGATACATCGGCCTATATATTGTCTACGATTTATGGTGATTCTAATAGAAGAGATTACTCATTAATCAAAGCCAATCTGGTGAATAACAGTTTCTTGTATTATTCGCCTAATCTTCAGGGGTTTCAAGTTCCAAGCGGCCTCATATTTGACGACACAAACAATTTAGTAAAAGTCAATTATTGGGAGCTAGGCAAAAACCCTATTGCGAATATAAGTGAAGATTTAACAAATATTGAAGTAGTGATTCCCGATAATGATTTCTTTAATCAAACCAGAATTGCTAAAAAGGATGATTCTGTTTACCTCTTATCGGGTTCATTTCGTATCAATCGGCATCAAAAAAAGACCGGCAAACAGGAAATATTGGGTATTGCTAAATACAATATGAATGATTCATTGCTCTGTCAAATTCATTTGCCCGGGAATGTTGATACAATAACTTATCCCGGTGTAGGAAATAGCATTCTGGTTACTGCTGATTACATTTGGGCTGTTGGTTGGTACAATGTTATCCCTCAATTGATGCTTTGTTCCCCTTCACCAACGTGGGTGGTTTTAAACAAGCTAAATCATGACCTGGTATTAATAGAACAGTTATTTTATGGTGGAGATGGGGTTTATGTCCCGCGGGATATTATAGAAACATCCGATCAACATATTGTGGTTACGGGCGAGTATTACGATCCCTTTCTCGTGCCTTACGAGTGTCAGTTCGACCCTTTTGTGCTTAAAGTAAACAGCGAAGGGCTGATTGTGAATTCCACCACAATAGAAAAACCACTGGCTCAGGAGGCGTTCGTATTTCCTAATCCCGGCAGCGGTTTTTTACAGGTAAAACTGGCCATTCAGCATCAGCAGGCCAGGCTGGAGCTTTTTGATATGAATGGTCGTAAAGTGCGTGTTGAAGATAAAGTGGCAGATATGCAGCAGATAAACACCATATCAATTCCTGCTGGCATTTATCCATACCGCATCACCGCCAATGGTAAAGTGATAGGAAATGGAAAATGGGTGAAGGAGTAAGTTATCTGTTTTATCCTAAGTGAAATAGGGGTTTAACCCATCAAAATTGTCTTATAAAAAACCTGATTTTTAACATGGAAGAATATTTCTCCTCAATGCTGAACAAGTGGAGGTTAGAAGTTGGAGGTTAGAGGTTAGAGGTTGGAGGTTAGAAATTAGAGGTTAGAAATTAGATTTTTTTTGGATCCTACTTTTTCAATATAATCCTGAACGTAGTTCCCTTGCCTGCAGCCGATGATTTCACAAAAATCTTCCCATTGTGATTTTCGGTAATAATGCGCCGGGTAAGGGAGAGCCCCAGTCCCCAACCCCTGGTTTTACTGGTATAGCCGGGCTTGAAAACGTTACTAAATTGCTTCTTCGACAACCCTTTTCCGGTGTCAGAAATATCCAGATAAATGCGCTTATCATCCTCGGTTACCTCCAGGGTTAGGGTTCCCTGTCCGGCCATGGCGTCCACGGCATTTTTTACCAGATTTTCAATTACCCAGTCGAACAAGGGCGCATTCAGATAAGCAGGAATTACGATTTTTCGCTCAGGATGAATGATGTAATTGACCTTTTGCGAAGTGCGCGTTTTTAAATAATCTATTGAATTATAAACCACTTCCACCAGATTCTCGGGCTTAAGGTTTGCCATTGAACCTATCTTACTGAAGCGTTCAGCTACGGTATTGAGGCGATTTACATCCTTTTCCAGTTCTTCGATGGTACCTTCGCCTACATCCCGCGATTTAAGGTATTCCACCCAGGCCATCATGGACGATAACGGCGTTCCCAACTGATGCGCTGTTTCTTTAGCCAATCCCACCCAAACCTGATTTTGCTCCGAACGCCTTGCTATGGAGAACAACAGATAACTCACCAGCAGGAAAATGCCGATGATAGCCAGTTGAATGTAAGGGAAGTATCGCAACTGGGTGAGCAGAAAAGAATCCTGATAATAGATATAGCGCTTTTGATCTGCAATCTCTATTTCGATGGGATCGTTATAAGCTGACATTTCATTAATAAGCTGGTTTACATAACCTTTTTTCTGTAAGCGGGCAGTATCAATCTGCCCCCAGGCCACCAATTGGGTGCGGCTGCTATCCGTAATAATTACCGGAACGGAGGCTGAATTGTTAACCACCTCTATAAAAAAGGACTCCACCAGATCGTCGAGTACCACCTTCAGTTCGCTGAAAAGCTTTGAATCTTTATAATAAAAGTAAACCAGGTTGCCTGAATAATAGTCCAGTTTTAGCGGAGGGTAAACCGAGAACTCTTTGAGTAACTCAGGGGTGAAAATCTTAATGGAATCGGGATTAAAATCCACATTGCGCGCTTCTTTAATCTTACCATCAGGGTCAGCCAGAATCACGGGAATTGAGGTATTGTTTGAAATGATACTAAGATAAAACAATATGTTTTCATCATCGCCAGCTTCTACCATTTTTTCGGTGGCCTCAGCCAGTAATTCTACCCTTTTACGCTCTTCTACCCTGATCTGATCAAAAAAATCATCGGTATAATTTACCAGATTTACCCTTTGCTGAATGGCATTGGCCCAGGTAGTAATCTTATTGCGTTCATCGCGGGCAATGTTTTTTACCAACAGATTGGTGTACCACAGCGAGACACCCACAATAAAAAGCGCCATCAGGAAAAGCCATCGTTTCCAGGTCTTCTTTTGCTCGTAAATATTGGTGATGCGCTTTTGCGATAGCCTGGGTTTATTCATTGATGCATGGTTTGGCTCTACAAATATCGTTTATTTATCATAAAGGAAACAAATAACCCTAAACAGGTTTATAAAAGTATCTGTTTTAAGAAATTAATTCGCCGGTTATTTATCCTCATCCCATTCAATCTCAAACTTCACCCCTTTGGATGGTTCTGACACAGCCGGTTGCTTATTTTTTCCAAATTCATTGCGCAGCACCTTTCTGAGTTCCTGCTTTTGGTTTTTAAAATCGTCGGCTATTTTACGCGCCACAGCCTGGCTGTCGTATCTGAATTCCGGATAATCAACCGTACCGGTAAGGTGCAGGAAAAGACGGGTGTTGCCGGCAGCATCAGTTTCCATGGATTGTTCAGGCGCCTGTTTTCGGGATTTCTTCCGGCTAAGTTCTGACAAGAGCACATTCAGATGATAATCAATTTCATTGCCAAAGGTATGCGAGCCGTAACCTTTAAGGTTCATTACCGAGGATTTAACTTCCATCTCGGGGATGATTACGCGCTGACGGACCACCTCTATACGGTTTTTAAGTGTGGAGAACTTTACATTTCTCAGTTCTGCAGCATCAAGAAATCGAGACAATTCCTGCAGGGGCTCAAAATTAAGCAATTCACCATTTCTGATTTCAATATCGCCCAGCGCATTTACCGAATTGGCATCTACATCAAAGGCAGCATCAAGCATGGAACTGAAATTCACCTGTATATCGGCCCGGCCCTTTAGGTGACTATTTTTTAAACTGCTTTGACCAAAATCATTAAACTCATAAAACAAACGCTGTATATCTACATTTCGGAAGTCAGCATCACAAAGTACGGTCGCTTTATCTTCATACCGCATATTTAACAATCCGTTGCCGGTAATGCTGCCATCCATCGCTTTAAAGCGCAGATTTTGAGCCTTTAACACCTGATT
This sequence comes from Lentimicrobium sp., assembly GCA_034007585.1. GTDB lineage: Bacteria > Bacteroidota > Bacteroidia > Bacteroidales > Lentimicrobiaceae > Lentimicrobium. The sequence continues at coordinate 3,844 of JAVEQP010000070.1, read as the reverse complement.
ATTCAGGGTGAGTTTTCCAAAGGCCTCACTGGCCGTAAATTTCCGGTATTTCAGATGGCCAATATTTAAACTCACATCAAAACTTAGTGCAGCTCGAAATAGTTGGGTATTCCCTTTGGATTGTTTGCCAGAGGCCGAAAAAGCCATTAAATCTTCAAGATCAAGATTTGAAGAAGCAATCTCCGCATCAAAATACAAAGGTTTATCCCTGAAGAAAAACTGTTCCATAAGGTTTTGACAGCGACCCTTTATCTTAAGATCAGTACTTCCACTCTTAAGGCTAAGCTCATCCACATAAACAATGCTATTTCCCAGTTCCATCCTGGCATTTAAGGCTGAAATTATGCGTCCGCTTTGTTTATGAGTAAATCCGGCATCATTCAGCACAATAGTACCTTGCGTTGAACCGGCTATGTTGGCTCCGGCGGCTGCACTGCCCTTATAAATTATATCGGTAGTTAACCTCCCCTGAAGATGTTCAAACATATCGCCCCCAATAAAGCCTTCCAGTTCGGAAAGATTAAGTTTTGCACTCAGGGTAAGGTCAATCACTGGTTTCTTAAATCCGGTAAGGAACAACCTGCCTTTAAAATTCCCGCTGCGTGTTGACCCTTCAAAATGCTGCAGCTTCAATTGTTCCTTTTTGTTATTTCCAGCGCTAAAGTCACCTTCCGCAGAAATCCCTTCCAACCTGGTGGAACTTTTTTTATGTAACAGGCTTCCTTTTTTCAGCTTAAAGCTTGCGCTGATGAATGGAAGTTGGTCTTTTCCCACCACCCCGGCAATTTCAACCAATGCATCGAGTTGACCCGCTGGCTCGTAATCCACGAAAGGTGAAGTAAAGTCATGAGGCAACAATAGTAATATTTTGCCAATATCAGCTTTGGCAGTAGTTATATTGAATTTAACGGGATATGGTTTTTGGGCGTATCCAAAGCTTCCATCCAAATTTAAGTTTACGCCTGAAAAGGTGAGCGCGGATTTATCGAGGGTGGCTAGTTTTTGTTGATCATCAATAGCTAAACTCAAGTTCACCGAGAACTCCTGTTCAGAGCGATACTCTTTTTGTTGAAAGGTAACCCGTTCAGCCAATATGTTACCTTTTAACCCCAGATGATATCTTTCACCCTGCTTGCTGCCCTTTAAGTTGAGATCAGGAAGACCAATAGCTACATCAATTTGGGTTTGTAAATCGCGATAGTAGATTTTAACGTTTTCAAAATGTACCTGTTTAATATCAAAGTTGACCGGTTTGGTGCTGGTTTCGTTGGTACTCTTCCATATTTGAAAATTATTTTCTCCCTTTTCATCTACCCGGAGACTAATGGCAGCTTCATCGATCAGCACCCTCTGGATATTATAATTACCCGTAAAGAGGCTAAAAATTCCAAAGCGCAGCGAAATAGTCCGGGCATGAAGGAGAGCAGGCATTTCAGGTTGACTGGCCTGGGTTGCAACGTTTCGAAGAACCACAGATGCGCTTGGGAAACTGCTAAACACGGAAAAATCAATTTCCCCTACCTCTACTTTCACCAGCAAGTGGCTGTTAAGTTCTCCAACTACAAGTTGCTTTGCTTTATCACCATATAAAAAGCCGGCCAGTGCAACGAGTATAACTATGCCAGCCGGCAAAGCAATTAGCCAGAGCCACATTTTTTTTCTACGGAAAGAGTGGGGTGAAATTAAGCTCATTCAGCAATAACCGGCTAATTAAAAGGATTGAAGTTTATTTTAATAACGGTATAAACAGCGTTTCATTGCGGAAGGTCTGCTTAAAATGAACCGCCCGCTTTAGGCCCAGAAAAAAACTTCCCTTAAGCCCGGTATAAATGATTGCACGCTTTTTGCTATTAGCGCTAAAAACATGAAGCATATTCTCAATCAAATTAAAAATGATATAACATGAAAAACTACACCCTGCTTGCCTTAACTATCGGCATTGCCATAATTTTAGGCTCATGCAAAACAAATAATAAAATGCAAACACCTGATATACCTTTGTTTGTTGGCGATAACAGTGCCACATCACTTGACTGGCCAGGAACTTACACTGGCACGCTCCCATGTGCCGATTGCGAAGGCATTTTAACCACGCTTGTGTTGAATGCAGACCTCACCTATGAACTGAGCACCAGGTATTCCGGAAAATCAACGGAGACTTATACCGATAAAGGTAAATTTAAATGGAATGAGTTGGGAAATATCATCACCCTTGAGGGTATTGAAAACCGATCATCCAAATTCTTTGTTGGTGAAAACAAAGTGCTTCAACTCGATATGCAGGGACAGCCCGTTACCGGAGTTCTGGCCGATAAATATATGCTTAACAAACAAGTTTCCGGTTTAACAGATGCGGCATTGACTGGCAAACGCTGGAAGCTGATAGAGATAAATGGAGCTCCGGTTAAAGATAACGGACAGGAAGAACCCGTTTTTATCGAGTTCCAAAAAGAGGAAAACAAAGTCAATGGCTTTGCCGGTTGCAACCATTACTTTGGAAATTATGAACTAAAAGAAGGAAATCGCATCACTTTTTCCAAAATAGCCTCCACCATGATGGCTTGTCCGGACCTTGACAGGGAACAAGAATTATTCAAAATTTTTGAAACTGCAGATAATTATACCATCTATGGAAATGAGCTGACCTTAAATAAAGCGCGCATGGCACCTTTGGCAAAATTCGCACTCATTGTGGAATAGCATTGATTGCTAATGATCTGAATGAATTGCAAAGGCACATCGGTAAGGATGTGCTTTTGTATTTTATTGACCCTCAATGCAAAATAATGAGTATCTTTGCAGCAGTTTCCACATTTAATATTTCTAAACCCTTTAAACTTAATTATGGCCCGGTCACAACAATCATGGAATAAGCACGAAAACGAAAAAAAGAAGCAAAAAAAGAAAAAAGATAAAGCCGCCAAGAAACTGGAAAGGGCCTCCACAACTGTTGACGGCAATAGCCTGGACGAAATGATTGCCTATGTGGACGAATTCGGACGCATTACGGATACACCACCCGATCCTACCGCAAAGAAAACTATTATTAAAGCCGAAGATATTGAAATAGGTGTCCCTAAAAAGGAAGATATGGCCCCGGAAGAATTCCGCACCGGCATAGTTACTTTTTTCAATGACTCTAAAGGTTTTGGATTCATCAAGGACCTGACAACAGGTGAGAGCATATTTGTGCACATAAATGGCTTGTCTGAACCCATTGTTGAAAACAACAAAGTAACCTTTAAAACTGAGCGAACCCCAAAAGGATTAAATGCTATTGAGGTAAAAATAGTGCGTTGAACCCTGCCTGATCCTCTTTTTCGGATTGTCTAAATGTTATTTTTTTGTTAATTTTTTAATTTCCGCCCTTACAATAAGCTGGTTGGAAATAAGGATTATATAATGCATATATCCCTGTGAATCAATCAATAAACAATATATAATATAAAAATTACCGTTGAAAGAGTCTGTTATAATTCCTGACAAATTAAAAAATACCTAAAAATAGGTATAGAATGCATAAAATTGCTGCTTACTTTTGTATTAGCTAACACTGCTTGTGCATCTAATCATTTTCTACTTTCTTCTTACATGAACATTCTTGATATTTTTGCGTTGGTTCAGTAGCTTTAGTAAAAGTTAACAACCACCTGAGGCAGGATCAAGACCAGTTCAATATGGTATGAAACTGTAGAAAGAGGAACAGGTAGATCAACAGGAAGAATTTATCATTAATCAACAATAAACACGTTTCTAACTAACAAACCAAAAACCCAAACAACATGAAAAAAATTACAATTACCTTATTTGCTGCCTTTCTGGCATTGAGCCTTTCCGCTCAGGA
>JAVEQP010000069.1:0-21439 GCA_034007585.1 Lentimicrobium sp. | reverse complement strand
CTAAAGAATAAAGACTAAATAAAACTCAGAACCAAGAACCCGGGCCTTCGGCTTCGCTCAGGGTAAAATTTCAGATTGCAGATTGCGGATTGCAGATTGCAGATGTGATGATGTGCGGATTTAAAGATTACGAATTCTTAACACCTCCCGCCTGAGGCGGACAGGCAACAAATCAACAAATCAACAGATCACAGATTTCGGATTGCAGATTTCAGATTGCAGATTGCAGATTGAAGATTGTGGATATAAAATTTACGAGCATTATCAATCACAGATCGCTCCTCAACAAATCCCGCCTGCCTCAGGCGAGGGGACAGGCAACCCATCACAGATCACCCCTCAACAAATCCCGCCAGAGGCAGGTAGGCAGGCAACAACTCAACAAATCAACAGCCACATAACCAGCTCATCATTTCCTGCCGCAACATATAAGGTCTCCATTTGTTGAAACATAGTGGAACGCAAAAGAAGCTAAAACAGACACAGGATATTAATAATGGAATGCAAAATGCACGCTTCACTTTTAATCCGGTTACCCTGAATTTAAGTATCTTTGTACCGACTTAATTTAATTCAATTAAGTACTGAAAATATTTTTTGTGAAATGGAAAAAGAGACCAACAACATCCTGCATGAACTGACGCAGAGTGAATATAAATATGGGTTTTACACTGATATTGAGATGGATATGGCGCCGAAAGGTCTGTCTGAAGACACCATCCGTTTTATATCGGCCAAAAAAAACGAACCGGAGTGGTTACTCGAATACCGGCTGAAGGCATTCCGCCATTGGCTTACGATGGTTGAACCTACCTGGGCGCACGTACATTACCCTCCCATCGACTATCAGGACATTATTTACTATGCTGCCCCAAAAAGAAAAAAGGAACTAGGCAGTCTGGATGAAGTGGACCCCGAATTGCTGGACACCTTTAAAAAGCTGGGCATTTCTCTTGAAGAGCAGAAAAGGCTTTCAGGCGTTGCTGTAGATGCAGTAATTGACTCTGTTTCGGTGAAAACCACCTTTTCTGAAACACTTGAAAAACAAGGCATTATATTTTGTTCCTTCAGCGAAGCCGTACAAAAAGTCCCTGAACTGGTGCGCCAATATATGGGCACAGTAGTTCCGTCAGATGACAATTATTTTGCTGCCCTCAATTCAGCAGTTTTCAGCGATGGCAGCTTCTGCTATATTCCCAAAGGAGTGCGTTGTCCCATTGAGCTTTCCACTTATTTTCGTATTAATGCAGCCAACACCGGACAATTTGAGCGCACGCTGATTATTGGCGACGAAGGCAGCTATGTTAGCTATATGGAAGGTTGCACTGCCCCCATGCGCGACGAAAATCAATTGCATGCTGCCATTGTGGAAATCATTGCCCTTAAGGATGCAGAGGTTAAATACTCCACGGTCCAAAACTGGTATCCGGGCAATAAAAAAGGAGAAGGTGGGGTTTACAATTTCGTAACCAAACGCGGTATTTGTAAAGGTACACATTCAAAAATTTCCTGGACTCAGGTGGAAACCGGCTCAGCTATTACCTGGAAGTATCCCAGCGTAATTCTTATGGGCGACCATTCCGTGGGTGAATTTTACTCCGTAGCTGTCACCAATAATTTTCAGCAAGCCGATACCGGTTCAAAAATGATTCATCTGGGTAAAAACACCCGCAGTACCATAATTTCCAAGGGGATATCAGCCGGCAGAAGCAACAACAGTTACCGGGGTCTGGTAAAGATGACCAAACGGGCAGAAAATTCAAGAAATTTCTCTCAATGCGATTCATTGCTGCTGGGCGACCGCTGTGGTGCACACACCTTTCCATACATAAAAGCAGAAAACCGCAGTTCCATTGTAGAGCATGAAGCCACTACTTCAAAAATATCAGATGAGCAGTTGTATTATTGCAATCAGCGGGGGATAAGTACGGAAAGCGCCATTGGACTTATTGTAAATGGTTATGCCCGGGAAGTACTTAAAAAGCTCCCTATGGAATTTGCTGTTGAAGCCCAAAAATTGCTTTCATTAAGCCTTGAAGGAAGTGTGGGATAACTTCTACTTTATTGTGAACTGAACTCAAAAAAATAATTTTAACTGAATAGACAATGCTTAGTATAAAAAACTTAAGAGCTTCCATCGACGGAAAGGAAATATTAAAAGGAGTTAATCTGGAGGTTCGGGCCGGTGAAGTACATGCCATAATGGGGCCCAATGGAACCGGCAAAAGCACCCTTGCTTCGGTGATTGTCGGACGGGATATTTTTGAAGTAGAAGAGGGTGAAATTCTCTTTAAGGGCAAAAATCTTATCGGTATGCCTGTGGATGAAAGGGCCAATGAGGGCATTTTCCTCGGATTTCAGTATCCCGTGGAAATTCCCGGAGTGAGTATGACCAATTTTATGCGTACCGCCATAAACGAGCAGCGCAAGTACAGAGGCCTTGATCCCATGCCTGCCCAGGAATTCCTGAATAGTATGGAAGAAAAAAAACGACTACTTGAAATTCATGCCAAGCTGGCCAACCGGTCTGTAAACGAAGGCTTTTCTGGTGGTGAAAAAAAGAAAAATGAAATTTTTCAAATGGCCATGCTCAACCCCGAACTTGCTATACTTGATGAAACCGATTCAGGACTGGACATTGATGCCCTGAAAATTGTTGCTCACGGAGTAAATACCTTACGCCGACCCGACAATGCTTTTATTGTAATCACACACTATCAGCGATTGCTTGAGTATATTGTACCTGACTTTGTACATGTATTGTTTGATGGTCGCATCGTACGTTCGGGTGGGAAAGAACTGGCATTTGAACTTGAAGACAAGGGCTATGAATGGATTAAAGAAGCTCAGGTCTAATCCCCTTAAAACATCAATTGAATCATGGACGAAACGAATATACAATACAATACCACCGAAAAACTGCAGGCGTTCTTTAAAGAGAACATGGCAGTGCTTACTTCGGATGATCCGCCTCATCTGGCACAACTTAGAAAGCAGGCCTATGCACATTTTATTGAACATGGATTTCCACATACCCGGCTCGAAAAATGGAGAAATACCGATTTGAGCCAGATACTGGACCACGACTTCAACTTTCCGCTTAAACCAACAGTACTTGATGTGGATATAGATGATGTTTTCAGGTGTGAAGTACCTGATTTTAACACCCGGCTTATTCCACAAATGAACGGGTGGTTTATGGGAACTGGCGAGGAAATGGCCAATGGCGTTATTATTAGCAGTATGGCCGAAGCCATAAAGAAATATCCTGAACTCATTGAAAAACATTTCGGTTACTATGCTGACATCAAAGATGAAAACCTTACCGCACTCAACACGGCTTTTTTCAGGGATGGGGTTTTTATTTATGTGCCTGATAATATCCGGGTGGAGCAACCCATGCAAATGGTGGATCTGGTAAACTCCGGAACCACTATTTTCATCCAGGTACGAAACCTGATTGTACTGGGTAAAAACAGCAGCCTGAGTCTGGTTCAATGTGACGACTCCATCGACAACAATATTGGTTTTAACAATACGGTTACTGAAGTCTATATGGATGAAAACTCCACGCTGGACCACTATAAACTTCAAAATAAAAACAATGAATCGGCCCTGACCAACAGCACCTATTTTCATCTGGAAAAAGGGGCTAACCTCAGTACCAGTGCGATTAGTCTTAATGGCGGACTTATTCGCAATGAGACACAGGTAAGGTTAAACGGATCACTTAGTCATGCCGATGTACTTGGATTGTATCTGATGGATCATGAACAACACATTGATAACCAGGTGTTTATTGACCACGCAGCTCCACATTGTACCAGTAACGAATTGTTTAAAGGTATTCTGGATGATCATGCTTCCGGAGTATTTAACGGACACATTCTGGTTCGCCCCGACGCACAGCAAACCAATGCCTATCAAAACAACAAAAACATTTTAATTTCAGACAAAGCAGTGATTGACACTAAGCCTTTTCTGGAAATTTATGCCGATGATGTTAAGTGCAGCCATGGCGCAACGGTTGGTCAGCTTGATGAAGATGCCCGTTTCTATCTTCAATCCAGGGGAATTGGCCATGACAATGCACAAATGTTGTTGATGTATGCTTTTGCAGCTGACATAGTTGATAAAATTGCCATTCCCCAATTGCGCAACCGCATTGACGATTTGGTTAAAAAAAGGCTGAGGGGAGAACTTTCGTCCTGCGAACAGTGTGTGTTACACTGCAATTCAAAAGAACAAAAGGTAGCCTTTGAAATTGATATGAGCCGCATATAGCCTTATAAGTCATGGGAAAAAGAGATACTATTCATTTTTCAACTTCCAGCCTGGCCGATATTGAAGCCATCAGGGCTGACTTTCCCATCCTCCGCCGTGAAGTTTACGGCAAACCCCTGGTTTATTTTGACAATGCTGCCACTACCCAAAAACCTCAGGTAGTGATAGATGCGCTGGTAGATTATTATCAAAATACGAATGCCAACGTACATCGGGGTGTGCATTTGTTGAGCCAGGAGGCTACCACAGTTTTTGAAAAAGCCAGGGAAAAGATGGCCCTATTTGTAAATGCCCGCTCAGTGCGTGAAATGATATTCACACGAGGTTGCACCGAGGCCATCAATCTGGTAGCTGCCACCTGGGGCCATCAAAACCTCAGGCAAGGAGATGAAATTCTGATATCAGCGCTGGAGCACCATTCCAATATTGTTCCCTGGCAAATGCTTTGTAAACATTCGGGTGCCCGACTTATTGTATGTCCCCTTCATGCAGATGGCTCGCTGAATATGGGAGAATTTACCCGATTACTCAATCCCCGCACCCGATTGGTGGCTATCTCACACATTTCCAATTCACTCGGTACAATAAATCCTGTAAAGGAAATAACCCGAATGGCCCATGAAGCAGGAGCAAAGGTACTGATAGATGGTGCTCAGGCTCTCGCTCATTTAGAGGTTGATGTACAGGATATGGATTGTGACTTTTATGCTTTTTCAGCACATAAGATTTACGGACCCATGGGCATTGGAGGGCTTTACGGGAAAGAAGAGCTGCTTTTGGAAATGCCACCCTATCAGGGCGGAGGCGAAATGATTGCCAATGTAACATTCGAGCATACTACCTATAATGAACCGCCTTTCAAATTTGAAGCCGGCACCCCGAATGTAGCAGGCGCGGTGGCTTTTGGTGTGGCCATTGACTACATAAAGCACCTGGGTATTCCAAACATTGCCAAACGCGAAAACGAACTACTTGATTATGCCACCCATGTGCTAAATGCAATTCCGGGCGTGGTGATTATTGGGAATGCCGAACATAAAGCTTCGGTGATCTCCTTTCTCATTGATGACATTCATCCTTATGATGCAGGCACCATTATCGATCATTTCGGCATTGCCGTGCGCACCGGTACCCATTGTACCCAGCCATTGATGGACAGCCTCGGTATTACCGGCACCATCAGAGCCTCATTCGCTTTTTACAACACTTTCGCAGAAATTGATCTTCTCGCAAAAGCAGTGAATAAGGCCAGAGAAATGTTTCTTTAAACTGTTGACATATAATGGTCCCGTTTAAGAGATAGTTAAATTAAAAACGCTTATGAAAATAGAAGAAAGAACCCAGGCCATCGTGAACGAATTCGCGAATTTTGATGACTGGATGGACAAATACAATTATTTAATTGAGTTGGGCAAAGGGCTTCCTCTTATCGAGGAACGTCACAAGACCGAGAACAACCTGATTCCGGGTTGTCAGTCGAGGGTATGGCTGCATGCCGATTTTGACGGTGAAATAGTGCATTTTACAGCCGACAGTGACGCTGTAATTACCAAAGGCATTGCCAATTTGCTTATCCGTACATTTTCTGACCAGCGTCCTCAGGAAATTCTCGACTCATCCACCAACTTTCTGAGTGAAATCGGACTCACAGAACACTTGTCCCCTACCCGCAGCAACGGCATGCTTTCTATGCTGAAACAAATAAAAATGTATGCCCTTGCATTTAAGGCAAAGCAGGAAATGGGGCAATCCTAAATTACTCTTAACGCTAAAAAACGAATGCATTATGATGGATCACGAAAAAACGCTTGAACTTGGAAATAAAATCATTGACAGGTTAAAAACCATTTTCGACCCCGAGATACCTGTAAATATTTATGATCTCGGGCTCATCTATAAAATTGATGTGGATGAGCACTCAACTGCGCGTATTCTGATGACGCTGACCACCCCAAATTGTCCGGTGGCTGAATCGCTTCCCGCAGAGGTAAAGCAAAAGATACAAGCCATTGATGGTATCAGCCAGTGTGAGATTGAACTTACCTTTGACCCGCCCTGGGATCAGGACATGATTTCAGAAGCGGCTATGCTCGACCTGGGCTTATTGTAAGCAGGGATCAGGAATGCCCCAGCATACTATCTTCGTCAGTGGTCCAGTTGTATTGATATAGGCCTTCGAGCAATCTTTTTTCTTTTTCTTCGTCAGATAAATCTTCATAAGCCTGCTTCTCGGCTTCAAATTTCTTACGTTTCTGCTCTTCAATTTCGTGGATTCTGTCCAGATATTGCTGTTCTATCTTTTTCTTCAGATAATCAGTCGCCACGGCAGGAAACAATTCGAGCAACAGCTTGTGTTTTTCTGTTTCAGCCAGTTTTACGCCACCATATTCAGGAAATTCCGGATTTGGCTGAGGTTTATAAAAGCTGGTATCATAAGGGACTTCCTCCCTGACACCGGAAATTTTATACCTGAATTCGGGGTCCACAGGAACAGGTGTTTTCCCATAAACACCTTTAACCAGATTAACAAACTGTATACTTCGGGTGGTATATAAGGGGTCGCCCTTAGATTCATCGATGGCACAGTTCACTGCCTGAACCCCGACAATCTGGCTGGTAGGTGTTACCAGGGGCGGACAACCGGCATCCATTCGCACACTGGGAATAAGTTCGAGGGTGCGCGACAACAACTGTTCAAGTTTCAATTGCTTTAATTGGACCAGCATATTAGAATACATACCTCCGGGTACTTCAGCTTCTTTCACCTTTTCGTCGGCTGCGGGGAACCCAAAATAAGCCTCAATACGAGCACAGGCATCCAACAGGTCATCCTCCTTATCCGCCTTTCCGAAAGCAATGGCCAATTCAAACAATTCGTCAATGTCTTTGGGTAACTTGTCGGTAACCAGATTAAATTCAAGGGGAATGGTGTCATATTGGTCAAATTCTGACAGTTCTTTGCGGATAAGCCTCAGTTCCTTGTCAATTTTATTTACAGCTTCGGGATTAACTCCGGTTTGAATGCCTAATCGATCGCAAAACAACTGAATCAGTTCAAATGCCGGAGCAGCAGTACCACCGGCAAATGACATCATATTGGTGTCAATAATATCCACCCCATTAATGATAGCCATAAGTGTGGATGCAAGTCCATATCCGGGAGTTGAGTGGGTATGGAAATCAATGGGAACTTTCAGATTTTGTTTCAACAGCTTTACCAAACGTCCGGCTCTTATTGGAGTAATAAGACCAGCCATATCCTTAATGGTAACCATATCTGCCCCCATCTGCTCCAGCTCTTTGGCCTTATTCAGATAATAATCGTTGGTAAAAACATTGGTATGTAATGGTTTTGACTTTAATAAAGCTCTAAGTTTACGCATGGCCGAAAATTGAGGATCCACAGTGTAAACTATGGCACAATCAGCCAGTCCGCCGTTATCTTTTACTGATTTTATGGTGGAGACAATGTTTGAATTGTCATTGAGCGCATCAAAAATGCGCATTATGCTTATGCCCGATTCTACTGCAGTGCGGTTAAATCCGTCAATAATTTCATCAGGATAGGGATTGTAACCAAACAGATTCCGGCCACGTGAAAGAGCGGTAAGTTTTGAGGTATCTCCAATTACAGCCTTAATTATTTCCAGTCTTTCCCAGGGATCTTCATTCAGAAAACGCATTACAGAATCAGGCACTGCACCTCCCCATACTTCCATAGCATAAAAGCCGGCATCCTTATAAAAAGGCAACACACTGTCAACTTGTGACTGACTCATACGTGTGGCAAACAACGATTGTTGCCCGTCACGCAGGCTGAGGTCCCGAATCAATACTTTTTTATCCATAGGTATAATAAAATTGGCAGATTAACGAAGTAAAGTATGTAAAGAGGTAACGTAAAAAGTGGCTGAATAGTTTTGAGACTACAAAGTTAAGACAATTAATATACAGCAATATACGATGCAAAAAATAAAATCACTTGCGATTGAGCGGGAACAAAAGAGCTCATTAAAACCAAGAGGCTCAACCTCAGGGCTTAATATTAATATCAGTAAAAGATGCAAATAACAGGAGGAAAATATATGCCTGATTGCTATTGTATTACCGGTACTTCAATTACCTGAAGTACTTCGGTAGTTGCTTCGTTATAAACAAAAGCAATTACGCTGCAATTTTCCGGTGCAAACTCCTCTTTAAGTATGGTCTTAAATGACTTTATTGAAGATTCCGGATTGGGGGTACCCTCAACTGCAATGCTGGTTCCCCAAGGCAGGGTTATGGCCTGGCGGAGTACATGATTGTGCTCATAATCAACAATGTCGGGTACTGTACCAACATTTGGATCGGAATTTTTCTGAGCTTTAACAATTTTACTTTCACTGAGGACTACCACCAGTTTCAGATTTTTATTAAGCGTAGTTATAAACCGGGTATTGACATGGGTACAGAGCTTACGCAATTCCTCGTCATAAGTGTTGATCATCTGGAGATCAATCACCGGGGTTACATTAAGTGCATCTGACACCTTGCCTGACCAGGCACCCGATGAGACCAGGTGGTTTCCCGGGTAACCCTTACGATCAATCATTCCGGTTGGATTGAATATAATACCATAAAAAGCATTCCAGATATTCCCTGCTTCTGTACGGAAATCATAGGTATAAAGGCCGTTAGAATAAGGTTCAGCGAAATAACCTGCGTGCACCGATAATACGACCAACCGATCACCGTGGATATTTTTGAGATTGTGAGCAATCAGCGCAGCTTCGGGACAATTAACACAGGTTTGACCTGTATAATCCTCCAACAGTACCCGCTTTTCCACCTGGGTTACCTCAGGAAACAGGGGCACCGGACAGGCAGCAGTATCGGCAACCTCCAGGGTAGTGGAATAAGGCTCTTCTATTTTATCACAGCCTGAAAAAGCAAAAAGCATCGCTACAAAAAAAACAGAAAACAATAGAGAGATATTGAAAATTTTCGGAAGATTCATAATAAAAATTATTTAAAATGAGCTGGTTATAGTTACTGTCAAGCCACTGGCAGCAGGCACCGTGCGACAGACGCCGCCTACACAAAGAATGCCTTTTCGCTGTTTGCCGTAGCTGACCGACAATCGATTGGACCCCTGGGTATATCCCATAGCAATGGTGGGATAATGAAATCGATCCTCTTTATTGTCATTGCCGTAATTGTACTGATCGGAAAAGTTGAAAAACCAACGGGGTGCAATGGTGTATTCCATCATATACTGCACCCAGTTTCCCTTATCCTGCTTTGTTGACATGTGCTGAAGTTCCAGTTTCAATGCGTTCTTACTATCGTATCTGTAAGTCATGTCTGCGATTAAGATGTGGGCTTCAACCAGGGGTTCTCCCGGATGATTTTCAATAACATCGATGTTGTACTTCATAAAGATATAGGACAAAAGCACTTTATATTTCTGGTTGAACTTACGTTGAACTTCAATGTTGAGGTCCTGAAAATAAAGTTCATCGCCAAAGGCAAAAAACTGCGAAGTATAACCTTTGGTACCGGAAACACCGATAGCGGATTCCCCTTCAGCCACTTCTTTTTCTATGGAAGTAACCCTGGAGAAATTTACCGCGATATCAGTACCATACTTTCCACCTATCTTACTGCCACGGGGAATTTTATAATTTACCTGCCCCTGTATGGCCATTTCACCGTTAGGTTGGGTCGCATAAGGATACATAGCCGACAGACTGTAGGCATGTTGACGGGTTAGGGCTGGCAGATAATTGATGTCCAGCGTACTTCCCGTTTCGGTACGTTTGGATTTAAAGCTCATATTATCGGTACGCTTAGCCGAAGCCATAACACCCAATCCTTTGGTGGCATAAGATGTCTGCACTAACAGTGATTCTCCATCTTTGTAAATAAATTTGTTAAACGAAGAGGGATCATTTATTTTTCGGGTGTACTCCCCATAAATATTGAACCCGCCCCGGTTAATATTTGCCCTTGCTGCCCATGAACTCACATTTTCGGGTAAATGCAACAGACTGGTATCATTCACAATAATGTCTTCAGCAGACTCATATTTACTTACAAAGCTGCCCCCAAGAGTAAGGCGCGTTTTAAGGTTTAATTCGGGTTTAAACAGATCATTAATAGACAAGTCACCATCAATACCCCTGACCAGTCCCGGACCTTTTTCCCAGAAATAGCGCTGTTTCCCGATAAGTCCCTTTAGCGTAATGGCATCTATGGGTTTGAAGACAACTTTTGCGCCTTCAAAGGCATTATCAAAACCCAGGTTACGTTCCTCGTAAGCCCGCAGCACCATTCCACTACCAAACTGTTCGTAAAAATGTCCCACTGTTATTTCGAACTGTTCATTGCGCCAGGCTCCAAACCAATAGGGAACACCACTGCCTTTATACAAGGGATCATAACCCTGTAGCGGATTCAGGTAGGTTTCAAACCGCAAACCTGCACTAAAATTTCCCTGTGTATAGAGCAAATTGGCAAAGCTGTTCATTAACATCTTTTCAGCCACTTCATTGGCACCTATGGCTGAGTCGGCCTGATAAATCTGAGCATCAAGCTGAAAATTGCCCGAGACCTTCCCTCCATCCAGAAACCCCTGGGCCTGAACCTCAGGCAGATAAATGAAGCAAAAGAACATAAAAAATACAATGGCACCCTGTTGTATGTGTCGCATATAGGCCGGATTAACGGTGAATTAAAACTATAAATGTTCCCACTAAGTTATTTGATGGCTTCTCCCCGGTTGAGCTTACGCACCATTTCGATGAGCTCCAATTCGCTGCCTTCACTGAATGAAGTATGCTGCCATACAATTTCCCCGTCTCCGTTGATGAGGAAGGTATGGGGAATCATATTTACATTCATGGCGCGCTTAAAATCGCCGTTTACATCCAGCAAAATATCATACTCCCAGCCTTTACCACTAACGGTGGGTGCTACTTTTGATGAACTCCGCGCGTCGTCAATGGATACAGCAATTAGTTTAACACCGGTTTCCTCTACCCAGTCAGGATATACATCGCCAATGGTGGTCAGTTCGTTGATACAGGGCTTACACCATAGTGCCCAGAAACTCAGGATGATGGGCTTGCCGTCGTTGCTGAGTTCGGCAGTATTGATGGTAGTTCCTTTCAGGGTCTTTACTGAAACCTGGGGTAATTTTTTACCGGTTTCCTGAGCAAAAGCACCTGAAATGAGCAATGATACGATTGAAAGAACAATTAATTTTTTCATTTCTTTGTTTTAAAAAATTAGGGTAAGTACACTTCGAGCAACTTGGAGGACATTTCCGGTACTATATCAATCCGATCGAGCCTGGCCGGTACCAATACAGATTCGCCCATTTTTAGTTTAACCTGGGGTTCATTGCTCCCTCCGTGTACCAGGGTAACCATTCCTTCAATACACAATAGGATAACAAAGGAATCCAGTTCGCTATAATCTTTGGCCAGAGTCTGGTCCAGTTCAATAAGATTGGTCACGAAATAAGGACTTGTCACCAGGTTTGCTGTGCCATTGTGTTTTTTTTCGTAGGCTGACTTGTAATCGTCATAAACATTAAAATCTATGGCATCCAGCGCTTCTTCAGTATGCAGTTCACGGCTGTTTCCGGCATCGTCCACCCTGTCCCAGTCGTAAATGCGATAAGTGGTATCAGAAGTTTGCTGAATTTCTGCCAAAAATATCCCGGGGCCAATGCCATGAACACGGCCGGCCGGCATATAGAACACCTCACCTTTATGCACCTTCTCAACATTAAGGATATCTTTTAATGTTTTATCATTAAGATGTTTAAGGTAAGTTTCTCTATCCACCTTCCGGCTGAAACCACTGATAAGTTCTGAATCATTGTCGGCGTTCAGTATGTACCACATTTCAGATTTACCATTTCCAAGGCCTCTTTTTGCGGCCAGTTCATCATCAGGATGAACCTGAATAGAGAGGTATTCGGCGGCATCAATAAATTTAACCAGAATGGGAAATTCATTGCCATGGCGCTGAAATACAGCATCGCCGACCAGATCACCCATATATATTTCTACCAGCTCATTCAGTTCGTTGCCAGCCAAAAAGCCATTGATTACCGACGTCTGATTTCCCTCTACACCTGAAACTACCCAGGCCTCTCCACAATTCGGGAGCGGAGAAAAATCAATACCCAGCACCCGGTTTATCTTGCTTCCGCCCCATATCTTGTCTTTAAGAACAGGCCTGAATTTAATAGGATAAAGTTGATTTTCCATAGTTTGTCGTTGATTTTCAAGCTTAAAATGGAGGGGCTAAATTACAACTTTTCAATCAATACTGTTAAAATGAGTCCCAACTTTTGATAAAATTTTAATAAGTAAGCATTAAAAAACCGTGCCAAACATATTGACACGGTTTTTTTTAAATTGATAAAGTGTTCTATTTGCTTATGAACAACTTTTGTGAAGCAGAGCCTGAAGCATTCCGGATGTTGGCAATATAAATGCCAGCAGGCACATCCAGGCTGAATGTGTAACTATTATCACCTGCAAATTGTTTGGCGAATACCCGTTGTCCCTGAAGATTATACAAACTCAGGGTGAAGTTTTCAGTACCGGGCACCCTCAGGTTAACCTGAGTGCCACTGCTGAAAAGGGTATAAGCACCCAGAGTGTTATAATCAACACCTATGTTAATGAGATCAAGCACCAGCACATTGTCAACACCACCGGTCGGATTGATGGTATTAACACCAATCCATACTCCGGAAGGAACATTGTAATCATTCATGATACTTCCATTGGTCAGTGATCTTACTTCAACCCGTTTTACCCCTTCATTGTTGGTGTTGGGCACTATACCACCCCATGAACCACTGGTACCGGCTACTTCAGTAAGATAGAAAGGAGCATAGCTGGTAATCGACGAGAAGTCAACCTCTGATGCTTCGATATGCGTTCCATAAAGCGGACGTCCGGTACCTTCAACATTGTTGTACAAATAAACGAAGTCCTTAGCATTGTCTTCGCTGACACCGCGGATAGCTGTACCCTGAGTATCATCAGCTTCAGTACCGAATTGTAGAATGGTGGCAAAATCTTCGGTGGTCAGGCGGGTGATTACTGTGGTACCCTCATTGCCATCGTTGAGACTGATGCGCATATATACATGATTTCCAGGCGTAAAGCGATCGTTACCCGTCGGCTCGGTAATAAACCATCCGGTATAACTGCCCTGGGCGTCGGTTGTTAATGTTCCATATTCACCTGGATTGTTAAATGAGGTACTTGTAGCTCGGGCAAATTCACCGTTTTCATTAACAAATATCGGGTTACCGGCACCATTATAATCGGGCAGGTCTGATTCGACCACTACCTTATTATAATAGAAGTAAGTAGTTTCAGGTTGCAGGTTATTTAGGGAAGCCCGGTAAGCAAAAGGAACGCGGGCATTGTTTCCGCCATTTAGTCCTTCCATATACATGGGTAAGGTAACCTCATCGAGTACGGGAATAACCGCACCTGTAACATTTCCGTTGAGGGTAACCATTTTATCGGTGGCTCCTCCCCCGCTGTTTACAATGGTTTGTCCGTTATAACTTCCGACCGCAAGGCCAGCTTTTAACCTTACAGAAACGGTTACCGGTTGTCCGGTGATTGCACCATCAGCAATTGGGAAATTTACCATATTGGCAAAGTCAGTTCCATTGGAGGAAACTTCATAATCAGCCGGTGCAGTTACGGTTACATCGCCGGTACCGGTAAGATCGGTTCCGCTCAAAGTATAGGTTTGAGCTGCTGACGGACCACTTCCTTCTACGTAAGTAAATCCACTGAGCGTTGCAGGACTAACGGTAAGTAAAGGATTTCCGGGAGCAAGAAGATCTATTACAATAATATCTACTTCTCCTCCAAAAGGATTGCGGGTATCAAAAGCTCCCCATACACCATCAGGTGAGGTATGTACTGAGACAACATCACCGGTGGTGCGGCTGCGTTGTTCAACCCGGCGAATGCCTTCAGGCAGCATATTTGGAATAATACCACCCCAGGAACCATTTACACCCTGAACATCATTTTTGTAAAAAGTAGCAAATGATCCTGCGGCAATAAAGTCAACACCGGTGGTTTCAACGCTTGTACCATAGACCGGACGGCCGTTGCCATCTTCATTATCATACAGATAAACCATATTTCCGGAAGTGGCTTCGGAGAGACCTCGAATTCCTGTTCCCATACCGGCCTGATTCAGATCACCAAAGTTAATTACTTCAGCGCCACTGCTGGTGGTAAGGCGATTGACCACAGAAGTTCCCTCAGCACCGTTATTGAGCATGAGACGCATGAAAACCTGATTTCCAACAGTGAAGCGGGCATTTCCGCTGGGTTCGGTGATGAACCATCCGCTGTAATTCCCGGAAGCGTCGGCTACAAACTCGCCATATTCACCCGGATTTCCCAGAGAAGTGCTGGTGGTGCGCGTAAAGCTACCATCACCATTAACGAAAATGGAGTTACCGGCACCATTACTGGTGGGAGAATCAGTTTCTATAACTACTTTATTGTAATAACGATAAGTGGCAGAAGGCATCAGATTGCTTATGCTTAAATGAAAAGCATAAGGCAGACGCTGAATATTGGAAGGCGAAGTACCCTGAATGTATTCAGGAACCATTTCACTGTTTATAAGCGGAAGTAATTCGGTAACGTTGCCATTCAGAGTTACCTGCATATCTGTTACCCCTCCACCGTTGTGCAAAATGGTCTGGCTATTATAGGTTCCTATGGCCAGGCCGGCTTGTAAACGTACATAAACGGAAACCGGCTGTCCGGTAATTTCACCATCTGCAAAGGGAAGGTTAACTACGGTGTTCCAGGCAGTACCATTGAGTGACACCTCATAATCGGCCGGTGCAGTAGCGGTGATGTTGCCACTTCCTTCCAGGTTTTGGGCGCTGAGTGTGTAACTCTGTGAGGCTGAGGGACCATTACCTGTTTCATAGGTAAATCCGTTCAGGGTAGTGGGGGTAGCAACCAATGAAGGCGAATTACCGGCATTCACATTAATGTTATCCACCTGCCATGAACGATACATGCCAACATTATAATGGTATTTTAATGCGAAGTAAACACTCGTTCCATTAATGGTTGAAATATCAATTGTTCCGGAAGTTGTCCATTCCTGTTCGATTAACGGATGGGTAAAACTAATTTCTGTCCAGGTAGCTGCAGCAGGGCTTCCAATGCCTGAATAATTGGTAGAGTAAACAAGCTTCAGGTAATTGTCTGCATCATCTGAACCAAAACGGACCCAGGTATCAAAACTCAATGTTTCATTAAAATAATTGTCCAGGTTCATTCCGGGCAAAATCAGCCAGTCTTCTTCAAGTTCACCTGAATTGTGCCCATTCATATATACATATTCTCCCGAAGAAGTACTGTGAAGCCATACTTTGGTATCACCGGACACACTATAAGTATGTACATCACCAAAACCGCTGGCGAAATCTTCTACATAAGGAAGTGTTGTGGTGGCTGCATCGGGAAAAGTTTCGGCATTGTCAATAACACCAGGTGAATATTCGCTGCCATCATACGACCAGAGTTTGTAAAAATATTCGGTGCCACCTGTCAATGCAGTATGGTTAAAACTGTTCGCTGTTCCGGTATAAATTACGTTACCGCCACCTGAAATGGTGCTTCCCGGTGTATAGGCTCCGGTAGGTGTGCCAAAAACGCCATTGGCAGACCAGGCAAGCACAACACCGTTGTTTGCTGCATTTGGCGTCCAGCCCAGGTTAATTTGGGTGTTGCTTTGAGCAGTAGCTGAAAAGCCGGTGGGAGGCAACACATTTATGCCCGAAGGCCAGGTGCCGGTAACCGATTCAATCAGGTTATTCGCCACATCTCTTACTTCAATGCGGCTCAGGATGGTACCCGTTTCAATAATAAGGTTAAATTCACCGTTAGTCAGGCCGGTGGGGGCTGCAGCGATAAGCGTACCGCCTGTAGGAGCATCATAACCCAAAACCACGTGACGAACCGAAAAGTTGGTCCAGGTGGTAAAGTTAACATTGCTCTTTTGAATGATAACAGGAGATAAAATTTCCGCTGCTGCCGGCAGCACTACTGTCTGATAGTTGGGAGTAGCGTATGTTGGACCGAGCCGGTCACGATAACTGGCTGTAGTACTTGCATTGGACCCACGCTGAAATAATATCCAGAAAGTGGTGGTAGTTGTAGGAGTACCGGGCACGGGAGGGCCAGATGCATAACTGTTGGCAATTACATAAGCATCATTGGCTTCATCCCAGCAATTGTATTGATTGCCTCCGTTATACAAGCGATACCGGGCATCATCCTGTGAATAACCGGACAGGGTCATTAAAACCGCGCTTTCTGAGGTTTCTGCGGAAATGTCCAGTTGCGTTGGTCGTGCTGTCACCACTGCGGATTGAGCCTGAACCAGATTCATACTTAAAGAGAAATACAAGGCAAACAGGCCTATTCCTCCCATGATTTGTAGTATTCTTTTCATAATAATTTGTTTTTTAGGTGATTAAACTGATTCCCGTTGAAGCATCAAAATGATTCAACAGGGCATTAATATTGAACGTTCATTTTACAAACACTTTGCTTACAATGGTCTGCTCACTGTTCTGCAACCTGACAAGGTATAATCCTGTGGCCAATTCAAGGGCATATTCAGCCTCTGAACCATTCAGATAATGGCTGGCTACCACCTGTCCGAAAAGGTTGATCAACTCCACATTACCTTTAAACGACCGGGTAAGCTGAATCTTAAGCAGATTGTTGTAAACAAACACCTTTCCGGCATTCGACACCGGAGATCCGATGCCAAGGGTCAGATCAATAACCAATACATTTTCCAGACCGCCGGTGGGATCAATGGTTTGGGTGGAACCCCAGGTTCCGGTTTCGGAAGTATAAGTGTTAACAATTTCACCTGAAGAAAAGTTGCGTTCAACAATACGCTTTATTCCGTTACTGTTCATATTCGGAATAATGGCTCCCCAGGAACCACTAACACCGGCAACCTGCTCAGTATAAAAAGGTGCATAGGTACCACTCACAAATTCAACACCGCTGGCTTCAACATGGGTGCCATACAACGGGCGGCCAATCTCATTGGTATTGTCGTAAATAAATACAAAATTCTTTGCACTGAAATCAGAAATACTTCTTACCGCAGTTCCTGTAGTATCTGAGACCATAGTATTAAATGTCAACACTTTAAAGCTATCGGTTGAAGTAAGTCTGGTTACTTCAGTCGTTCCGCCGGCACCATCATTCAGCATTATGCGGGCAAAAAGTTCTGTTCCGGGTTTAAACCGGGTTGCATTACCGGTAGGTTCAGTAATAAACCAGCCCGCGTAACTGCCTGAATCATCAGAGGTAAATTCACCGTACTGTCCGGCTGTTGTGAGAGAGCTGGAAGTAGTACGCATAAAACTTCCGCTTTCCACATCTACAAAAATACAATTACCGGCCCCATTGTAATCAGCATTATCAGTGCGCAGCACCACTTTATTGTAATAGCGGTAGGTGGATGAGGGAAGTAAATTCGTCAGCATAGCCCGGTAGGCAAAAGGCAAACGGTTTCCGTTGGGCACTGAACCCTGAATGTACATCGGTACAGTCACATTGCCCAGAGCAGGTTGCTCACTACCGGTAACGGAGCCCGAAAGGGATACATTTACCTGAGGTGCTCCACCACCCGTGATAATCATGTCGCCTGTGTAACTGCCAGCAGTAAGCCCATCGTTAAGGCGCACTGAAACACTAACCTCATGTAATGCACCTCCAACGTAGGGCACCTCCGCGGCTGCTACAAAGGTTGCACCATCCAGGGCGAACTCATACCCGTCAGGAGCCTGAATATTCAGCATTCCGTTTACGGGATCCAGATTAAGGGCAGCAAGCATTAATGTTTGTTCAACCGAAGGACCATGGCCTTCAGCATAGGTAAAACCACTGAGGCTGTTTGGCAGTATCACAATGATGGGTTCGGAACCCGCGCCTGCTAAAGTAACATTGTCAAAACGGTGGGTACCTCCGGTTCCGTATGATCCGGTGGGTGAAGCGGCTCCGTAATTGGCACCATCAACAAATTCAGCAACCAACCTAAAAGCAAATGTGGCATTGTTTCCGACACCTGGGATGCTGGCAAAATTTGCCGATCGCTTAAACCAGACCGCTCCCGCATCAGTAATATAGCGGCCATCATCAAAACCTGAAGAAGTGGCTCCGTTTATATTCAACGCATTGGTTTCACTGGCTTCAAAATTAATCCAGTCGGTTCCGTTAATAGTATATTGCAACCTTGTGCGGTTGGCTGCGGTATTGCTGGCACGCTGATCCCAGGCCAGACCAAACGCAGCATAGCCTTCGGTAGAAACATTAAATTGCACCCCGGCAGTACCTGAGGCAGTACCCTGTGCGGGATAATTCGCAGTATTCCAGGCTTTACCGCCGATAGTGCCAGTGGCATAACTGGAACTCACGCCCCCAATAAGGTAGGCAGCCCCATTACCCACCGCCGGGATAGAATCTGAATTATCAAAAGTCCATTGTGCAAAAACTACCTGACTCTGAGCACCAGGCGAAACAAACAAAGCGGCCAGCACTATCAATGGAAGCATTAAAAATGTGTAGATTTTCTTCATAGTAAGAAAGTTAAGGATTAAAAAGTTAAGTCCAATAGCTGGCTTGAGTTTTAGCTGCCATACAAACAGGGTGAACAAAATTAAGGATTTTTTGGAAACACTCCCCCTAATATAACATTAAATTTCATCAGAAATCATTTCATCGCCTGAATATCGGCAACAATACCTCGATTTACCTGATTTTAATTAAAATGACCTGTTTCACGTAATTGTTTTCGGGATAACCCTATTTTTAAACATTTACATTTATAAATATGTTATATTAGCCCCATCTTAAGCGTTGCATGAAGTTTTTTATATAATATAATGCGATATATCATTAAAACCATCATTAAGGCTGAACACCTTATGCACTTTAATTGTTATTGAAGCATTTCCGTTTGTTTATTGGCCATTTTCAACCCACTAATTATGAATTTTGAATATACCGAAGAACAATTAATGATCCGCCAGGCAGCGCGCGACTTTGCCCAACGGGAGCTGATTAAGGATGTAATCGAACGCGATACCCACGCTATTTATCCTACTGAACATGTTAAAGTTTTGGCTGAACTCGGGTTTCTGGGCATGTTGGTGGATCCCAAATACGATGGGGGTGGCATGGACACCATTTCCTATGTGCTGGCCATTGAAGAAATCTCAAAGGTAGATTCCTCGGTGAGTGTCATCATGTCAGTAAACAACTCATTGGTGTGTTATGGGCTTGAAAATTTCGGCTCTGAAGCTCAGAAAGAGAAATACCTGAAACCCCTGGCCAGAGGCGATAAAATCGGCGCTTTTTTGCTTTCCGAACCTGAAGCCGGTTCCGATGCTACGTCCCAGCGGACAACGGCTGAGGACAAAGGAGATTACTATCTGCTAAACGGCACTAAAAACTGGATTACCAGTGGTAATACCGCGGGAACTTACCTGGTTATTGCTCAAACCCATCCCGAAAAGGGGCATAAGGGCATCAATGTGCTTATCGTTGATCGTAATTCTCCGGGAATAACGGTTGGGCCGCATGAGGATAAG
The DNA here is from genome assembly GCA_034007585.1 of Lentimicrobium sp. GTDB lineage: Bacteria > Bacteroidota > Bacteroidia > Bacteroidales > Lentimicrobiaceae > Lentimicrobium. The sequence goes on along the minus strand of JAVEQP010000069.1, from coordinate 1,470 downwards.
ATGGGTATGCGCAGTTCCGATACCCATTCGGTAATGTTTAGCGATGTGAAAGTTCCCAAAGAAAACCGCATTGGTGAAGATGGTTTTGGATTCATTTTCGCCATGAAAACCCTTGAAGGTGGCCGTATCGGTATTGCAGCACAGGCAGTAGGTATTGCCGCCGGTGCCTTTGAACGTTCGGTTAAATATGCCAAAGAACGTAAAGCTTTCGGCACGGAACTGGTCAATCATCAATCGGTTGCCTTTAAACTGGCCGAAATGGCAGTAAAAATCGAAAATGCCCGCAACTTATGCCTGAAGGCTGCCTGGCTTAAAGACCAGAATAAGCCTTATGGCTACGCAAGCGCCATGGCCAAATATTACGCCGCCGAGGCAGCAATGTGGGTAACCACCGAAGCCGTACAAATTCACGGAGGCTATGGCTATGTGAAGGAATATCACGTAGAACGCCTGATGCGGGAGGCCAAGCTCACTCAAATATACGAAGGCACTTCCGAAATTCAGAAAATAGTCATTTCAAGGCAGGTCATCAATGATTATTAACTGCCCGACTTTAGCGTTACCAATGATATCCTTTGAATCTTTGAATTAAATCTTACAACCATGAACATAATTGTTTGCATCAGCAATGTACCAGACACGACAACACGCATAAAGTTTACTGCCGATAATAAGTCGATAGACTATACCGGCGTACAGTGGATCATTAACCCCTGGGACGAGTTGGCTTTAACCCGGGCCATTGAACTTAAGGAAGCCGGGAAAGTGGACAAAATTATCGTGATATCGGTGGGCAATGCGACCATTGAAGCTACTTTACGCAAAGCCCTGGCAGCAGGAGCTGATGAAGCCATAAGAGTTGAAGCCGAAGCTTCGGACTCCTTTTCAACGGCATCCCATCTGGCCGAAGCCATAAAGCAGCAGACTGCGGACATTATATTGTGTGGCATTGAATCCAGTGATTATAATGGCTCATCGGTGGGGGGTATGCTGGCTGAAATGCTTGATTTACCTTCAGTTTCATCAGTAAGCAGCCTGGAAATTGAAGCAGGGGGCATAAAAATTACCCGCGAAATTGAAGGTGGCCGGCAGCAACTGGAAACTGCGTTACCTGCCGTCCTGGTGGTACAGAAAGGCATTGCCATTAACCCACGAATTCCCTCCATGCGGGGTATTATGACTGCACGTACCAAACCTTTAAAAGTAATTGTTGCCTCCCCGGTAAATGCCGAATCCCAGGTAAATTCCTATGAAAATCCGCCACGGAAGTCATCCTGCAAAATGATTGATCCGGAAAACCTGGATGAATTGGTAGATTTACTGCACAACGAAGCAAGAGTAATTTAACACCCTAACCTCAATCACATGTCAGTATTAATATATGCGGAGCACCGCGACCATAAATTCAATAAAGCAACTTACGAGCTGATTTCGATGGGCAACCGGCTTGCCGGAGAACTCAACACCGAT
>JAVEQP010000166.1:0-4449 GCA_034007585.1 Lentimicrobium sp. | reverse complement strand
CTTCTCCGGCTCCATCTCCAATATTTACCTCATAAAATTCGGGAACTGTCCCAAAAGCCTTAAAAAAAGCATCTCTGCTTTCGTTTTTAAACTGTTCGGCAGCATTTTTGGCCACCAGATTAATGGTACAGCCACCAAATCCACCGCCCATCATGCGTGCACCGAGCACACCTTCAATTTTTTTGGCGGTATCCACCAAAACATCCAGCTCTTTGCAACTGACCATATATTTATTGCGCAATCCGTGATGTGACAGCAGCATCAGCGCCCCAACCCGCTTTAAATCTCCTTGCTCAAGCGCATGACAGGTTTCAATGACCCGTTCATTTTCTTCGGTAACATATTCACAACGCAGGTATATCTCTTCGCCCATTATGCCTTCATATCCGTAAATGTCCTTCGACCTTACGTCACGCAGACTTCTAACACCGGACATTTGTGAGCGGAGAATCATCACGCCTTCTTCGCAATCGTATCTTCGACGGTTGTATTCCGAAGCAGCCAGGCTGTGTTTTACCTTTGTATTGGCCAGAATCAGCTCGTAGTCACCCAATTCTAAGGGGAAATATTTAAACTCAAGCGAACGGCAATCCAGTTGCATTGCCTGTCCGGCTTTCCCATGCATGGAGGCAAACTGATCCATAATCCCACAGCGTACTCCGGCATAATTGTGTTCGGCGAGCTGGCCGATTTTAGCCAGGGACATCCTGTCGAGGCCAAAATCAAACAAAGCATTCAATGCAGTTGCAAAGGCACTTTCCAGTGCGGCAGAAGAGGAAAGTCCGGCGCCATCGGGGATGTCGCCACCAAACGCTGCCTGGAATGCTCCCGGTTTAAAACCTTTTTTCTGAAGTTCCTTAATTACCCCAAACGGATATTTGGCCCAATGCGGAAGTTCCGGCTGTTCATCGTTGAGGTCGAACGAAATGGTTTCATCAAAATCCACCGAATAAATGGTGACCGTTGTCCCGGGAATCGCATTAATGGCCAGATAGATGCACTTATCAATGGCTGCAGGCAACACAAAACCATTGTTATAATCGGTGTGTTCACCGATGATGTTGATGCGACCGGGCGCAGCAAAAAAACGGAATTTGCCGCCAAACTTTGCTTCAAAAGAATCTTTAACTATTTTATCTTTCATCTCAGTGTTGTTTTATTACCAGAATACAGTATAAAGTACAATCAAAATAATCATCACCGCATAGGCGGCAAAATTAAACTTTGCATCCGTTTTAAAGAGTTCACGGGGCAACGGAATGGCCTTGGGGTCTTCGTCCCTTGTGGCAGTGGTGAGGCTCACCATCATAATGACTACTATGGTAATGAGGCAGGTGTACATCATCTGATCAAGAAATGGCATTTGAATTGGCAACAGTTTAAGCATCAATGCCACGGGTATGGAAGTGAGGACACCGATGATGGCGCCTTTGGTGTTGGCCCGTTTCCAGAACAATCCCATCAAAAATACCGCGAGAATGCCCGGGCTTACAATGCCGGTATATTCCTGTATGTATTGGAACATTTGTGGCATGGAACTGAGCGCGGGGGCAATAATAACGGCAATCACCAAAGCAGCAACCGCGGAGAGTCGGCCAACAGGAACCAGATCCGAATCATCTCTCCTTTTGGAGAAATATGGCTTGTAGATATCCATGGTAAAAATGGTGGCGGTGGAATTGAGCATGGATGCCAGCGAGGAAACAATAGCCGCGGTAAGCGCCGCCACCACCAATCCTTTTACGCCAACGGGAATAAATGTTTTGATGAGCCACGGATAAGAAACATCATAATTAATGCTTCCGTCTGGACGGGTGAAAACTTCCTTTACGCCATCCACAATTACTGTCCCTTCGGGTTGCATAAACATCACATACGCAATGATACCCGGAACAACTACGAAAATGGGCAGCAACAGTTTAAGAAAAGCTGCGAAAGCGAGGCCTTTCTGTGCTTCGCGTAACGATTTTGCTGCCAGTGCCCGCTGGATGATGTATTGATTGAAACCAAAATAATAAAGGTTGGCTACCCACAACCCGCCAATAATCACTCCAATGCCTGGAAGGTTTGAAAATTCAGGGTGATTTCTATCCAGTATCATGTGGAACTTATCTCCGGCAAAGTTATATACATGGTCCAGACCGGCAAAAATCCCTCCGGTAGGCGTTACTTTGTCTAAGGCAATGATGGTAGTAATCAATCCGCCAATAACCAGCAGCACCACTTGTATTACATCCGTCCAGGCCACTGCCGAAAGCCCTCCCCATAGGGAATAAGCTGCCGCAAAAAGTGCCAGGGCTACGATAAGTGAAAAAATCATACTGCCATCCCCGTTGCCCATAATGGTATCCAGGGCTTTGGCGCCGAGAAATAACACAGAAGTAAGGTTCACAAAGATAAAAAGCGCTACCCAGAAGACGGCAAGAATGGTTTTCAGATTGGTATTGAAACGCTTTTCAATGAATTCTGGAATGGTAAACAAGCCCTGTTTTATGAAAACCGGCAGGAAATATTTGGCCACAATAATCAGGGTGATGGCGCCCATCCACTCATAGGATGCGATGGCCAGACCAATGGCAAAACCCGAGCCGGACATGCCGATAAACTGTTCGGCGGAGATGTTCGCGGCAATCAATGAAGCTCCGATGGCCCAGAACGGCAGGCTTTTTCCGGCCAGAAAGTAATCTTCGGCGTTCTTTTTATGCCCCTTTTTGTTTCGTGACACCCACAGGCCAACCGAAAGAATAAGCAAGGCATAAGCCCCAAAAATCAGATAATCAATGGTGTGAAAATTTCCCATAGCGTGAAATTAAATACTGTTGGTTTAAGTGGTTGGTTATCATTGATTTTCAAAGACGAATATTGTTTTTTGATGATATTTTTCATCCGGATTCAGCAGCGTGGAAGGGAAATCCGGCTGATTTGGGCTATCGGGAAAATGCTGGGTTTCCAGACAAACGGCTGAATGTTTTTCGTAACACTTTCCACCATGTCCGCAAAAGCTGCCGTCCAGAAAATTGGAGGTGTAAACCTGAATGCCGGGCTGTGTAGTAAAAACAGCCATTTTTCTGCCTGAGCCGGCATGATACAAGAAAGCCGAAGCCTCTCCCGGAGCAGGTGGGTTTAGTATAAAGCAAAAGTCCAGTTCAGTTTCATCCGGGTTGAGCGCGATGGGCGTGCTAAAATCGAATTTTGCACCTTGAACCGGGAGGTATTTTCCGGTGGGAAGCTGATGCTGATCCAGTTCGAGATATTGTGCCGCATTCAATGTTAATTTATGACCGGTAAGGCTTTCAGCAAATCCGCTTAAATTAAAGTAAGCATGGTTGGTAAGATTTACATGCGTTGGTTTGTCGGTCAATGCTGAAAATTCAATTTCCAGGCGATTGTCGTCATAAACGGTGTAGGTAACTTCGGCGGACAGGTTTCCAGGATAACCTTCCTCCAGATGCGGGCTGAGGTAACTCAGCGAAACCATCGCATAATCCACGCCTTCTTCCAGGGAGTAATCCCAAAGCCGGGAATGAAACCCGCCGGCGCCGCCATGTAGTTGGTAAAATTCGTGTTCGCTGGGGAGCAGGTATTCTGTATTGTTGATGGTGAACTTTGCCCCGGCGATGCGATTGGCAAACCGACCCACGGTAGCGCCGAAATAGGGATGAGGTGCCAAATATCCGTCAAGGTTGGGGAAGCCGGCAATGATTTCAGCCGTTTTTCCGCTGCGGTCTGGCATTTTTATAGAGGTAAGCGTAGCGCCATAATTCGTAATGCCTACGCTGAAACCGTTGGTACAAAGCACAGTAAAGAGTCGCGCTTCGCGCCCATCTTTAAGTTTCCCGAAACGTGTATCTGAAATTTTCACTGTGTGGCCGTTTGCATGAAATGATAAAACAAATATAGGAAGAGTTTTTGAGTTTTAGACGAAGGATGTTTTGATTTCGGATTTCGGATTTCAGATTTCAGATTTTCGATTTCCGATCTCAGATTGCGGATTTCAGACCAAAGACCAATAGCCAAAGACCAAATTGAGCATAGCGAAATCCCGAGAGCGAAGCGATAACGAGAAAGACCAAAGACCAAAAGCCAAAGACCAAAGAGACGGGGAGAGGGAGAGAAGGGGTGAATGGGAGAAGGGGAGATAGGGAGACTTGAGGACAAGGAGACGGGGCGACGGGGGGACAAGGGGAACCAAAACCCAAAACCCAGAACCCAGAACCCAAAGACCAAAGACCAATAGCCACTTGTCTCGGGAGAGCGAAGCGATAACGAGAAAGACTAAAGACCAAAGACCAAAAGGGACGGGGAGAGGGGGAGAAGGGGTGAATGGGAGAAGGGGAGATAGGGAGACGGGGAGACTTGAGGACAAGGAGACAGGAGGACGGGGAGACAAGGGGAACCAAAACCCAAAACCCAGAACCCAGAACCCAGAACCCAAAGACCAAAGACCAA
>JAVEQP010000165.1:0-4454 GCA_034007585.1 Lentimicrobium sp. | reverse complement strand
TATGGGCGGTGACGACCGAACTGTGGTGGCTATTGTGTATCGCAAAACAACTTAAAACGTTGGTGCCCTGAGTTGCACGCGTTGGGAAACGCACACGAACACGGAGTTGCACGCGTTGGGAAACGCGCACAAACACGGAGTGGCACGCGTTGGGAAACGCGCGCGAGCACGGAGTGGCACGCGTTGGGAAACGCGCGCGAGCACTGGGACTAAGTGTAAATATGGGCGGTGACGACCGAACTGTGGTGGCTATTGTGTATCGCAAAACAACTTAAAACGTTGGTGTCCTGAGCTGCACGCGTTGGGAAACGCGCGCGAACACGGAGTTGCACGCGTTGGGAAACGCGCGCGAGCACGCAACCGGCTCAGGCGCCAGCGCGTGAACGCAGAAAGCGTGTGTACCACGCGTTAGGACGTGTCCGATTTAGGCGGAAACGCGCGCGAGCACTGGGATTTTTTTCTAAACCATGCCTTTTTGATTGAAATCGAAAGATGAATAATGATCCAATCAGTTTCTGACAAATTTTCCTGAGAAGACGGTTTCCACGGTAGTGAATCTTATCAGATACATTCCTGACTTTAATGATGCAACATTTATTTCGGGTCGGGAGGAAGGCAATAAGCGACCTACTGCTACGCTCATCCCCTGAAGGTTGTAAATTACATATTCCGCACCGGTATGATTAGGTAAACCCTCAAGTGTAATGACTGTGGAAGCCGGGTTCGGGTAAATCTTCAACGAACTCGTTGGCTTTACGGGTTCAAGGCCAAGCTGAACGTTGGGAACAATTAATTTTCCGAGTGCGGTAGCTGCTCTCAGACTGTCAATGTTTCTGAACATCTGATTGAGCGAGGAGGCTACCCCTGCATTGCCCTGTCCGGTAACAAAAGCCAAATCTACCTCCTGTACCTGTCCTGGACTAAAGGTAAAAGGCCCCATGCTTCCAAGACCTCTTCTATCGGATGGATGGCGGTTTGCTTCACTTTCGGTCCAGAATCTGTTGCCCTGATTGTAGCCACCCTCCGGCAACTGACACCAGGTACCCCAATTCAGGGGATCAGAATCGCCGGGGTAAAAGAACCTGCATGCCGGACCAACGGCATCATACGCAGGATGGCCGCCCCCACCGTACATAAATGAACTGCTATCGTTCCAATGACCGGTCAAATAGTTATAATAATCTGAAGCTACCAAAGGAGTTGGGAAAAAAATGGGGTATCCGTAATATGTGTTTAGGTTGGAAAAAAAAGAGAGACCATGGCGCTCGTCATCGATGATACCGTTCCCAAAATTTAGTCCGTTCACACTTTCATCGCAGCCCCCTGAAGGATTGTCTGTTCCATCTTCATCCATAAATGGACCGGCCAAAACAGTGACTGCCTGTGCCGGCGGATTTTCACCATAGGCGTAGTATTGTCCACCACCATCAATGTCGTATCCATTATATACATAGTAGGAAGCCCTGCCCACATCGCTACCCACGAAATCATCATCGGGAAATCCCAAATCGGTGTCAGTGAATGAACCGACCATACAATTGTGGTAAGTATTGTCAGAACGGTTTATCATATCGTAATGTACAAATACCGTGTGGTATAATGCTGTATCGGCCGGTGAATCAAAGCCATAAACCATACCATGCACTTCCACCTTTACTGGAAGGCCGTTACTTTCAGTGTGTTCAAGATCATCATTGTACATAAAGAAAATACATTCATCTCCCCGAATGAGCGGGTAATCACCATCCAGACAATTGTAAAAGCCATCATTGTTATAATCCTTGTAAGGTGCCAGTTGTAGAGCTTCTCCCAGTTCAGTATTCCCATTTCCCGGCCAGTTGAGTATGGCCTCTGCCGGCTCATATCCGGGCTTCCAAAAATTTTGAAGATGATTTTGAATATCCCCTTTGCTGACTTTCCAGGTGCGACCGAATTTGAGGTAGTGTGTGGTATCATAGACATTTGAAATGGGTCCTGCCTGTATATCTTTCCCTTCAATAGTATATCTTTCGCTACACATATGCAGCGCTCCGGATTCATCCAGGCCGCCAATAAACAAAGTACTTAAAAAGATAGTATTTGTTTGTGAACCGGTCGGAAAGCGGTAATGAGGTTCCAGGAAATTATTAATATAGGCGTATCCACTACCGGGAAGACGAAATTGTTTTGAAAATAAGGCACCATTTGCATTAACACCGGCATTAATATTATTAACGACCAATGAATCATAATATTTTTGATTAACTACATTTACAAATATCTTACCTATGGCAAGTGGTGGATAGCTGGTGTATACAGTATCAGTGATAAAGTATTTGATTTCCTGTATGCCATGGGTTTGAAAAGCCGGCACATAAAAAACGGAATCATGCTGCAACCAGGCCTCACCAAACCTTGTGTCACAGCCTACAAAGCGGATAATGAGCGTATCGGCTGCATTTTTGATATCATTCGTCAATGGCTTAATTATCAGCGGAATGCCTGCGCGTGTAGTAGCATAATCTTCCACTGCAACCGGCAGGTCAGGATTCAGCGAAAGCTGTATATTTACTTTCGTCCATTCTGAATAAGATTCGGGATTGTTGGCTTCCCTAACGCGGTACAACAGGGAATCTTTTACCAGGGAAAGCGGAGAAGATTGAAAAAGTATTTTATTATCGGCTGTTATGCTTCCAGCACTCACATCCTTTAATATCAATGAATCACCATTAATATCATAATCATTGGCAAGAACATCTATAAGAATAGGCATGGCGGTTACTCCCGATGCCACATCAGGCACTCCAACCGGGCAATCCGGGTTTTTGGTTACATAAACAGTAACCGTAGCATCCCTTGTATAAATACCCGGATCATCAGTTTTCCTTATAGAATATTTAAAGACATCCACTCCCGAGAAAGACAACTGGGGAGTATAGAGCAATGCGTCTTCGACTTGATGCACGCTGCCGTTGGTGGCCTGAGTATAGCTTCTGATTTCAATGGGATCTCCCTCAGGATGCATGTCATTTTCCAACACAGGAATAATGATGGCAAAGCCGCCGGTAGTATAGGCGGTATCGGGGGTAATTATTGGCATATCCGGATTGGGCGTGTTTGTGATCACCACTTTAACCCTACGGGATCTGTACCTTTCTTCAGTTGTTGTTTCCTGAATATAGTAGGAGAAGTAACTTTTTGCCCCAAGGTTTGATGTAAAAGTAACCGATGTAGAATCAGGATTAATCTGAACGGTGCAGTTTAATGGACTGAAAATTTCCATAATCTTTATTTCATCCCCGTTCGGATCGTAATCGTTGGCCAGAAGATTCAGGTTATGGGTCTGCAATTCCACCAGTTCAAAGGTGTCGGGCAAAGCAACAGGAACATCCGGATTTACGAGGATATTAACATAAACCAGTTCCTGATTGGATGTAAGCGGTGGGTTGCCGTTGTCTTCAATTCTATATCTGATCTGATCCTCGCTGTAACCAGCACATTTATAGTAAATCATTTCGTTTTCTATCCTGGCTTCCCCCAATAGGGGAGCAACAAATGAAATAAATATTTCATCTCCGTCAGGATCATAATCATTGGCCATCACATCAATCAGGGTGGGTACCTGGTCCATTACAACCACTGAATCGGGCAGGGCTACCGGAGCCTGGTTTTGAGCTTGCGCAAAAGCAAAGGAAGCTCCTGCAAAAAGAAGGGTTAGGAACAGCTTTTTCATAATGGTGGTTTTAATACATACGCGAATATATTCTGAGTTAGAGAATCAGCCTGAATTACAGACCGATTTATATATTGTAAAAGTGAACTGTTTTGAAAACAGACAGCACACTTTTTTAAAAACCAAATACTATGAAAAGAACCGCAATGTCAATGCAAATTATCAACGAAAAAGAAATCACCTACTAAAATTTGATTGCATTGGTTGGCTAATATACTAATTTTTTTAATATTAATCTTTTTTGAATAGAAATATTTTTAAACATATTGTTTTGCTTAAAGGCCTATTATTATATAGGCGATTGATTTTATAGAATGCAAAAACCCGGCAGAACCGGGTTTTTGCAGTATTAAACGAAGGTGAGAAATCTATTCTTCATCGTTCTCTTGTTCTTCGTAAGCTTTGAGCAACGCGGTTTGTACATCACCCGGCACCATGCTGTATTCAGCAAAGGCCAGTGAATAAGTTCCGCTTCCACTGGTGAGTGAGCTCAGGGCAGTTGAATAGCGATTCATTTCGGCCAGGGGAACCTTGGCTTTTACAATCTGGTAATGGCCCTCACTGTCCATACCCATAATAACGGCACGGCGTCCCTGAAGGTCAGTCATAATATCGCCCATACGATCGGCAGGTACCATAACTTCTACATCATAAATGGGTTCCAGAATTTTAGGACCTGCATTTTTAAAGGCCTCTTTAAAGGCAGTACGACCGGCAAGTTTAAACGCCAGCTCATTGGAAT
>JAVEQP010000068.1:8660-21786 GCA_034007585.1 Lentimicrobium sp. | reverse complement strand
CAACCAATGATAATCATAGATTTTCCTTCGGTTTTTTCGGCATTTTCGGCAAACTGACGTGCAGTGGATATCACCTGAGCAGCCGGAACACCGGTAATCCTTTCCTGCCAGGCAGGCGTGTAGGGTGCATCATCGGTATAAGCGGGAGAGGGCACGCCGTCCACTCCATTCGTCAGGCCATAATTGGCAAGCGTGAGGTCAAACACCGTGCAATACATAAAAGTACCATCGGGCGATGTGCGCACCGGTATTTTCCGGTTGAGAATCTCTTCGTGTGAAGTGGCATTAAAATGCTCGTGTTTGTAATCGTCGCCACCAAAATAGGGGAAAGCCACCTCGGCCACTTCATCGTATTCATCTGCAAAAGAAAGCTGTGGCAGAATATCCTTGCCGGTGGTTGCATCCACCATTTCCAGGTTCCATTTTTGGCTTTTGTCCCAGCGCGAACCTATGGTGCCATTGGGCACCACCAGCCCTTTGCTTATTTCGTCGAATACTACGGGTTTCCAGTCTGCATTTTCGGTTTCAGCAAGCTGAGTATTCATATCGCTTGCCCTAATTACCCTGCCGGCCACATAGCGACCATTCTGTTTCTCAATTTTCACCAGAAAGGGAAGGTCGGAATATTGCCTTACATAATTTTCAAAATAAGGCGTCTTTTTATCCAGATAAAACTCTTTCAAAATCACATGCCCCATGGCCAGTCCCAGTGCGGCATCGGTGCCTTGTTTAGGCTTTATCCACAGGTCAGAAAACTTGGCAGCTTCGTTAAAATCGGGGGATATGTTGATGGTTTTGGTGCCTTTGTATCGCACCTGAGTGTAAAACGGCGCATCGGGAGTGCGTGTGATGGGCACGTTGGAGCCCCACAGCATCAGAAACGAAGAGTTGTACCAGTCGGCACTTTCGGGCACGTCGGTTTGTTCGCCCCAGGTTTGGGGTGAGGAAGGCGGCAGGTCGCAATAAAAATCGTAAAAACTTAGTATGGTGCCACCCAGCAGGCTCAGATAGCGGGTGCCTGAGGAGTAACTCACCATCGACATGGCCGGAATAGGCGTAAAACCCGCCAGGCGGTCGGGCCCGTATTTTTTGATGGTGTAGATATTGGCCGCAGCTATAATCTCTTGTGCCTCTTCCCAATCCAGGCGGATAAGGCCGCCCAGTCCGCGTTCGCGGATGTATGCGTTGCGCGTATCTGCATTGTCCATAATGCTTTCCCAGGCAAGCACCGGGTCTTTATGGGTCTCCTTGGCCTTGCGGTAGGCTTTTGCCAAAGTGCCGCGTATCATAGGATACTTCACCCGGTTGGCGCTGTATAAATACCACGAGTAACTGGCACCACGCGGACAACCACGGGGCTCATGGTTGGGCAAATCAGGACGGGTCTCGGGATAATCGGTACTTTGAAGTTCCCAGGTTACCAGTCCATTTTTCACGAATATCTTCCACGAACAGGAGCCCGTGCAGTTTACGCCATGGGTAGAGCGAACCACCTTGTCGTGTTGCCAGCGGTTGCGGTAAAAGCGTTCCCAGTCGCGGGGCGTATTTGTGGTAACCACATGTTTATCAGGGCTTACAGATGCTTCTTTGCTAAAATAAATAAGTTTATTGAGTAGACTCATGGCAAGGGGGTATATAAGACAAAAGAAAACGTGCTTGCAATTCACGGGTATTCATGTGCGAATATACACATTAGTGCTCATAAAGTCTGTGAGTGAATGAGGTTTGTGATGCTTTATATCCCTCTGTAAGCTAGTTTATATTTATTCTAAATTAGGGTAGGGTCCTAAACCTTTGCTAAACAAAGATTCAGAAATAGATAGGTCATTCGGGAATTGCGCCTTCCAATGTGGTTGTGATTTGATGTTAATTTCTTTCTGATGCCAGGTAATCTTTGCCAATGGAATAAAACATTCCGGCACCGGCCACAGTCCAGGCCACCAATGCGATATATACAAAAAATGACGGAATCGCCATTAAAAAAGACAAATCTAATGCCTGAGCAAGCCTAATGGTGCATACGGTGTACATTCCCATGGGGAATATCATTCCCCAGTACTGAGGATGATATTTCAGGGGTAGGTGTTTGAAAATATGGCGCCAGATACCCAGTATCACAATCAGAGGAATCCACCAGGTACCAATGGCCCAGAAAAAGAGCGTAAATCCTTTTAAAAAGGGCAGGATTTCAACAATGAAAGACCAGTTGCTTGCATGAAGCATCAAGGTGGAACCGGCCAGGGTTGAAATGGCCACGGCTCCCATGTTTATCCAGTAAGGCGGTGCAAATTCTTCGGCTTTCATACTGAAAAACGACATCCGGTAAACGATAAGTGTGATGATAATGATGTAAAACATGCATCCGCACAGAAACATGATGAGCGAGAAAAAGAGGATTTGTTCGTGGGCAAAGGGGAGATAGCCGGCCAGTTGAGCGGATAATATGGAGATGGATTGAGTGGAAACAATAATCAACAGCCACACGCCGCTGATGGCATCTTTAAAGGATGGTTTAACTTTCTTAACAGTAAAAACAGTGAAAACCATATAAATAAGGAATATCCATGCTGCGGTTCCTATATAAAACAAGGTGGCGGCAACCGGATAATTCTCGGCAATGATTACAAACTGACTGCCCAGCACGCAGGTTCCGGCTACAAAGGTAAGCAGACCGGGACTTTTACCATGATCGCCGGCATCGGCCATAAACAACTGCGAATACATTACCATTCGTGCAAGGTAAAGGATAATCAGAAAAAGATAAGCGGCAATATTGAAATAAAACAGCGCATAGGCAATCGGAATAAAATTGAAGTTGAAGGCAGCTATGGATACAATGCCTGTGGCCATAACCAGCGCGAAGTAGGCCGTAGGCAGGTTAGAAAGGTCGCGAAGAAATGTGCTGCTGAGAGAGTGTTGTCTTTGCATCATTTGACCGGTTTGCCGTAAACAAGATGGATGATACATACAAATTAACGAAATAATCAGGGATATAAAAAACGACTGACCTTTTATTTTGAATTAGATATAATAATCAATTTCATGATTATCATATCTCCGTCCTTTCAGGATTTAACCATTTTGTGTGAAAACCTGAGGATGATAAATTCGGCCGGACGAACGGCAGCCATCCCGATTTCGACAATGAGCCGGCCCTCAAGAATATCAAGGGCAGTCATGGTCTTGCCAAGTCCTACAGCAACATAAAAAGCATGTTCTGGTTTCACCCCCTGCAATGCGCCTTGCCGCCAGAGTGTGGTGAGGAAGTTCTCAATCATTCCCTGAACTTTCACCCAGGTATTTGCATCGTTGGGTTCGAAAACGAATTGTTCGGTTGCCTTTTTAACAGATTCCTCTACAAAATTGAAGAACCGCCGCACATTCACATACCGCCACTCATTGTCGTTGCCGGCAAGGGTTCTTGCACCCCACACCAGTGTACCTTTCCCTGTAAAGGCGCGGATGATGTTGATGGATTTACCCGCATTAACATCCACGTTATATTCGGCTTGTTGCTCATGCGATATTTTTACTGCCGGGCTGATGACTGCGTTCAGACTTATATTGGCAGGTGCTTTCCATACCCCGCGTTCGTTGTCGGTTTTGGCATAAACGCCCGCAATGGCACCCGATGGCGGAAGCAGGTTCAGGGCTTCTGCACCTTTGGTAGTGAGTTCTTTAAATTTCCCGAAAGCAACCTGTAGCGTATTGTTCAGACTTTTTTCAAATTCATCAATGCTTTTTTCTACATGCCTGAAAATAGCCATAGCATTTCCACTGGCAATGTAAGCCGCATCGCGGGCAATATCGGCCCGTCCTTTGTTGGTGGTAACTCCGGCATAATCAGCCGACACATCAATGGTTCCGGCATCCGTAAGCAGCGCAGCACCATCGGCATAGCCAAACAATACTGCCGATGGATTCCAGTTGGCATTGCCGGTGTCAATTACTTTTATGACCGAAGGTGAGGCATCGATTAACAAATGGTGAGCTGCCAGTCTTTTTATGGAGTCCTTTAGCGCCGGATTGGCAAGGTAGTTAGCGATATCTGTCTTGATTTTAAACATTGTATCAACCGGATAAGCTGTCGCATTGATGTCCTGAACGGCTTTTAAAATGGCGAAAGTAAGGTTGGTAAATGCCTGCAGGGCAGTAGTGAGGTCAGCCGCCGAGGTAGTGCTGTCAGTAAGTCTGTATGCGTCCAGGGCTGCCTGCAATGCGTCGCCCAGCGTTTTTTCGGGTGCCCCGCTAATGGTGCTTTCCGATGTCACCATAGCAGCCCCCGCAACTTCGGCCAGTTTTACATCTGACAGCAATTTCAGAATGCCAGCATCGGTAGTCAAACTTTCAAGCTGAATGGGGCTATTGGTTCCATCGCGTTTCAGGATCAGGTTTTTCCGGCGCAATGACCTTGGCAGGTTGGCATTTATCCAGGGACCATAGGCAGCACCATATTTCAGGTTATTCATGCCAATTCCGTTTCTGAATTCTGCTACTTTGGTATTGAAATCGATTGCATCCGTAGCTTTCACGAGGTCGCACACGGTAATCCTGTTCATAAGTTTGGCCGATTGTGCCAGGGCTTCTTGCTGAAGTCCATAGGGACCGCCGCTCACCGAAACCGCTTCAGGCATAAGGATAATGGTCGGTTCATCCTCCTTTTCGAGTTCGGGTAGTCCCGCTTCAATAGTGGTGGCCTGAATTCCAGACCTGGAGGAAGGATATTTACCGACAGAAACAATAAAACACTTGCCTCCACCATTGGCATAAAACATCCGCAGGCTATCGTAGAGGTAAAGTATACTTTCGGCCTGACTGCTCACGAAATTGTTGTCGCCATTAAGGAATATCTCCACATTTTGCGAAGGCGGCCCCCCGAAAAGTAGCTCATATTCGGCAATAGACTCAATGCGGGTGGGTTTATTCAGCAGCGATTCCCCGTTACGTATTGCCATTTCAGTATAACCGATAAAGGCCGGTATCGCTGTTTCAACCGGTGCTATCGAGGATAGGAGACTTGGGATTTCTTTCACATAAACCCCCGGTGTTGTGTATGGTGTTGCCATGCTGTTGGGTTTTAATTGTTCTTTAAAAGTTATGATGTAAATATTTCAATTGCCGTGCGAACGGTTTTTTTAAAGGAAAATTCATATCGCGGCCCTGCTCCGAGCAGAGCGCCCGTCAACCAATGTTGAGGAAGTGTTTCGCTATACTTTAAGATGAAAATGGAGAAGATTGTACAGAAATGTCCTGCTTGAATCCAACTTTTAATTAAGAACGCACATTCTTAATTCAGGCCAAATATAAGTAATGAGGTAGGACAAAGTCAAGTTTTAGGGTCTGTTTAACAAATAATTGTTATATTCTTTACAGGCTGAATTATCAGGAAAAGCCTGATACTAACTGGATGCAGGTATTTTATAAGTAACATCAGAAAAGGCTATTTTTTTTGAAAAGAAATGTCTTCTGTTCACCTTTTTACAACCCTTGAGATCCTCTCAATCATTTCATCACCAGTTCAACCCTCCGGTTCAGTTTTCTGCCATCTTCATAGGTATTGGACGAAACCGGGCAAAGCGGCCCAACCCCAGTTTCTTGATGGAGAGCGTAAATTTTCATTACGGGAATGATGAGCAGAGAATAAA
Organism: Lentimicrobium sp.; assembly: GCA_034007585.1. Lineage (GTDB taxonomy): Bacteria > Bacteroidota > Bacteroidia > Bacteroidales > Lentimicrobiaceae > Lentimicrobium. The sequence goes on along the minus strand of JAVEQP010000068.1, from coordinate 16,141 downwards.
ATGTGAATTTTCGCAAATTTTTGAGTATAGCAATTATTCATTCACACGCTATTATTTTGGTGACTTCGAGATTGAGAAGAAATTCAATCCCGATGAAACAACTTATTACCACTATCTTGCAGGAGCCGATGGCTTGTTTGCCATATTAAAAATAGAAGGTACCACTTCTAATTTGTATTATGTGCATACCGATTACCTTGGCTCATACCAGGTGATTAGCGATGATGAAGGAAATAAGCTGGAACATTTTAGCTATGACCCCTGGGGTCGCAGGCGCAACCCGGCCGACTGGACTTTTAACAATGTGCCTGATCCGGTTTACTTTTACCGAGGCTATACCGGCCACGAACATCTTGATTGGTTTGGCCTCATAAATATGAACGCCAGGCTTTATGACTCTTTTCTGGGCCGCTTTCTTTCGCCTGATCCGCAAGTGCAATCACCAGACTATGGTCAAAACTACAACCGTTACAGCTATGCGCTGAATAATCCGCTGAAATATACCGATCCAAGCGGCGAGTTTTTTATTATAGACTCCTGGATTGTCGGTCTGATTTCCGGAGGCTGGAAGGAAGCTAATAAAAGAGCACTAAATGATATTAAGGTTTGGGGAGGTTTATTCGCAAGTGACCCGAACAAATCCTTTGGAGGCAGGGTATGGGAAACGATTTCAAGATTCACCTGGCAGTTGCCGCAAACATTAGGAGGCTTTATAACATCGCATACCTACAATACCATTGGCCTTAAAGGCGGGGTTGAATCTGTTAATTATAAATATGGCGCAACGGTGCTTAGAACCCGAAAAAATGACTGGGGAGGAATTACTCAAGGTAGTTTTATTGTTGGAAACAACTCCATAGAAGCTGATGCAGACAATACTTTATTTCAACATGAATATGGGCATTACATTCAAAGCCAAAGTATGGGGTGGGCCTATTATCCAAGAGCAGGAATACCAAGCCTTGTGAGTGCACAAAATAAAGATCCAAATCATGAACATGACTTTTATTAAGTTGAACAAGATGCAAACAGACGTGCCTTTTTGTACTTTAATAAGAGCATTGATGGTTTTCAGGATGATGAGGGGTTTTTGGATGGGAAAGGATGGGATTTTTGGAGAAATCCATTAAATATGGATGGAACAAATACACGAGGTCAATATGTGAACTATCAGGAACTTAAAGACACCAATCAACTGGATGTGCTAAACATTTTGAGAGTACGAGCCAAGTGGTATGACTATACAAGTTGGTTTTTAATTCCCGGGCCTATTTGGATGGGTCTGATTAATGCTGGATTTTAACAATTAAGAAATATAGCTAATGAAACAGACAATGCTAATGCTGGCATGTTTGATGCTAATGGCATCAACCTGCAGAAAAGATGAGGAATGTCACTCGAATATTAAATTTGAGAATCAATCTGAACAAGAGGTGATATTTGCTCTTCTCTTTACCGATATTGAGGGTAAATGTGTCTTAAGCGGAGAAAAGGTCATGAGGAATGATATATGTAATTTTCGCCCGTATAATTCTTGCATAGAGAATAACTTAAGTAATGACAATCCTTTGGATATATACATTATAGACATTGACAAATACAACAATCCTGTTTTGTTCTATGATTGTGACTCGGTTCCTATTAAAAACAGGATATTAAAACAATACTCTTTAACGCTGGATGATTTAAAAAAAAATGATTTTACTTTAACGTACCCGTAGTAATAAAAGATTTGAAATGATTATGAACGGCCAGAGAAAACTCAATCAGCATAAAGTAAACCCGCTTATCAGCAGTGTGCGATTCAACCTGCTGATACTAGCCCTTGCAATAATCATTGGAGGTGCCGATTGGTTATCCCGGAATAATGTAGCTGTCAACTTAAATTCATAGCTTTCCATGGTTGAAAATATAATGGTATACCGAACAACTCGTTAAAGAATTTATTTCATTTTAAAAAAACTTTTTATCATGTTTAAAACTTTTATTTTTTTTGCAATTTTTGCTTGTATAAAGCTCTCAGCAATTGGCCAATCCAATGATTCAATTGCACCATATGTAGTTGAATATCAAAATTTCATCTTTTTAAGTGGAGATGAGTCATACCATTAAATCATTAGAAGTGTATTATATCTATATATGAACATGTGTTTTCGATTCTGCATGATAAGAAAAGAAATCGCTATTTAGATTTATTGTAAAATAGCCGTCTGATTGATTTTATTATTGCTGCGATTATTTTATTTACTATCTTTAAGGCGTTCAATACACACACATTAATTCACAAAAAACAAAACATCATGGAAACGAAAATCCCCCCCCCCCGCACATTTAAGGATAAAAAAAAGTGTATTATTTTTATTTACCATAATCCTACTTATACATTCAAGTAGTTGTTCCAAAGATGAACTAGTAGTTGATAATTTACCTGCTACAGAAAATCAGTCTTTTAAATCTTCAAGAGCTCCTGGTGGACAAAATTTATACTCCTACATGCAGTATTATTATAATTATCAATGCCAATGCATGGTAGGAGTTTACACATTTATTTTTTGTTCCTGGCCAAATAGGAATTGCCTGGCAACAGTGGTTATAACTCCAACAACAACGTCCAGTAGGAGAGACGATTTTGACCAATTTATTTCGAATTACAATAACAAAACACTTGATACGTATTTTTCAGGCATTAATTACAAAACTGTATTTCCCGGAATTGATAGTTTATTTGGAGTAGTTGATTCAATAAGGTCGGGCGACATTATTATACATAAGTTCTACAACTCCAGAGACGAAACGGACTATTACATTGGCCTAAGAGAAGGGATAAAGTTAACAGAAGATTGGGATGAGTGGGTGCCACAGGCAAGCTGTGTATTAAGACTGAAAGATGAACGATAAAATTAAGCTTTTGTTGATAACATAAGATGACCTGCAAATATTACAGGTCATCTTATATTGCTAATATTCATTAGATTAACAATAATGAAAATAAAAAATTTGATTTTTTCGCTCTGTCTTTCATTAATACATCTTTATAGTTGCAATTCGTCAAACCAGGCAAATAAAATTGGAGATGTTTTAATCAATATGAAACATCCCGTCGCTATGGTTCATAATTCTGTTGATTGTAATGACGGTAATTCGGTTTTAGTTCTTCAGTCATTGGAAGATATGAATTTGCATTTTTATGAATTTAACTCAAAAAATATTATAAGCTCATATATTGTAAATTCAAAATCAATTAATTCCCTTCCATTTTTTCAATTATTTGTGAAAGACATTGATTCTATTGTGTTATTCAATCCAAAAACAAATTGTATTTCTATTGTCGATTCAGCAGGAGTAGTTTCTTTTGAAAAGAAGCTGGAAAGTGGTGTTCCAGCCCTCAATCCGGATAATCGTTTAAACTGCATTGGTGAGAAACTTTATTTAGGAAATTCTAATAGAAGCCTTAATGTAAGCATTCCAAACGAAAGAAAAAAGTATTACCAAATAGTAAAACCGATATTTGAAACAGACTTGCAGGATTCAACTAATCATGAAATGCAGTGGGGCTATTTCCCCAGGGATTATGTAGTAAATAATCACGACTATTGTAACTACTTTTCAAATGTATGTTCTTATTCATCAGAAAGCGTATTGGTGTCATTTCCAAGTGATGACAGTATTTATTTATATAAGAATGGTCATAAAATTAGAGGTATTTTATGTGCCAGCCAGTTTATAAAAAAAATCAAACCATATCCTGAAAAGGAGAGATTAAATATGGCTTTTTATAAGGATTATTTATTTGCTGAACCTAAATATATTGACCTAACATATAATAAATACACACAACAGTATCTGAGAGTCGTTAAACATAGATTTAATTATAAATCTGATAATAAATTTGATACTGAACACATGAGATGGTCCATAATAATAATGAATAGCAAACTTAAAGTAATAAATGAGTTTGTTTTTGATTATCGGCGCAATTCACCTGAAGTTATTTTGTGTACATTTGATGGAGTTTATATCAGTGAAGTTCCCAACTCTCTCGAAAATATGAATCATTTATCTCTTAGTCTTTACAATTTTTGAAATTAAACATGTGAGATCATTCATTTTTTCAATTTCATTTGTTTTTTTTCTCTTTGGTTGTGCTGATCCTTACAAAGAAGAGTCCAGGGGATTAAATACTTTACTTCATGACTTTAACACATGTATAGCGAGTAAGAACCATCTTTATATTTTGATTCCTACATTTTCATGTCTTGAATGTGTTCAAATTGCACTAATCAAATTAGAAGATATATTAGTTGAAAATGATAAGCCAAATGTTACTATTATTTATCAGAAAATTGATATTGATTTTAACCCCTTTGAGAACAAAGCTCTTGTATATTATGATATTAATAACTCAATCGACAAGCTACCATTTAGTATTGCAAATATGACTATCATTAAAACAAGAAAAGGAATGATAAATGAAATTCGGTTTGTAAATGTTGAAAATATAAATCAGGTGATAAATCGCAATATTATTAATGAAATCCGGAAATAAGAGTTTATATAGGCAGATGTCAAGTATTTTGACCTGTTTAACAAATCGTTATGATATTGCCTTTCAGGCTGAATTATCAGGAAAAGCCTGATACCAGCTGGTTGCAGATATTTTATAAGTAACATCAGAAAAGGCTGTCATTTTTGAAAAGAAATGTCTTCTGTTCACCTTTTTACAACCCTTGATATCCTCTCAATCATTTCATCACCAGTTCAACCCTCCGGTTCAGTTTTCTGCCATCTTCATAGGTATTGGACGAAACCGGGCAAAGTGATTTAACCCTTTTTTTATTGCTAAAACCTGGTTGTGAATGTTTCTCGATGAACGTCTTAACCAACTACATTCCATGAGTTTTGTCACAGGCAGCATGCAAATATATTCAAAGTTTTTAGGTAACTTTACCAAATGAAATTTTTGTTGTTTGATGAGGAAATGGTATTGCTTTATAGGAGATGAAATAATAAGCCCATTGCAAGATTAATCTGCATCGGGAAAACGCAACCTGATTATTAATCAACTAAACACTAAAAAAATGAAAACGCGCCCATTAATATTGTTCTTATTCGCATTCTTTGCGATAAGTGGTGTCTCTTCATGCGAAAAAGAAACGGTACTTCCGGAATCAGACTGGCCTGCTGAAATTAAAACCTATATTGAAACCCATTTCTCTGACCTTGCAATACTGCAAGTGGTTAAGGATAAAGATGGCACAAAAACAACCTATGAGGTAAGGCTGGAGGGTGGCTTTGTCCTGGAATTTAACCGAAAAATGGAAGTCATTGAAATTGAAGGACTCGATCGTTTGCCCGATAGCGTGATACCGGCTAAAATCCTTGACTATATCAATCAAAATTTCCCAGCGAATTATATTATCGAATGGGAACTGGAGGGGAAAAATCAGGAAGTTAAACTGGATAATAAATTGGAAATTCAGTTTGATATGTCAGGAGAGTTTCTGAGGATTGATGGTTGATTGGCTATTGTTTAAGCACAGTTTAGTTACTGGAAAGAAGATGGCAGCAAACCGACTATAAGGGTTGCTGCTGTTTTTGTTATAGTGCTATTGAGTACCTCCTTATCATTCTCATTTTTTGAAAATTGCAAATGTCTGCCTTTGCTGCTCCCCGCAGCTCCGGTTTATCACGGAAATTATATTTAGGAAGAAAATAGAAAATAGTGGGAGTCTGAACAATTAACGACGAAAAATAATTTTGAGGATTAAATCTATATATGTATCTTTGAGGGTTTTGCAGTTGGAAAGATTCAAGAATGATTGTGAGCATTTTAGAGATTATCCTCAGGTTAGTTGTTTTTATTAATCGAAAATTTCTTGATATGGAAGAACCTATTGAGTCAACTATACTAGAGTATAAAAAAAGTATATTTCAAATTGATTTGATGCAACACAATTCAGGCTTAAAGTATGTTGCAATCAAGCAAACAATTAAAGAGCAGAACGAAAATCATCTGTTAAAAATAGATAGTACGATTTTAGTAGATCTTATTTTTGTCTTAGAGTTTTATCTTAAAGAAATATCTACTTCAATAATAGTAGGTAAAAACTCTTATTTTTCAGATATAAAACAGCAGTCAATAATTGAACGATATTTTAAGGGTTTGAACGTTGCTGATTTAGCCATGCAGTTTGATTGTAGCAATGAGATTATTGAGCTCATTATTAGAAATAAGGATATTCCAATTGTAGATAATACTATGCCGAAGCCTAAGAAAAAGGCTTATTATAGAAGGAGAAGGAAATGAAACCTGAGTTCTAAAAAATATAACTGTTTACTAGATTATCTGATTCCCATTTCCAAACATACTCAAACATCCGCGCTTATTCATCGGAAGCATAAGCCTGCTAAAAAGATACATTACCTCATCTCAATTCAAGGTTTTATCATTGCGGATTTCATGTTCTTCGGCTGAGATTGTTAAAATTTTACTAAAATCCATCTTCCTCAAACCAGTCCCTTGCCTAAATCGTGGGAATCGTGAAATGTATCCCATTTCATATTTTGGGAACTGATGGTATTATTTCACAATACTTCTTACTTTCGCATCGAATTCAATCCGAAACACCACCTATGGAAAAACCCATTAAAATCATCCTTGCCGGTTTATTCTTTCTTTGTCTTTTGGATATGCCTTACGGATTTTATCAATTTGTACGTTTTGCGGCCTTGCTTGGCTTTGTTTTACTGGCTTACCGCGCACATCAGCACGGCCATCAAGCCGAGATGATTGTGTATGGTGCATTGGCGCTGCTTTTTCAGCCTTTTTTCAAAATCGCCCTTGGTCGGACCATGTGGAACATTGTAGATGTGGTGGTTGGGCTGGGACTGATTGCTTCCATTTGGGTGCTTAACAATGAAGCAGGGAAGAAAACTCCATCACAGCAATAAGCTAACTATGGTCCAATCCAACTTTCCAAAAGCATCCCCTGATTTGGCCCTCAAAGCCTTTAATTCAGGTTACAATTGCGCCCAGTCTGTAGTTAAAGTATTTGCCGAAGCACTGGGATTTGATGAAAACGAGGCTGTATCTAAAGCCGCGGGACTTGGCGGGGGCGGATTTCAGGGAATTTGTGGGGCAGTTTCAGGCGCGTACTTGGTTTTAGAGGTGTTCTGTTCTCTCGGAATGGGAGATAAAGGCCATAAATTATGCTTTGAAACGCTCCAGGAAAATTTCCGCAAGCAGTTTCAGCAGATGCATGGTACCGACCAATGTAAAGTATTGCTGAGGAATGAGGCAATCCAACCGAAAAACTCTGCTCAATCCATTTGCGAGCGCTGTATTGTAGATGCGGTGGAGATTATTAATGGAATTTTGAGGTGATTTCGGATTCCAGATTGCAGATTGAATCACTAACCACTAACCACAGATCACAGATTTAACCGCGAATTACCCCGAAAAAACGGGGTAAACGCGAATT
>JAVEQP010000068.1:0-8560 GCA_034007585.1 Lentimicrobium sp. | reverse complement strand
GTGGAGATTATTAATGGAATTTTGAGGTGATTTCGGATTCCAGATTGCAGATTGAATCACTAACCACTAACCACAGATCACAGATTTAACCGCGAATTACCCCGAAAAAACGGGGTAAACGCGAATTGACGCGAATTGATTTTTTATACCTTCGAATTATTACTCAACGACTTCCTCCTGAGGACGGACACGCAACGACTCAACCAATCACAGATTACAGATCACAGATCACAGATCACAGATCACAGATCACAGATTTAAGGTTTCAACCTCGAATTACCCCGAAAAAACGGGGTAAACGCGAATTAACGCGAATTGATTTTTTATACCCGCGAATTATTACTCAACGACTTCCGCCTGAGGACGGACACGCAACGACTCAACCAATCACAGATTACAGATTACAGATCACAGATTACAGATCACAGATCACAGATTTAAGGTTTCAACCTCGAATTACCCCGAAAAAACGGGGTAAACGCGAATTAACGCGAATTGATTTTTTATACCTTCGAATTATTACTCAACGACTTCCTCCTGAGGACGGACACGCAACGACTCAACCAATCACAGATTACAGATCACAGATTACAGATCACAGATCACAGATTTAAGGTTTCAACCTCGAATTACCCCGAAAAAACGGGGTAAACGCGAATTAACGCGAATTAACGCGAATTGATTTTTTATACCCGCGAATTATTACTCAACGACTTCCGCCTGAGGACGGACACGCAACGACTCAACCAATCACAGATTACAGATCACAGATTACAGATCACAGATCACAGATCACAGATCACAGACTATCATTATTGGCTTTGAGCACTTTATTTTAAGCAGAAAAGGTGTTTTTATCAGGAAAAACACCTTTAAACCCATATTTTATCAGCATTTGTAAACAACTAAACCAAAAAACTGTTCTACTTTTGCGTAATTACGTGTTGTGCGTAGTAAGCGAACTTATTCTTTCACCTAAAATCAACATTTTTATGAACAAATCAGAATTGATTGATGCCGTTGCTCAGAGAGCAGGTTTAACCAAAGTCCAGGCTAAAAGTGCCATTGATAGTTATCATGATGCCGTAGCCGGTGAATTAAAAAAAGGCAATAGTGTAGACATTGCAGGTTTTGGATCATTCTCAGTAGCTGAAAGGGCTGCCCGTACCGGTCGTAATCCTCAAACCGGCGCTCCGCTGCAGATCAAAGCTTCTAAAGTACCTAAATTTAAACCAGGTAAAGGCCTCAGGGACGTTTTATAGTCATCCTGACAAAACATTTTATTTTCTTAGCAGGTCCGTCTCATAGATTCGGGCCTGTTTGCATTACTCAGCCGGCTTTAGGATTATGTAGTTGTGCCTGAGGGGCTATCTAAAGAATTCGTGAACCTTTTTTAAATAATTATCCAACAAGGGATGGTGCAAAAAAAACCTGCATATGGGCAGGCTTCTAAATTCGGCGGCAACCCTGCGGTTTCCAGACAGGAGCCAGGCCAATTCAGGCAATTGCAGACGTAGTCTATTGTCCTTAAGCCTCTTTACCCTGGAATTGATTCAGCGCTTCCAGGGCTTCCGAGCCATAAACCATTGAAGGACCTCCACCCATTAGTATCGCAACACCAATGGTTTCCAAAATTTCTTCGCGACTTGCCCCGGATTTCAGGGCATCGTTTATGTGGGAAGCAATACAGCCATCGCATCTTACAGTGATGCCTATGCCCAGAGCAATAAGTTCTTTCACCTTCTTGCTTAAGGCATTGTCTTTTATTGCTACCATATGTAATTTGGTAAATGCACCCATTGCTTCAGGGATTTCTTTTGCCATTTGACCGGCCAATTCGTTCAGCCTGTCGTTTCTTTTTATATAATCCATAACTAAGTTTATTAAAAGTGAATTTATTCCATTAATATTAACATTATAGAAGCATAAATGTTGAATTTTACATATATACTATCTCTTAGGTAACTGGATAAAATATGAAATTCAGGTATGAGGATCGAAGCGAATTTACAAACAGACTGTTTCTGACTTCTTTCGACCTGGATGGAATTCACGCAGCATAGATTGTGCATTTGTCATCGGGACTGGTCTGCAATATTATGGGGAGCCCTGACAAGTGAACCTGTCTGACCGCTGTTATGCAGACAGGCATAGTCGGGACGTTTGGGAATACTTCTTAAATCATAAATCTACAATTTGTAACTTGCAATTTCTTTTATCTCAACATCAAAAACGATGACACCCCAATCAACAGCCAAAGTGAAATACCCAATACAAAACTTCGCACACCGGCTTTTTTAACTTCGGCAAAGGAAATATTTGAGCCGATAAGGAAAAGGGCAATTACCATTCCGCGTTTTCCCATCCAGTTAAAGTGGGCATAAGTAGCGGCGCCTTGAGGGAAAATCCAGGCAATAATAATACTTATGATAAAGAGTCCGATGAACCAGGGAATTTTAACTTTTCCGGCGGATTTATCTTTTTGCATAAATGCAATAAAAATTGACAAGGGAATAATCCATAAAGCACGGATGAGTTTTACAGTTGTGGCTACCTCAAGAGCTCTTGTTCCGTAAGTCGCACCGGCGCCAACTACCGAACTTGTATCGTGAATCGCAATGGCTGCCCAGGTACCAAATGTTTCCTGGCTCAGGTTAAAATAATGACCTAAAATGGGGAATATAACCAATGCTATGGCATTTAGGATAAATATAACGACCAGTGAAAAGGAAATCTGGAAGTTTTTTGCATTCAGTACCGGCGCTACTGCTGCTATGGCACTTCCTCCACAAATCGCAGTACCGGCAGAGATTAGGGTGCCTATTTTAGAATCGACTTTGAGCAAGCGGGCGAGTATGTAGCCCGACACCATGACAAAAACAACGGAGATGGCGGTATCAATAAATCCGGTTTTTGAAGCGCTGATTACCTGGGCCAGATTCATGCCAAATCCCATCAATACAATGGATGCCTGCAATGAAAAAGAGGTATATTTTGAGATGCTTCCATGTTTTATTCCCAAAAGAGAAAGAACTATGCCTATGGCTAGTGCAATGGCGGGAGATACAAACGGCAGGAAGCATAAAAACAGGATTGTGCCGTAAATAAGATTAATTTGTTTTTGATTCAGTGTCATCTTGCATCCGTTTTAGAACAGGGCAAAAGTACAATGGTAGTATAGCTAAAACAAATACTATTATATTATTATCAATAACTATAAATTATACTTCAATAAAAATTCAATAAAGAGATGTGTTAAAGAACCGGGATGCCCCTGCCGCATGGCTATCCTGAATTTTCGGTTCAGACTTACGTTTTTGATGTTTATTCTGACGATCTCTTTGAGCCGTAGCTCTTTTTCGATGGCTTTCTCCGATACCAGGGCAATGCCATCAAAATCGACCAGGAAATTCTTAATGGCTTCAGTACTGCCCAGATGAATCAGGATATTGAGCTTATCGAGATTAATTTTGTGCTTCAGCAAAGAGTTTTGAATAACCTGCAATGTTCCTGAACCTTTCTCGCGCAAAACGATGGGGATTTCCTGAAAGTCGGTAGCAGAGATTACTTTTCGTTTGGCATAAACACTGTTACTTCCTGTAATCACACATATTTCATCGTCAAGAAAATCAATATATTTAATGTTTGACTGAGAAGCTTCGTTTTCGACCAAAGCCATATCAATTTCATTTTCAATCAATTTTTGCTCCATTTCAAAGGAGTTGCCGTTTAATAAATAGAGGTTGATTTTAGGGTAACGTTTGTAGAATGCTGCGATAACTTTGGGAATTACATATTGAGAAATGGTTGAGCTTGCCCCTATGCGTAGCGTACCCTTAAAAGTGTCGTTCAATCGTTCCAGGTCATATTCCATCTCCTGGTATTGTTGTCTGATCGACTTCAGCCGGTTGTAAGTCAACTTCCCTGCTTCGGTCAAATATACCCGGTTCCCTTTCCGCTCAAACAAAGCAATGTTTAAACGGCTTTCCAACTCCTTTATGTGATTGGTTACCGCGGGTTGACTAATGAATAGCTCTTCGGCAGCTTTTGAGAAGTTCAGGTTTTCGGCAACAGCCATAAATACAAGGTCCCGGTAGTCCATTTTTGTGAAATAAGTGGATAATTATAAACAAACTTAATCGTTTTTATTTTATCTTTACTGTAAAATTACAACTATGAAAATTAAATCGTTGTTTTTCATTTTGGCTATAATGCCATCTTTCATTCAGGCTCAGGAGCTAATGACCATTGGAGAGGTGTTCGATTTTGAAGTGGGTGATGAGTTTCACAGTCACAGTGAAATGGCTCAGGCAATGGCCAATGGCGACAGGATGTCCATTACAGATAAATATTATTCTGCAGATAGCGATACTGTATTTTATGTGGAGCAACACAATGTGTATTGGAGTGAGCTAAGCTGGGAAGGGGGTGAACCTCACCTGGTATATCATTATGGTTCTCATGAGAATACAATATATTATACTAACCTGAATGCCCCGATTTCTGAGTATGATGAGGGCTTTTTATTTAATCAGCAGTCCTATACTACAAGTCGGTTTTGTGATTCTCTTGTCAATGCATGTTCGTATGAGGTAGGACCAGGATTTGAAAATGATTATTTCTCCCGCGAATACGGCAAAGGTTTAGGATTAGTGAGTGCGTTTCATTCCTCCGCAGTAAATGGTGGGGGAACCCTGTTAAATGACAAGCTTTTTTATTACAAAAAAAATGGCCTCACCTGTGGGTCACCAGATTTAACGGGAGTAAATGTTGAACGGATTGCAGCCAAAGAATCGGGATTTGTCGTTTATCCGAATCCGGCACAATATGAAATCTATCTGATTAATAACGCAACCACACTCTCTTATGTATTCTTTATTATGGATGGTGGGGGCGGGGTCATATCTACCGGCATTTCATCGGCTACCGAACAAGCATTGCCATTGGGAAACTACAGGCCTGGAATCTATTTCCTGCTGATCCGTTGGGATAATAAATCCACTATACTGAAAGTGATAAAGGAGTAGAGTAAACGACCGTCTGTTGGGGAGTAGGAAGTAAGAAGTTAGAGGTTAGAAAGTTAGAGGTTAGAAGTAAGGGGTTAGAAAGTAAGAGGTTAGAAAGTAAAAAGTAGACAGTAAGGCATTATGCTGGTCAGTCGGGCAGGTCTGCAATCCTAAATAGCTTGCGTGTCTCTGCGTCTTTGCGTGGGATTTTGCAATCCGCAACCCGCCTGACCGGCAAATAACTGCTCTATAAATAAATCCTGGTAGGTCAGTCGGGCAGGTTCGCAATCCCAAATAGCTTGCGTGCCTCTGTTTCTTCTCGTCACTTCGACAGGTTCGTAATAGTTCGACAAGAGCTCACCACCCGTCTCACCAACAAAAGCTCAGTGCAACGCTTTGCGTAGGATTCCAACATCTGAAATCTGAAATCTACAATCACACAAGGCTTTCCCAAAATACTTCTACGGGGTGCAATGCTTTCCTTCCTGTACCATCCATTATCTGGTGTCGGCAACTGGTGCCGGGAGCTGCAATGGTGGTTTCCTGATTTGTTTTCCTGACTTCCGGGAAAAGCACCAGCTCGCCAACCTTCATCGAAACATCGTAATGTTCTGCCTCGTAACCAAAGGAGCCGGCCATGCCACAGCAGCCTGATTTTATTTCATCTACCTTATAATTCTCTGGCAAAGTGAGCATAAACTTCGTTGAAGCCGTGGATGCCAGCGCTTTTTGGTGACAATGGCCATGAAGCCTGACCTGGCGCGCATCGCCGGAGAATTGTTCCTTCCTTATATTTCCTGCTTCCACTTCGGCCATGATGAAATCCTCAAATAGAAAACAATGTTTTGAGAGCTCCCGGGCTTTGACTTTTAACTCCCCGAAAGTAAGGTCAGTATATTCATCCCGGAAAGTAAGTATAGCCGAAGGTTCTATGCCAATCAACGGATGCTCCACTGATACCAGAGGTGAAAGCAGTTCAACATTTTTTTCGGCTATCTTCTTTGCCTTCCGCAAAAAGCCTTTACTCAGAAAGGTACGTCCACTTTCTATATGGTGAGGGATTTCGACTTTGTAACCCAATTTGTTCAATGATCGGATAGCAGCAATGCCAATTTCCACATCATTGTAATTGGTAAACTCATCTGCAAACAGATAAACCAGCCGTCCGTTTGCCGGATTCTCCCGGTTTCGCTTATGCCACGACCTCAATGTGGTTTTATAAAGAAGTGGAATAGAACGTTTGGGCGCAAACCCAATTGCTTTTTTCATCAATCCTGATGTAAAATCATTTCTAAGGAAGAAATTATAAAATCCCGGTAAAATACTACCCAGTCTGTTAAAGCTCGTGATATAAGCTACCATTCGGGTGCGCAGCGGAATGCCATTTGCATCATAATAGTGCTGCAGGAATTCAGCTTTGTATTTAGCAATATCGACATTCGACGGGCATTCTGACTTGCAGCCTTTGCACGAAAGACATAAATCCATGATGTCGTATATTTCCTGATGGTCGAAAGGGTTGGCTTTTTCTGAATGCGTAAGGAATTCACGCAATATATTGGCCCTTGCACGGGTGGTGGTATTTTCATCGCGGGTAGCCTGGTAGCTGGGGCACATGGTGCCTGCAAATTGCTCGGTTTTACGACAATCGCCCGATCCATTGCATTGCTCAGCAGCCCTGACAATGCCCAGGCTTTCGCTGAAATCAAAAATAGTGTCTATTTCTCTGGTTTGCTGACCCGGTTTATAGCGTAGGCTGGCATTCATGCGTGGGGTATCGGTAATTTTTCCCGGATTTAATATGCCATTGGGGTCCCAGGTGGCTTTGATCTCTTTTAACAGCGCATAATTATGATTGCCGAGCATCAGTGGGATGAATTCTCCCCGCAGTCGCCCGTCGCCATGTTCGCCACTGAGTGAACCCCGGTATTTCTTTACGAGTTTGGCTGTTTCCAGCGCAACTGTGTAAAACATCTCCACATCTTCAGGGTCTTTCAAATTCAGCACCGGACGTAGGTGCAATTCGCCGGTAGAAATATGGGCGTAAAATACACACTCGAGGCCCAACTGTTTCAGCATCTCTCTGAAATCGGCCATATATGCCGGCAATACTGCGGGCTTAACAGCAGTATCTTCAATTACAGCCACGGGCTTTTTATCGCCGGGGATGTTGGAAAGGAGTCCCAAACCCGCTTTGCGTAATGCCCATACTTTTTTGATGTCGTCTCCGTAAATGATGGGGAAATGGTACCCAAAACCGGCCTGCCGCATATCGGTTTCCAGTTCGGCGGCAAGCTTGTTTAGGGCCTCCCGTGATTCCAGAGCCAGCTCTACCACAAGAATGGCGGCTGGTTCACCTTGAATGAAAAAGCGGTTCTTGCGCTGGGTAATGTTGTCCCTGGTGCGCTCCAGGATAAAATGATCCATCAGTTCAACGGCAACCGGCTTGTGTTTTAGTGCCACTAAATTGGCTTCAAAAGCTTCGTCAAGGGTATTGCAATGGATGCAGATAAGCGCATTTTCCTTTGGTGGAAGCGGCACCAGATTGAGCTTTATTTCGGTGCTGAAAGCCAGTGTACCTTCTGAACCGGCGAGCAAGGTGCAAAAATTAAAGTCCGGTGTGCCTTCTGTGAATGGCGCGGTTTCAAGCAATAGGTCAAGGGCATAACCGGTGTTTCTGCGTTCGAGTTCAGGATCCGGATATTGTGCCCTGATTTCAAGTTGATTTTCAGGTTTTTGCAGGATATCCCGTATGGAGCGGTATATTTCTCCCTCGAGTGAATTGGAGATGCATTTTTGTTGGAATTCATCCTTGGTTAGTGTCTCGAAAATAGCTTCGGAACCATCGCTCAGTAAGGCTTTTATCTCTAAAGTGTGATTTCGGGTACTTCCGTAAACCAGCGAATGTGCCCCGCAGGCATTGTTGCCCACCATGCCGCCTATCATGCATCGGTTTGAGGTGGAAGTTTCCGGTCCAAAGAAGAGTCCGTAAGGTTGCAGGAAATTATTCAGTTCATCCAGTACGACGCCTGGTTGAACCTTTACCCAATGTTCTTCCACATTCAGCTTCAGAATTCGGGTCATATATTTCGACACATCGGCAATAATGCCATCTCCCACCACCTGTCCAGCCAAAGAAGTGCCTGCCGTACGCGGAATAAGCGGCACCTTCATTTTGCGGGCGAAGTCAATCAAAATGCGGATATCGTCGGTATCTTTTGGGCGGCAAACGGCAGCCGGTAATTCACGGTACGCTGAAGCATCGGTGGCATATAGCAGGCGCATGGCCTCACCGGTATAAAGGTCGCCCTTTAGCTTAGCGCGAAGTTCATTCCATTTATTAACAGGGATCATGAGTCAGAAGCTGATGGAAAAACAAAGATAGGGATAATGATAAAACAGCCAGGGAAATAATCAGACATAAAAATGATAGAATGAGGCCTTACAAATATCCGGTTTCCCGATTGACTTTTTAATCTGTTATGAAATAAGGTTATAAGAAGAAAAAATAAGGTAGTGGAGTGTGTGGAGGTATTTTGGTTACTGAGGTTTAT
>JAVEQP010000164.1:0-4537 GCA_034007585.1 Lentimicrobium sp. | reverse complement strand
AAGCAGCCATTGTACGGGGAATCCCATTATGGGAATGGTCCAGTCTTTAGCCTTACTAACGCTCTTTCTGTTGCAGCTCATTAATATATATATGTGAATGATGTAAATTATTTAATAAATTGTGTAAGGCAATTGACCGACACACCTTTTACCTTTGTCCTAATTTGAAAAAAAAATTCACTCTGTTAAACAAAAGAACTAAAATGAAAAAAAGAAACCTGATTTTGGGAATAGCATTAATGGCTTTGGGATTCGCATCCTGCACTGATAAAAAAGCCACACAAGCCGAGGAATCTGTAACCGCTTATACGGATTATGTTGATTCAGTTAGAAGTATTCCAGCAGAAGAGGCCAGCGCAAACTGGCAGGCAATCGATGATTCATATCAGTTGAAAATCAACAATGCAGAAGTGGCTTTAGAAAATCTAAAGGACAAAGAAGAAGCACAGGCAAGGATAGACGCAAGCAAAGCCAAATACGAGGCATTACAGGCTGAAGTGATAAATGCAGTCAATATGCATTCAAAGCAGGTGTTGAGAAATGCACTGTTCGGAGAAGGTCAAATTGGTGATGATATGAATTTTAGCTGGGTTAACAAAGATAATATTCTGGCTGTTTATGATCACTTTGTCGCTACTGCTGATGCCAATAAAGACGTTTACACACGCGAAGATTGGGACGAAGTAAAATTATTATATGAAGGGCTGGATAGCAGAAAAAATACAGTTGAAAATGAGGGTCTTACGTCTCAGGACAATAGAAAGATAGCTGCTTTGAAGATAAAGTTTGGCCCAATGTTGAAATTTAATAGAATGGGCGCCAAATCTGATGAAATGCAGGAAGCAAAAAAGTAGCTGATTACTATTCATCTTAAAAAATGGCAGTCAGCAGTGACTGCCATTTTTATTGAATTCCGGAGATCGGAAACAATCAGAAAAACAAAGATTTACCAAACATACTTGGACACCTGATCCGAATATGTAAATTATAAGGGGCTGGATTCATTTTTTAAAGTCCCGACAATTTAATCCGCTTTGGGTTTTCCGAAAACATACCTTAATGAGCCCGACATCAGTTTTCTTAAAAAGAGCATTTTCACTTAACAGAAAGAAAATATGAACAATGAGGTAAAAAATTGAAACATTACAGTTTGTTACATGTTTAAATACTGATCAATTCATTTATAAATCACTTGCTGAATAAAATTAACTTCACTTACATAAAGATTGAAAACTTAAAAACCAGAAACCATGAGCATACTTAGTGCATTAAAAAGATTGTTTCGCACCACCAAAGAGGTGGGTGTTGAGAAAATTACAGATTTGAAAAGCAATGCCACGCATCTTAAAGATGAAGCGGTAGATAAAACCAAAGAAGTAACCCACAAAGCCAAGGATCTGGGCGAAGACCTTATTGATAAGGCTGATGAGGTTTTGGGCAGTGCCAAGGACAAGGCAGAAGCCGTTATTGATAAAATGAGTGACAAAGCTCAGTCCCTGAAACATGATACAGGAAAAGTAGCTGACATTGCAGGCGAAAAAGCGGGTGAGCTCAAGCAGGAAGCAAAGGAAAAAGCAGGTGAGGTAAAATCCGAGGCCGGGAAGGTCTGGGAGGATGCAAAATCTAAAGCTGCTGACATAAAAGATGACGCCTCAGCCAAAGCAGGTGAAGTTAAAACAGAAGCCGGAATAGTGGCTGATGATGCCAAATCAAAAGCCGGCGACTTGAAAGATGATGCCTCAACAAAAGCTGGTGAGGTTAAAGCCGATGCCGGAAAAGTCTGGGACGATGCAAAAACCAAGGCCGGCGAATTAAAAGACTCAGCTTCGGAAAAATTTGGTGAGGTAAAAGAGGAAGCCGGAAAAGTTTTTGATGATGCCAAAGCAAAAACCGAGGATATAAAGCATGATGCTTCTACCAAAGCCCATGAAGTGAAAGCGGATGCCAAAGATTTGGTTGATGATGCCAAAGACAAAGCCGAAGAGCTTAAAGAAGAGGCTCAAAAGAAAGCCGAAGCGCTAAAAAGAGAAGCCGATAAAAACAAATGAAACTATCCGCTCTACTAAGGTGGCCTTTCATTTCTTCTAATAAAAAAACGCACTTGATGGTGCGTTTTTTTATTATTGATATAATTCCATTGTAATACGGAATTTGCAACTCCACATAATTCTACCTAATTCAGCTCATCCAGTAAGAGTGTAATGCGTTCTTTGGTAGATTGTTACACATTAAATCTGATATTCAAAATATCTCCATCCTGTACAACGTAAGTTTTTCCTTCCACAAAAAGCTTCCCCGCTGTGCGGCAGGCATGTTCCGATTTGAGGTTAACAAAATCAGTGTATTTCATTACTTCGGCGCGAATAAACCCACGTTCCAGATCGCTGTGGATCACGCCGGCAGCTTGCGGGGCAGTCATCCCTTTTTTAATGGTCCAGGCACGCACTTCCATTGGGCCAGCAGTAAAGAACGACATGAGGTTGAGGATGGCATAGGCCGAACGCACCAGTCTGTTTACGCCGGGTTCAGTCAGGCCGGCGTCTTCCAGGAAAACTTTCCTGTCTTCTTCACTTTCCAGCTCGGCGATCTCAGCTTCCAGGGCACCGGCAATCACAATAATTTCGGTATTTTCGTGCTTTACGGATTCTTTGAGTTGTTCAACATATTTATTCCCGGAAGCTGCAGATTTATCATCCACGTTACACACGTAAATTACCGGCTTGTCGGTGAGCAGGTACATGTCGTCAATAAAGCGGCGGTCCTGAGTGCTGATTTCCAGGGTGCGTACTGATTGGAAGTTCTCCAGATGGTCCTTAACACCGGAAAGCACATCAATGCCATGTTTGGCATCTTTATCGCCTGTTTTTACTAATTTTTCGAGACGTTGTATTTTACGCTCTACCAGATCAAGATCCCTAATTTGAAGTTCCAGATCCACGATTTCGCGGTCGCGCACCGGGTTAACGGAACCTTCGACATGAGGCAGGTTTTCATCATCAAAACAACGCAAAACATGAATAATGGCATCCGTTTGCTGAATATCGGCCAGAAACTTATTGCCCACTCCTTCACCCTGACTGGCACCTTTTGCCAGGCCCGGAATATCCATAATTTCAACAGTAACCGGAACAATTCTGGCAGAATGGATAAGCTGATCAATGTCATAAAGGCGATCATCCGGCACATTCACCTGACCCAGGTTTGATTTATTTGTGCTGTAAGCAAAATTGGAAGTTTGTCCTTTTGTATTTGAGATACAGTTGAATATGGTGGTTTTACCAATGTTGGTAAGTCCTACAATGCCGCATTTTAATGCCATAAATTGAAAATTCAAATGGTTTGAGGGAGGCAAAGATAGGGGTTTATTATGAGTGATCTGTGATGAGTGATGAGTGATGAGTTGAGTTGTTGATTTGTTGCCTGTCCACCTCAGGCGGGATTTGTTGATGAAAGCTGACCAATTAAACATCAACCTTTCAGGTTCGGTTATGGATATAAAAAAAGAATTCGGGAAACCTAAAAATCTCTTAGGGGTGACATTTAAAAAATAGGAAAATTGTGTTTTCAATAATTATCAATTGTTACCAGATAAGCACGCGCTGAGCCACCTGCGCGCAAGCCAATCATGAAACCACCAGGAAACTCCAGCCCGTATGGGGCTGAAACAAATAGTAACATAAAATTCCACCATACCGTTTTATATGTAAAAGCATTTATGGCTAATTTTCATTGACGAAATTCACTCATGCTCTACACAGCGTATCGTCCACAAAAGCGAATTTCCAGCCATCAGGATAATGTACATTATTTATCGAGGTGTGGCAAATGGGACACCAATCCTTACTCCTGAGATTATAGAATTTTTACCAGTGCATGACCTCCAAAAGTGGCAGCAAGGCCTAAAAAAATACTTAGGCTGGCATATAGGGTGAAATGTAGAAAGCTCCCATCTCTTAGCATCGTCATATTTTCAAGAGAGAAGGCGGAAAAGGTGGTAAACCCTCCGCAAAAGCCAACGGTCAGAAAAAGTCTCAACTCATTGCTTGTCAGGCTTCCACGTTCAGAAAGACCAAACAGCAAGCCTATCAGAAAGCATCCGAAAATGTTTATCCACATTGTTCCATATGGGAAGGCAGACACCACACTGTTCTGCACTGCCCGAGAAAGAAGGTAGCGCGATATTCCCCCCAGAAAACTTCCCGAGCCAATGGCCAGTAGAATTTTAAGCATAGTTTGAATTAAACGGTAAAAGTAAGGAAATTACCGAAACTGTGGCATCGCCTGCCTGAGAGTCAGGGCGCGACTTTTGGGCGGTTGCTGAGAAGTTAAGGGAGTGCCTGTGAGTCGCACCCTGACTTTGATACTTATTTCCTGAGAGTCAGGGCGCGACTTTTGGGTGATTGCTGAGAAGTTAAGGGAGTGTCTGTGAGTCGCACCCTGACTTTGATACTTGTTGCCTGAGAGTCAGGGGGCGACTTTTGGGCGGTTACCGGGAAGTTATGGAGTGCCTGTGATTCGCACCCTGACTTTAAAACTT
>JAVEQP010000067.1:1797-22059 GCA_034007585.1 Lentimicrobium sp. | reverse complement strand
TTTGTTCAGGGTCGATTAAATACCGGTAGGTATAAAAATGCTAGTGAAGTTATTCGGGCAGGATTGAGATTATTGGAAGAAGATGAAAATAGAGTTATTGCTCTAAGAAATGCGATTCAAGAGGGTGATGAGAGTGGAATTGCTTATGAATTTAATTCAAAATTACACTTGAAAGAATTAAAGGCAAAAATTATTAATTGAAATAAAGCTTTTTGCTATGTTTTATGGAATTATTCACACCAATATTATGAAAGCAACATTTTTTATCCACTTAATCTTTCCAATGCTGTTGTCAGCGCAAGATTACAATAAAATGTATTATAATCAGGACTGGCATGGCACATCAATTGAAAGAGCATCTTATTACAGGTTATCAGATTTTAATGATACTATATTAGCATTCGATGGGAAAGTGGAGGATTTCTATCAGAAGGATAATCAGAAAGAGATGATTGGATTTTATAAGAATGGGAAAAAAAATGGAGAATTCACTTTTTATTACCCAAATGGCAATAGAAAACTCATCGCAAATTATTCGGATAACAATCGGGTTGGAACATGGAAGGAATTTTATAAAAATGGAATCCTAAAAATTGAATTAAATTATATCGGCAATAAGGAACATTTATTAAATCTAAATGACAGTGATGGAAATACAATGATTCGTAATAATAAATTTACCTTCAAACAAGATGATTTTTTTGTGAAAGGTCAGCTATTCAATACGCTTAGGGACGGGAAGTGGAACATGGAAGTTAAGGATTTAGGAGTAGTAAATCTTAAGTATAAAGCTGGAATATTAATAAGTGGTTCTTTCTATTTGAGAAAGACAAAACAAGAAGTAAAAGAAAATACAGCTTTTCCTTTAATCAATGAACCTGAAAAATTTCACTATACAGAGGAATTATACCTTGAACCTGGGGCAGTGATTAAGAATAACTATGTATTGGAAGGTATAAACAGAAATAAATATCGTAAAGCTGAGAAAGTAGAGATTGATTCACAAAAAGAACTTGAAGAATTCATTTACAACAAGTTAAAGTTAATCAACACATCAATGGAAGAAGATATCGAAATTATTATTTCTGTTATGGATTCCGGGCCTGTAAATTGTCAAACAAAGCCAAAGCTGCCTATTCGTACCATGCAAGAATTAAATTTAATCATAGGGCTGATTGAAAAATTAAATTTCATTTCAACTGGTACCTTATTCGTCAATTACAAAGTAAAAAAAGAAACAATAATTCAGGAAGAATAACACCGCTTACCCGATTTTGACTAAAACCTACCTCCCCGCCCATTCTTTAAAATCGGTGGCCTTCAGTCGGCTGATTATCAATTCCCCATCGAAGGGAGGATTCAGGCGAATTTTTAGCTTACCGCTGAAATAGTTTTCAATTTTCACGATGGCCTGAATGTTGACAATTAACTGCCGGTTTGCCCGGAAAAAAGTGTCAGGGTCAAGCTCCTCTTCCAGCGTTTCCAGCGGAAAATCCACCACATGGTTTTGATTGCTGAAAGTGACGGCCGTTGTAATCCGGTTTTCGCTGAAAAGATAGGCAATTTCCTCCACAGGAAACATGTAAAATGCAGCACCTTTTGAAATCAGGAAGCGTTTCCGGTACTTTTTCTCACCTGTGCGGATGGCGTCCAGAATTTCAGCGTAATCCCGGCTGTTGTCTTTTTCTTTTGGACGGTTACTGAAATTTTCAAATTTTTCAATGGCGGATTCCAGGTCTTTTTCTTTAAATGGTTTCAGCAAATAATCAATGCTGTTCACCTTGAAAGCGCGAATGGCGTAATTGTCGAAAGCCGTCGTAAAAATAACCATTCCCTTTACTTCAACCTGGTCGAAAATGGAAAAACACAGCCCGTCGGCCAACTGTATGTCCATAAAAAAGAGGTCGGGTTGCGGATTGTTACGCAGCCATTCAACGCTCTCTTTCACACTTTCGAGGGTTTTCGTTACTTCCCAGTCGGGCCTCAGCTTTTTAATCATTCCTTCCAACAAGCGCAGGTTGTAGGGTTCGTCTTCAACGAGTATTATTTTTGCTTTGGAGCTCATAACAATGGGATTTTCACTTCAAAGGTTTCTTTTCCATGGTTTACTTCCACCAGTCGGTCGCTTAACAGGGCATATCGCTGTATTAAGTTGTTCAAACCCGTTTTTTCAGAGAAAGCCGACTCCTTCAAATTCAAATTATTAGAGACTATTAACGAATCTTCATTTGATTCTATGTGAATGGTCAGCGGAGCGTCTTTCGCAGCGATGTTGTGCTTCACGGCATTTTCAATCAGCAACTGCAAAGCCAGGGGAGGAATTTCCTTTTTCAAGGCCGGGTCGCTTATCTTTTTTATGACTTCAAATGCCTCGCCCATCCTTTCTTTGTGAAGCGAAGTGTAAGCATCAATAAACTCCAGTTCATCGGAAAGTTTAACCGTAGTCTGGTCTTTGCTTTGCAACACATAGCGATAAACATCGGTGAAATTCTGTGTAAAAAGGATGGCGGAATCCGGGTTAAAGGTAATCATCGATTTCAGCACACTCAGGTTGTTGAAAAGAAAGTGCGGATTTAACTGGGCCTGCAATGAATTATAGTCGCTTTTCAGCTTCAGACTTTTTAGTTCTTCTAATTGTCTTACGGAGTAAATCCACTTTTCGACAATGCGCAGGGCAACCGAAATCAGGATGAGGATAAAAATAAAAATCAGCCCTAAAAACATCATCAGTTGCACAATGGGATACGAAAAGAAGGAGGTCTCTCTCATAATCAATGAAAAATACAACACGGCAGCTACGGCAATAATCAGGCTTACCATAATGTGTAAAACCACGCGGAGACTGATTTTTTCGGGAATGGGCAGGAAACGCTCGGCGAGATGGTCGATAAATACGTTGCTTTCGGAAATAATATTAAAAATCAGCATTACCTGAAGATATTCGAGTACAGAAACGTGAAGATTAACATCGCCTGCAATTTTGATGGACAGAAAAAAAAACAACAAGCCCACTCCGCTTACCGACGCCACCCGGATAAGAATACTTTTCAGGGTATAGGACGAAAGCTGACTTAAAAAGCGAAGTTCTTTATTTTTCATTAAATCGTTTCGAATGAATCATCAAATTTAAGCAAACAAAACCTGATTATCTGTTTTGTGGCATAGGCGAAATTCATTTATTGATTTTCCCTCAGGTTTCCGGTTGACTTCAGCCAGGCAGTTTCTTCCATTTTATAATCGGTTTTGGAGTCAATCCACTCACTATAAGCTTTTTGCCAGTTGGTTTGTGCCATTAAAAGATCGGTAATGGTTTCCATGCCCACTTCATAATTATCCCGGGTTACGCGTAAATTTTCTTCCGCCTGTGCCACAGCCGTTTCATTCATCTCAATACGCTCCCACGCCAGTTTTACATTCAATCGGGCCTGTTCTGCTTCCAGTTGCAACAGTTGTGTGTTCTTTTCCAGTTCGAGTTCTTGTATTTCTTTATCGATTTTCGCAGCCTTGATTTTTTTAGCACCCTCACCCCAGTGGAACAGCGGGATTTTTACAGATGCCAAAACATTTAGACTGGTGTTTGTAAAGTCAGTTCCGCTAAACTCTATGCCTCCAAAATGGCTATATGCTGCCTGAAAGCCTGCCGTGGGCAAAAAGTCGGCTCTTGCCATCCGGATGTTCTCCTCCTGCATGGCCACGTTTTTTTGAAGCAGTTGATATTCGGGTCGCCGGCTAATCGTTTCCTTTTCCAGGGCAAGCTCTGCTGGCAGTTGAACTGAAACCGCGGTGTCCACAGCCATAATTTCGGTTTCAAAGGGCATCCCGGTAATGCGGCATAAATTCATGCGGCTGAGTTCGAGTCCGTTTTTTGCTTTTTGCAGATTGAGTTTCGCATTGTTGTGCTCTACCTGTGCTTTCAGCAAATCGTTGCGGCTCGACATTCCTACTTCGTTTGCTCCGCTTGCTTTTTCAACCAGCTCGGTCAGCATATCCACGGCCTGCTGCGCCAGTTTTACTTTTTGTAACACCGAAATATGCGTCCAGTAGGCATTATCCGCTTCGGCTATGGTATTCATCTGCTCCAATTCAATGTTTACGCCCGCCATTTCAATGCCGATGCTGGCCATTTTATTGCCGGCACTGATTTTCCCTCCGGTGTAAACTGGCTGTTCCAACATTACCCCGGCAAGATAAGCCCCACTCATACTTATATTCAGCGGCAGCCAGGCATACATATTAAATACAGGGTTTCCATCGGGCCCCAAAACCGGGTATCCGGTGGATGGATCAATCATGATGTTGGGTTCCAGTTGACCGGTTAGTGGATTGGGTGTTTGAGTGGGCAAAATCAGCTCCATTTCAATATCCTTATTCTGATATATACCCATGCCCATGGCCGAAAATGCGGGTAAACGCATGGTTTTCACTGCTGCTTTTTCTGCTTCGGCTTTTTCCAGATATTTGCCGGCCACTTTCAAATTTTCATTTTTCCCAAGTGCCATTTTCCTTGCCTGCTGCAAGGTCATTTGATCCTGAGCAGTTCCCTGCATCGAGCAAATTAGAAAAACAAAAAGCAGGATAGGTATGATTTTTTTCATGATAGGATTTCTGTACTATTTTCAAATGTTTCAGTTCGTTTCACGCCGTAAAAAGCTGCATACAAAATGGGTACAAACAGCAAGGTGATGAGCGTGCCCACAAGCAAACCGCTGATGATTGCCACGGCCATACTTGCATACATTGGATCGGTGAGCAGGGGTATCATCCCGAGGATGGTGGTGAACGATGCCAACAACACCGGTCGTGTGCGCGAGATAGTAGCGTTGATAAGAGCTGGATACTTTTCAGCACCTCCGGCAATCAGGGTTTCCGCTTCATCGAGCAATACAATGGCGTTTTTCACAATCATCCCCATCAAACCAAATGAGCCGATGATGGCCATGAAAGTAAACGGTTGTCCCGCCAGAATCATTCCCGGTACAATGCCTATAAAAGCCATGGGGATACAGATAAGGACAATGAGCGGTTTCCTGAAGTCGTTGAAAAGTAGAATGAGCGTAAAGATAATCAGCATAATAGAGATGGGTAGGTAACTGAAAATGTTACGCAATGCGTCTCCTTGCAGCTCGTGCTCACCTATCCAGGAGGCCGTGTAGCCTTCGGGCAACGGCAGGTTTTCAATTTTTTTCAACATGGTTTTACGTACCTGCGCCGGGCTGTGACCTTCAAGCGGCTCACATTGCACTTGTATGGCCCGTTGCCCGTTTACACGCCTCACCACCTGCTCCTGCCAGTCGAGGTCTATTCCTTGAGTAACCGCACTCAGCGGAACGGGGCTCACCAAATCATTCACCAATTCATCCATGGTTTTCACGCCAATAAGCAATTCCTGTATGGCTTTCTCATCTATGCCTGAAAGATTGGGCAACATGCTCCAGACCGGAATGTCTTCCAGGTTTTGAATTCTTGAACCATCTGTATTTCTCAGTTTCATTACAATACCCACACTGGTCTGGCCTTCAAAATATTGGCCAATGGGCAGTCCATCGGTAGCGGCAAGGATGGCATTGCTCACATCAGAGCGCGACGTTCCTGCCCTGCTGCCTGCCTGCTGCACATAGCGCGCAACCAATGCTTGCCCCATGGGCTCCCAGTCATTCTCAATGGTATAAGGGTCTATATAAGGGTTTTCCTTAAATATCTCCTGCGTCTGCCTACTTAAGTCACGCAACACTGCCGGGTCGGGGCCGCTCAGCTCCACCTCTACCGTGTGTGTGGCTTTAATGGAAAGATTGTATTTCCGAATACGCGTGCGCGCATCCGGAAAATTGTTGTGCAGATAATCGCTTAACACCGGTCTCATGCGAACCATGGTTTCATAATCCTCAAAATCCACAATCAATTCGCCGTAATTGTCTGAGGGTTCGCCCATCGGCCTCACCAGACAATAGCGTGTAGGTGTTTGTCCATGGCTGGAAACCACCTGTTGAACCTCCTCCAGCGAAAGCAGGTGTGCGGTTATCTGCTGCAAATCTTCATTCACCTTGCGCGGCCCTGCACCGGCAGGAAGTCGGTATTCAATATAAACCTGCTTGTAGTTAAAATCAGGGAAAAAGGTCTGTTTGATGTTTTGAAAGTTAAAGCCAGCAACAGCCAACAACAGCACAGCCACGATAAGTGCTGCTGTTTTGTAATGGAGTAACAGACCAAGTATTTTTCTAAGTTTTCGGTATCCCCAGCTTTGGTAGAGGGGTTTGTCGTCTTTTACCTTCTTGCTTTTAAGTAGTTTTTCGGCGAATAGTGGAACCTGGGTGATGGCAAGCGCCCAACTGATAAACAGCGAGATGCACAAGACCACGAACAAATCACGCGCGTAGGTGCCGGCAGCATCCTTCGACAGATACACCGGAAGAAAGGCAGCCACCGCGATAAAGGTTGCCCCGAATAATGGCCAGGCGGTGCGGCTGGCCGGATGAATCAGTGCTTTTTTCCGCTCTACTCCTTTTTTCAGGTCAACCAGAATTCCATCAATCACCACAATGGCATTGTCAACCAACATGCCCATGGCTACAATAAAAGCACCCAGGGAAATCCGTTGCAAAGTTCCTCCGGCAGCCAGTAAAATGGGAAAGGTAGCCAGAATGGTCAGCAACAGCCCGGTTCCGATGATTACGCCGCTGCGAAAGCCCATGAAAATCATCAGCACCACAATAACGATAAGCACCGATGCCACAAGGTTCCACATAAAACCATCTACAGCATGATTAACTAAATCAGGTTGAAAAAACACTTTATCGAATGCATAGCCTACCGGAATGTTGGTTTTGAGTTCTTCCAAACGTTTTTCCACCCGCTTACCAACCTCAACAATATTTTCGCCCGACTCCATGGAGAGGGAAATGGCGAGCGCATTCTTGTTATTCAAGTGCATGTTATTGCGCGACGGCTCCGTATAAACTTCGTTTATGCTTGCAATGTCTGAGATTTTAAAGAGGCTGCCGTCCAGTCCTTTTACCATCACATTGGCGACATCGGAGGCACTGGCGATTTTACCATCTATCGAAATATCCAGCAGTTGTTTTCCGGTTTGCAGTGTACCGGGATAAACTGAACTGTTTTCTCCCTGCATGGCTGCAATCACCTGAAACGGAAACACACCCAGCTCTCCCATTTTGGAGGGGTTAAAAACAATTTCAGTAACGGGCTGCTGTTCGCCGAAAATTTCAACACGGGCAACTCCCTCAACGGCCAGCATTTCACGCTTGATGAATTGCGCCATTTTGCTCATCTCTTTGTAGGAGTAACCGTCTCCTGTCATGGCGTAGAACATGCCATATACATCGCCAAAATTATCGAAAACCATTGGAGGCTGTGCTTCTTCAGGCAGTTTGGGAATCACTTCAGTCATTCGGCGACGCAGATAGTCCCAGCGCTGTTCAATCTCTTTTTGGGGAACAGTAAGTTCGAGCATCACCGTCACTATGGACAGGTTAGGCATCGATTTCGACCGTATGGTTTCCACATCACTCAAAGAACTCAATTCTTCTTCAATAATGTTGCTTATCTGCATTTCTACCTCATGGGCGTTAGCGCCGGGATAAACCGTTACAATCTGCGACATCATCACCACCAGTTCCGGATCTTCCAGCTTGCTGATTGAACGAAACGCAAGGATGCCCCCTACCACCATGCAAAACAGTACAAACCAAACAACGGCTTTTTTGTGAAAGGTCACTTCAGTCAGATACATTATAACAGCCCTCCTACATTGGTTTCATCAGCGGCTTCAAGTGGTTCTACCCGTTCATTGTCCCTCAGATTGTTCACACCGGCTACCACTATTTGTTCTTCCGGCTGAAGTCCTTCCGATATGCGAATTCTGCCATCACCGGTAAGTCTTCCGGTCACCACTTCGCGTTTTTGCACGCTTTGGTTGGGCTGATAAACCCAGACAAAAGTTTTGCCTTTATCATTGAACAAAGCCGTTAAAGGCACACAGGTTTGCGGACCTCCGTTGGTTGCAAGTTCAATTTTAACCTGAACGTCCATGCCCGGAGCAAGCTGGAGCTGATTACTCGGATTAAGTCGCAACTGCACCCTATACAACTGATTGTTATTGGCCTTTTTGCTGTAACTCAACAATTGCAAGGCAAAGGCTTTATCAGAAATGGTAGGCTGAAACCCCGAGAAAGCAACTATCGCATCGCGCTCAACATACAGCGAAACCGGGATTTCCAGCTCAACCTGATAATGTCCAACATTAATCATGGAAATAACAGGCATTCCAGCATCAATCAATTCATTTTCCAAAAAATTTACTTTTTGAATATAACCCGAAACCGGAGCATGCAGCTGGGTGTCTTTCATTTGGTCTTTGGCATTTTTGAGTTGCGCACCCACCATTTTTAATCCCGAAACGGCTTTATCGTAATCGTTTTCGTTTACGCTTTTGCGGGAGTAGAGTTCTATCACGCGCCCGGCCTCGGCTTCAACCTGATCGTGCTGTGCCTGCGCCACCAGTAGCTGCACTTCGTAATCGCGTGTATCCATTTGAGCCACCAACTGCCCCTGCTTTACAAAATCGCCTTCTTTTACCAGGATTCTTTGAATTGGCCCCGCTACTCGAAAAGCCAGGTTTAGCTCGCTTGCTCCTTTAATGATGCCCGGATAGTTCTTTACCGTTAAGGAATCGGCTTGTTGAACCGGTTCAATTTTCACTTTCCGAATGATTTCGTTTTGTTCCTTGTTGTTGCCACCACATCCCCCTAGCAACACAAGAATTGACAACAGCATTGCACTGTTTCTTATAGATTTCATAGTCTAATGTATATGATTGTTCAAATTAACTTTTCCCACGATTAAATAAATCCTTGCGAAGATCAAACATCCCTTTCATTTTTAGAACGAAAGATCTACTGAAATGATAAAAATGATGATTGAAATGCGAATAGAACTTCTTACGGATCATCAAAAAAGAAATCAGGGTTAAATCCTTATTGTGATAATATGTAGCGTAAAACCATTACTTTTGTCCAACGAACTATTTAAAAATCAAAACTTACAATGAAAGCATACTTTAAACATGGACTGGCACTTGCAATAATTTTTACCGGATTATTCTGGGCCGGGACAATCCATGCACAAAACTCTAATACCGATACCGCTTCTTTTCCTTACTGGATTGAGATGATGAAAGATCCATCGGCTAATTTTTTTGAAACTCAGCGCGCCTTTAACACTTACTGGGAAGGCCGTGAAATAACCCGCGGCAGTGGGTTCAAACCCTTTAAACGTTGGGAATATATGATGCAACAGCGGGTGTCTCCCGAAGGCATTCGCCCTTTAGCTGAGAGAAACATGCGGGCTTTCACGGAATACACTTCCACCCGCGCGCCACAGACCAATGCCAGCAACTGGCAACCATTAGGACCTTTTACAGTGCCTTCAGGACAAAATGGTTATCGTGGCCTGGGCAGGGTGAATGCCATTGCTTTTCATCCCACAGATGAAAACACAGTATATATCGGCGCTCCTTCGGGCGGATTATGGAAAACTACTGATAATGGCCTTACCTGGGTAAGTTTTACCGATGTGTTGCCTACACTTGGAGTTTCTGATATTGTTGTTGATCATACGGAAGCTGAAGTAATTTACATGGGTACGGGCGACCGCGATGCCGGTGATGCCCCCGGTTTAGGTGTGTGGAAAAGTTTTGATGGTGGCGAAACCTGGCAACCCAGCAATACCGGCATGGGTAATGTAACAGTGAGTAAGCTCATTATGCATCCCGATAACCATCAGATTATTATAACAGCCACCAACAGCGGCATCTATAAATCGACCGATGCCGGACTAAGCTGGTCGAAGAAAGCCAGTGGCGATTTTAAAGACCTTGTTTTCAAACCCAACAACCCTGAAATAGTGTATGCCGCCCAGGCAGGTAATTTCTTCAGGTCAGTCAATAATGGCGAAACCTTTACCAGGATTAGCAGCGGATTACCTGGTGGTTACCGTGGCGGTATTGCAGTTACGCCTGCCAATCCTGAACTGGTATATTTCATAATTACCAATGCTGATTCGTTCAAGGGGATTTACCGTTCAACAGATGCAGGCCTTTCATTTTCATTGCGCTCGAACCAGCCAAATATTATGGCCTGGGATTGTGAGGGTGGCAGTAGTGGACAAGCCTGGTATGATCTTGACATAGCCGCCGATCCGATAAATCCTGAGGTTATTTATGCCGGTGGGGTTAATTGCTTTAAATCCACCAATGGCGGCAATTCCTGGTTTATTACTTCACACTGGTATGGAGACTGTGGTGTACAATCGGTGCATGCCGACCTTCATGTGCTGGAGTTTTCGCCTCTGAACAATCGTCTTTATGCCGGAAATGATGGTGGAGCTTACTGGACCGGTAATGAAGGTCAGACCTGGACTGAAATTTCCGACGGACTGGTGATTAGCCAGGCCTATAAAATTGGACAAAGCGCTACCAATCGCGATCTGGTAATCAACGGTTATCAGGACAACGGCACTTCCACCTATATTGGAGGTACCTGGGAATCAGTA
This sequence comes from Lentimicrobium sp., assembly GCA_034007585.1. Classification (GTDB taxonomy): domain Bacteria; phylum Bacteroidota; class Bacteroidia; order Bacteroidales; family Lentimicrobiaceae; genus Lentimicrobium. The sequence continues at coordinate 11,493 of JAVEQP010000067.1, read as the reverse complement.
GGTCAGGGTGATGGCATGGAATGTGCCTTTGATCCAAACGATGATCGCTACAGCTACTCAACAGTTTACTACGGCGATATTAATCGCATATTTAACCATTACCCGCAGGGACACATTGCCGGCCAGTATGTAAACGGCATTACGGAAAGTGGCGCCTGGGTTACCCCATTTCTCATTGACCACAAGGATGGTAACATCATGTTCATTGGTTATAAAAATGTGTGGAAAAGTACCAACATCAAAGCAAGCAATACCAACAGTGTAAGCTGGACGAAAATCTCTGATATCAATACCAATAATCTTAGCGTTTTGGTTCAATCGCGTGCCAATACCGATATCATCTACGCGGCCAATGGAGCAAATCTGTACCGCAGCGACAATGTAAAAGCTGCTGCTGTTCAATGGACCACATTAAGCGCAAATTTACCAATCAATCGAACCATTACAGCTATCGAAACCAGCCCTTCTGACGAAAATGTGGTGTACGTGGTGCAGCAAAATAAGATATTCAAATCCGTAAACAAAGGGCTCACCTGGCAGGATATTACGGGTGGACTGCCCGATGTGCAAATGAATACACTTGCCTATTACCGCAATAGTCCCGAAGGCCTGTATCTTGGCACCGACATAGGGGTTTTTTATAAGGATGCATCCATGAATGACTGGATATTGTTCTCGAACGGCTTCCCGGTATCTGGCATTGTTACTGAACTGGAGATATATTACGATTCAACAGGCCCGGCTAACGATGTAATTCGTGCGGGTACTTACGGCCGCGGTTTGTGGGAATCACCAATGAACTATTCCATTCCTCAACCTGATTTTGTCGCTTCTGAAACTATGGTACCCCTTGGCTGCCCGATCGATTTCATTGACTTGTCCGTGGGTATTCCTTATGAATGGATCTGGTCTTTCCCAGGCTCTGAAACGCCCATCAGTACTGAGCAAAACCCTTCCGGAATTGTATGGAATACCGAAGGCGTCTATTCCGTGAGTCTTACCGTTACCAATCCTGCCGGCACCAATATCGAACTGAAAACAGCCTACATTACGGTAAGTAGTGAACTGATGCCTGTGCCTGCCTTCTCTGCCTCTGAAAGAATATTGTGCTCCGGTACAGCTACCGTTATTAAATTCAGTGATGAATCGCAATTTTGTCCTATCGCCTGGCAGTGGAGCTTTAATCCCGATGATGTTACTTATGTCAATGGCACCTCATCAACTTCAGCCAATCCTGAAGTATTATTCAATGGAAACGCCAATTATGATATCACCTTACAGGTAACCAATTCAAGCGGAACTTCAACCCTAAGCATGCCGGATTATATTGTAATCGGTGGTATGCCGGCACCATTTATGGAAGACTGGGAAACACAGTCACTGCAAACAAATGGCTGGGTCGTTGAAAACCCTGACAATAAGGTAACCTGGGAATTACTTCCGGTAAACGGAGTTGAGCAGGGGACTGTAGCTGCCGGAATAACATTTTACTCCTACGACCCTCCTCTTGGCAAACGTGACCGCCTGATAAGTCCACCTTTAAACTTTAAAGGCTTCAATGAAATTGTTATGGGTTTTAGTCATGCTTATGCACGTCGTTATACACAAACTGCTGATTCACTCATAATTCTCATCTCCACCGATTGTGGAGATTCATGGGAACGCATTGCAACATTTGCTGAAGATGGAAGCGGTAATTTCCAAACACACCCCCCACTTCTCAATCCGCTTTTTGTGCCTGAAACCGCAGCGGACTGGTGCAGTGCACCGGGTAATCCTGCGTGCATTCAAATTGACCTCACCCCATGGGTGGGTATGGAAAACCTGAAAATTGCATTCGAGAGTGTGCACCGTCTCGGCAATGCGCTCTATATCGACAACATCTATTTTACCAATGCCGTACCCGCAGCATTTGAAAAACAGGATAAACCCAATATTCACGTCTATCCAAATCCTGCCAATGACCGGATTTTCATATCCTCCGCAGAGAACCTGACGAATGCTGAAGTAGTTTTATATGATGCCACCGGGAAAAAGGTATATGCGACATCCGGCTTAAATGGGAAACTATTTACGATCGAAACCCGATCCTTTGATTCAGGATTGTATCTTATATCCGTGCAATCAGGCAATGTTCAGTTCAGGAGCAAATTGATGATTAATTAACCTCAAGCCTGCATTTTTATAAGAAAAAGATGCAGGCTTTTTTTTGATTCGATATTCATATAAAAGATGCACCTGACCTATCTTCCCGGAATCGACTTAGTCTGTCACAAGCAGACAGAAGAGTTGCTTGAGGTACCTGCTGAAGAAGTGGCTCATCTTAAAGTATTGCGGCTCAAACCGGGTGACGCAATTTCGGTAACCAATGGAAGCGGAGTCATGGGTGAGGCGGAGATTTTCGATTTTATCGGCAAACATTGTCTGATAAAGCTATTAGATGTGCATCTGCATCCGCCCAAACCTTACGAGGTACATCTGGCAGTGGCCCCCACCAAAAACATTGCCCGGTATGAATGGTTTATTGAGAAAGCTACCGAGATTGGAATTGATAGCATAACGCCATTGTGGTGCGACCATTCGGAACGTGCTCACTTACGTGTAGACAGACTACAGAAAGTGGCCATTGCCGCCATGAAGCAATCACTTAAATCCTGGCTGCCTGTAATTAATAAGCCCATAAAATTAGATGACTACCTAAGTAACTACCGAACTTCAGGCCAGCGATTTATAGCCTGGATTGACGACTCGGTAAACGATCATCTAAAGAATTGCATCATGGCAAAAACAGCCGTAAGCATACTTATTGGCCCTGAAGGGGATTTCAGCAGGCGTGAAGTAGCGTTGGCTGTTGAACATCATTTTCGACCGGTAACCCTGGGCAGGGAAAGGCTGCGTACCGAAACCGCTGCGCTGGTGGCCTGCCACATTGTGAATCTGTTAAATCAATAAAGATCAGTTAAAATGAGAAAATTATTTTTGATACCATTGGTTCTTTTGTTGTTGGGACTTCAGAGTGCCGTACCTCCTTCAGTTGAAATAGCCCTGCTTAAATACCGCGGTGGCGGCGACTGGTATGCCAATCCTACCTCCCTACCCAATCTCATCGAATTCTGTAATCAAAACCTCAACACCAACATCAATCCCGACAACGCTACTGTTGATGCAGGCGATCCGCAGATATTTAACTATCCCTTTGTGCATATGACCGGACATGGAAATGTGGTATTTGATGATCAGGAAGCAAGGAACTTACGTAATTATTTGCTTGCAGGAGGCTTTCTGCACATTGACGACAATTACGGACTGGACGTTTACATCCGTCCACAAATGAAGAAAGTACTCCCTGAACTTGATTTTGTGGAACTACCTTATTCACATCCGATTTATCACCAGAAATACGAATTCCCAAATGGATTACCCAAAATACATGAGCATGACGGCAAACCGGCTCAGGGCTTTGGATTGTTTTGGGAAGGCCGGCTGTTGTGTTTCTATAGTTATGAGACCGACCTGGGTGATGGCTGGGAAGACCCCGAAGTGCACAACGACAGCCCCGAAACCCGCCTGAAAGCCCTGAAAATGGGAGCGAATCTGATTCAATATGTTTTTTCGGAATAGGTTTATTAAAGCAGATTAGCCGATTATCGAATTAAATGATTCGCTGATTATCGGGCCAGTGATTTGACTATATTATAGGTACTTATGATATATTTTTTATCTGTTATCATTTTCCCTTAATCATTTTCCTGATATTTATTTTTTTATTTCAAAATCTATTCTACATTTGCTTAGTAAAAAAAAATATCCCTTCACTAAAATATATTTACTTTGAAAAAATTAATACTATTAGCAATGCTTATCGGTTTTGGTTTTACCTCCATTGCTCAGGAAACCTGGCGAAACATCACGGACACCTATAGCCACAGGAAAATTTTGCCTGATGGCCAGCAAATCTGGATAGCTACGGAAGGTGGATTAATTTGCATTGATAATGCAAGCCATGACACCACTTACTACAACCACGCAAACTCCGGAATGCCGTTTACCAATATTTATGACATGTGCCTGGATCCGGAAGGCAGGTTATGGCTGGCTTCCCCGGGAGGAGGAATTGCATCTAAAGACGGTGAAACATGGACAAGTTATAATACCACAAATACAACACTGCCCAACGACAGGGCTTATTCGATTAAGTGTGATTCAAAAGGGGGCATCTGGGCCTGTTTATCCCATTATTTAGTTAAATATGAAGGTAAAAACTGGACAAGCTATTCCTTAGATACACTGGGTGGAGATATGTTGTTTCCTACTATGCTTGATATAGATAAAGACGATCGCGTGCTTTTTGGCGATTATGGCATTAGGGCATGGGATGGTAATCAATTGACCACATACACTACAGCCAATTCACCGTTGAGCAATAATCAAATAGGTTTTGTGAAAACCTTTCCGGATGGGAAAACATGGATTGGACATCCATTTGGTGGTTTGACCATAACCGATTTTTCGACCTGGGAATATTATGATACGCTGGTGGCAGACATACCATTGCAAAAAGTATATGCCTTTGATCAAATGAGTAATGGGGATTATTGGTTAGGCACCTATGAGGGTAAATTATATCATCATAATGGAAACGATTGGGAGATAGTAAATCCAACTTCACCGCTTGACAGTATAAGATACTTCCGCTATATAGCCGTGGATGAAAATGATAAATTATATTTCGCAGCATATCCAAATTGCACTTTTGACGGAGAAAGTTGGGAAAAACTCAGTACACCCGGTTCAGGATTTAAAGGAAATATTGTGCGCCACCTGTTGCATGCTTCTGATCAAACTACCTGGACAGCCAGTTATACCGGAATGACAAGGATTAAAGATAATGTGATAACTAACTATAATCATGACGACAGGGACACATATCTAAGCACAACCTGCTTTGCTGAAGATAATTATGGTGTATTATATGTTGCTCATTATGATGGCATAAGCAAATTTGTGAACAATACGTGGATTCGTTATTTTCCAGCTTCCGGAAGCGAAATGTTTTCCATTAATAACATGTGTTTTGATGGAGACAACAATCTATGGTACACTGAGGGATATTCTCTTTACAAGTACGACGGCATCAATTTAACCACCTTCTCTTATTATTCCAATAATTTCCCTGCTAAGGAAGCATTTTGTCTGGCAGTAGATAATGACGGAAAAATTATTTGTGGCATCGATAAGGGCATTGCTATTTGGAATGGTACCAAATGGGTTGCAGAACTGAATCCTGAAGCCGGTAACCATGATTATCCGAAGGTGTGGGACATTGCCGTAAGGAACAATGATATTTGGTTGAGCAGTCATGACGGGTTAACAAAATACGATGGCTTAACCTGGACAACCTATAATTCGGAAAACTCCCCCATTCCATTGAACTATGTATTCCAGTTTGATTTTGATGCCGAAGGAAATGTCTGGTTTATGAATGGACGTGAGAACCTGGTAAAATATGATGGGGTAAACTTTGAGGTTATCTCCTATTTTGAATCCGGTATGAATTGGGGCACAAATAACAAATTGCGTATTGATTACCTGAACAATATCTGGATGGGAGGTTACGATGTCGGCATCAGCATATACAACGAAAATGGCATCTCCCTGAGTCTGGAAGAGCTTGAAGGTACTAATCTAAGTCAGAAAATCATTCAGGTGGCTTATCCAAATCCGACCAACGGAGAGCTTAACATAGCTTATAAGCTTCCGGAAAATCAGTCGGGATGGATGTTGAGCATTACCGATATTCAGGGAAGGCAAATAGATGCTTTTGCATTGTCGGGCAATGAAAGCAACATTCGTTATTCTACGGATAAGCTCAACTCCGGATTGTATCTGATAACGGTTTTTAATACAAAAGGCAATGTTTCCAGCACCACTAAAGTTCAGGTTATAAAATAATGCGATGGACAGAAGCTTCGCCCGATCAGCTTAGCACCAGATAATGGTTAACTTCTGAAATTTTCTCGGGACTACCAAAGAGGTACAACATATCGTCCGTTTCTATGGTCATGTCGGGCAGGATGGTGGTTAAATAGCGGTTATTGCGCCGGATGGCGAGCACCGTGACATTGAACCGGCTTTTCAATCCGCTTTCAACAATGGTTTTACCTACAATCTTATTTGCTCCGCGCTGCACCGGCAAAGTGGCAATCACCATATCGGGAATGTGCAGGGTAATGGCAGGCGGACGTTGTGCATCAAAACCGGCGTTGCTGAGTAATTCATAGTTGCGCGCCCGAATGTGCGATACAAAACTTTGAATCTTGTCCTGAGGGATAAGATAATGATTTAGCACACTCCGGAATATCTGTATGGAAGTCTCAAATTCTTCGGGAATCACCTCATCAGCTCCAAGTTTAAGAATTTCATCCATCTCGTTTAAGTGACGGGTGCGCACAATTACCAGGGCAGTCTCTGTGAGCCCACGCAATTGAACAACTATGCGCCGGGTAGCTTCAGGATCAGATATGGCCACAACGATTACCCTGGCCTCATGAACTTTTACCAATTTAAGGATGATCTCATCCGAGGCATCGCCAAATACCACCGGGAACCCCAGTTCGCGCCCCTTGCGGTAAGCATCTGGATCGAGTTCAATGGTGACGAATGGAATGCTTGCCTCTCGGGCAGTGCGTGCTACATTGCTGCCATTTATGCCACAACCAATAATCACCAGATGATCATGCAGATCCACCATACTTTTATCTTCATCCTTATTCTTGCGCCGGCTTTGAAATCCAATTAAACGGCGACGTACCTTAGGCGAAAGTAAGGCCCGACTCAACCAGTCGGAAATCGCATCTGCATTGCCGGCTACAAATGGGGTAAGTCCCATAGTCATGATAGAGATAGCCAGAAAGTTCTGATAGATTTCCGTCGTTAACAGCTCATTCCGCAGCCCAATCATGGAAAGCAGAAAAGCAAATTCTCCAACCTGAAAAATATTGAGCGCGGAAATCAATGCCGTACGAATGGGAAAACGCAAGACCAGTACCGTGCCAATGACGATTATTATCTTTATCAAAATAACTCCCAGCGCAAAGAGCAAGAGTAACCCGATATGCTGTAGAAAGTATTGCAGGTCAAGCAACATACCTATCGAAACAAAAAAGAAGCTCAGGAATATCTCACGAAAAGGCAAAATATTGGCGGTGGCCTGATGGCTGTAATCAGATTCTGAGATAATGAGCCCAGCGAAAAAAGCACCCAGTGCCAGGGACAATCCAATAGAAGAAGTAAGCCAGGCAGTAGCAAAGCAAATCACCACCAGGGTAAGGATAAAAAGCTCGCGGCTGCGCGATTCCACCACTTTTTGCAGCAAACGGGGCACCACATATCGCGCCAATAAAAACAAGATAACCAGTACAAGTATAAACTTAAGTAATAATATGAGTACCGCAGACATTACATTACCTCCATTGCCCGCCAGTATCGGGGTAATGAGTATCATGGGTACTACAATAATATCCTGAAAAATAAGAATGGCCATGATGATACGGCCGTGTGGTGTAGTCATCTGCCCCTTTTCCTGAAGTATTTTAAGCACTATGGCCGTGCTGCTTAACGAGATCAGAAACCCTATAAAAACGGATTGCTGCAAGGTTAATCCCAGGGCAAAAGCAAGTACGGTAGTAAGTAAAATGGTGCCGATAACCTGCAGCGTCCCACCCAGAAAAACGGTCTGTTTTACTTTCGCCAGCCCTTTGATGGAAAACTCAATACCAATGATGAAAAGCAGAAAAATCACACCGATCTCCGATAATGTTTCTACCTGATGCGAAGCACTTATAAAACCTAAAGCATTGGGTCCGGCTACCATGCCTGTGATAAGAAAGCCAAGTGTAGAAGGCATTTTGAGTCGCTGAAACAACAGGATTATCAGTACCGATAATCCTAAAATAATAACGACTTCTTTAAGTAAGGGAAGCTCCATGAATTAAGCTAAAGTTAACATCGGTCACCCAGGGTGGGAGCATTTTCCAAAAATAAGAAAAAAAGTGAAAAAAAAATTAAAAAAAATAGCATTCTTAAAATAAAAAATTAAAAACATGCCGCCTGTAACATTTCTCCAAAATTATAACTGGATATATCAGCTATACCTTTACTATATGTGGCACGATGGTACAGGTTTATTTCCAGGGAGGGGCAGACTTTGATTATAGATGAGAACAGCCGCGCCATAGCAGAAGTTCAAGGTTCTGTTGGGTCGTTTATCTTTGATTCAAAGTTTTACAGCATTCGGAATAACAGTCTGCTGGAAACAGCACTCGACGATCTGATCGGTTACTAAACTTTTTCCTAAAGGATAAACTGGCAAATATCGCAGGGTGATTTTTGTTAAAGTTGCCATTTTGCAGGCGCTGGCTTCAGGTGGCGCCTTTAAAAATCTGTTGCATAATAAAAGAAGGCTTTCTTTTATTTCCAATCCTGACTTTCAAGCGTAACCCTATTCATGCTTTCAGCGCAATGTTTATACATTTGCACCATGAAACTATTTCTGGCAAAACCAATGGAGTGGCGAATAATTTAATCAATGTCAATAAAGATTAATAAATGACTGCTACGGAAAGAAAAAAAATACAGGCAAAATGGCTAAGGACATTTAGAAAAACACACCGGATCACCGGATTGTCGCTGCTTGTCTTTCTCCTTATCATTTCCGGCACAGGAATGCTTTTGGGATGGAAAAAGCATTCTTCAGGCGTAATTTTGTCAAAATCATATTCAGGAACTTCTACCGACTTAAAAAAATGGCTACCATTGGACAGCCTGCATACAAATGCCTGTAAAATTCTAAGAGATTCTGTTTCTTCGGAATTATCCACTGAGCTTGAACGCATTGACATCCGGCAGGATAAAGGAATGGTGAAATTCATCTTTAATCGCCATTTTACCGGAATTCAACTTGACGGAGCAACAGGCCAACTGCTGCATATAGAGAAGCGACACTCAGATTATATAGAAAAAATACACGACGGCTCTATTCTGGATTTTTATTTCAACACCGGAAATGAGCAGATAAAAGTTGTTTACACCTCCATAATGGGACTTTCGCTGCTATTGTTTACCATCACTGGATTTTGGATATGGTTTGGTCCTAAACGAATGAAGAATGGCAAATCGCGGGAAAGCTGGAAAACACCGGATGAATGATAATAAACAGTAGATGAATTTCTTCCCGATCCCGTACATACAGGACGGGACTAATTTCCAACATCTAATCTCTATTTTCTAACATCTAACTTCTAACTTCTAACTTCTAACATCTAAAAAACACAATACTCCAATAGAATATATATTGCATTTATAATCAATACTTTAAATTACTAATTGTTTTTCACTTTATGAAATTTAATAAAAAATGCTGCCTCTTTTGTATGGAAACAGCACATTTAGCAATCACAAACAGGATTAATTGTTTAGTACGAGACTATCCACGAGTTTAGGAGTAATCACAGACTCAAACTTAATATTGTCTGCTATGGGACAACGGGCAGCAATATCATTTAAAAAAGCTTCTTTTTCAGCCATAGTCATATCAGCATCAATGTTGATAAAACTACGAATTTCGGTAAAACCTGAACGGCCTTCCGTGGTTTTGCCCATCAGGAAATCCTTATCGATGTCACCCTCAACTTCCAC
>JAVEQP010000067.1:0-1697 GCA_034007585.1 Lentimicrobium sp. | reverse complement strand
CTTCTTTTTCAGCCATAGTCATATCAGCATCAATGTTGATAAAACTACGAATTTCGGTAAAACCTGAACGGCCTTCCGTGGTTTTGCCCATCAGGAAATCCTTATCGATGTCACCCTCAACTTCCACATCCATTCCACGTAAGGGAATGCGGCGTTGTGTTGCAATTATTCTACCTATAGCACAAATGCATGCGGGAAGGCTTGCCAGAAAAATTTCTAAAGGATTGGGTCCTTCATCATTTCTACCGGCCATTTTTGGCTGATCAATGACAAAAGGGTGAGAACAATTGATTTGGGTGCTGTAAGTTTCACCCATAGCAGCACTTACTTTAATCGTTGAAATAGTCATTATTATAGAATTTAAGAGTTTTATTTAGACGCGACAAAACTACGTAATTATGTATGTATTTAACTACTTACAAATGTAAAAATAATAAATATTTTAAATTTCCTTTGAAGTAATCAAATTTTTGTAATTTCGATGATATTTGTTCTTACCAAACCTGACGATGATCATGAAAAAACGATATGCAACAGGTATCCTAATAATCACCTGCGGATTTAGTTTTCAGGGATATACACAACAACCTTCCCCACAGGATATAAAAAAGACAGTTTTATCCACCTCAGTGCTGGAATACATTCCTTTCGTTTGGAATGCAGGCAACTTCAATATTGGTGTTGAGAAATATTTCTCAAAACAAAAGTCAGTTTATGCCAACATTGGTCTGATTAAATCTTATGGTGCTTCAAGTGGATGGCTTCAGCTTCCTTCAAAGAGCATATCCGGATTTAAAATACAACTTGAAGGCAGGCATTATCTGAACCGCAACAAGATTTTTGATCCTGCAGTATTGCTATTTTGGCCACACATCTTCCAGTACAACTCCCAAACAATAGAAAACAGCGGATATTACGTTGCAGTGCATACTGATTTGCAGCAATTGAATATTACAAGAGAAGAAACCTATTTTCCTGGCGATTATTCAGTAGACCGCACTTCCATTGGGATGCATTTTAACATTGGTTATCAATGTATTAAAAGTTTTGGTCTGGTGGTTGATTACTCCATAGGCCTCGGCGCGCAATACATCACAAGCAGTTCTAAAAATAAATTAGGGTCAGATACCGATAAAGACTGGCCATGGAAAAAATCAATTGATGATGGGTCGGGAATATATCCATCCATAGTGTATCAGGTCAGGATTGGTTGGGGATTGTAGTTTGAATTGATTTATAGGTTACAGGGTTTCAAGTTACAGGTTACAGGTTTCAGGTTACAGGTTACACGGTTAGAGGTTACAAGTTACAGGTTACAGGTTACAGGTTACAGGTTACAAGTTACAGGTTACAGGTTACAGGTTACAGGTTACAGGTTTCAGGTTTCAGGTTTCAGGTCAGGCTGCTCAACCACCTGGGTTCGTAAAGAACCCCGAACCAAGAACCAAGAACCAAGAACCCCGAACCCCGAACCAAGAACCAAGAACCCCGAACCAAGAACCAAGAACCAAGAACCCCGAACCAAGAACCAAGAACCAAGAACCAAGAACCCCGAACCAAGAACCAAGAACCAAGAACCAAGAACCCCGAACCAAGAACCAAGAACCCCGAACCAAGAACCAAGAACCAAGAACCCCGAACCAAGAACCAAGAACCAAGAACCCCGAACCAAGAACCAAGAACCCCGAACCAAGAAC
>JAVEQP010000066.1:0-22197 GCA_034007585.1 Lentimicrobium sp. | reverse complement strand
AAAGACTGGTCAATCTGTACAGGTATCTTTCCGAAATAAACCACAAATAAGGCAAGACGCCGGGTGTAGTTTTTTAATGTACTTTTACACTGTCCACGCAACTCGACCTGTTGATCAAGTTTATGAACAACGTTTTCAAACTCAGGAACAAGCACAATGGCCTGCTCTAAAATGGTTAAACCCGATTTCTTTCTCATATCAAGATTATTTAAAGTGAATAATTCTTGTATAACGGAAAGAAATGGGTATTTTTGATAAAGTTATCCGCGTATGCGGATTTAGTTCAACAATGTATAAAAATAATGGCGGAAATCCTGCCAAAACAAAGGGCAGTAATAAAAATAAACTTTGGTCTAAACTGAAAAAATTGTGGTCTTAAAACCGCCACTATTCTTATACCAAACCGTTACAGGCAATATAAAATACACACAAATGAAAAAATCACTTCTTCTTTTACCGGCACTTATAGTAATATTTGGCTCAGCAAGAGGACAATCTTATGATTATGATTGTGTTGTTAATTTTGAAAGCAATCCTTGTTGGGGTGTGTACAAGATTGATACATCATATACCATTAGTAACTGGCACATTTGTAAACCAAATAAACAAACGTTTAATAGTGCATTTTCTGCACCATTCGCTATTCTCACCGATAGTACCGGGCCCTATCGGGTTAACGATACGTCTTCATTTACAGTTCAATTGACAGATTATTCCCAGTGTTGGTGTATGCCGATGATTGGAGCATTCTACAAAATGGAAAGCGACTCATTAACAGACTTTGGATTGATAGAACTTTCTATAGATAATGGTTTAAGCTGGAACAATATACTATCAAACGAAGTCATACCAGATTGGTCCTGGTTTACACCAAAGCCAATATTGACCGGAAGAATTTCTGAATGGACCGAATTTTTCGCATTGTTACCAAATATTGAAAATACAGACACTCTCCTATTTCGCTTTACATTTATTAGTGACAGTGTTCAGACTGATAAAGCTGGTTGGATATTAGATGACATTAAGTTGTTAATTCATACCGAAGGCACGCCTGAAATTGAAATCAAAAATGAAGTAAGAACTTTCCCAAATCCAGCAAATAATAGTATTATTATCTCAAATTCTGCATTTCAAAATGGTTTATCAATTTCAGTTTATAACATTCAAGGACAACTATTATTTAATCATCCGATGCAACAAGCCAAAACAGAGATAGACATATCTCAATTTGAAAACGGTGTTTATTTTGTAAGAGTTTTTGGTACAAATACAAACATTGTGAAAAAGATAATAAAAGAATAAATACTACTTGTAATAAATAGGAATATGATCGGTCTGCAATTCCGATCCCGTACGTACGGGATCGGATCCAGCGATTATTAACTTACGCTGAGCTCGTCCAATTTAATCCATTGGAAAAAGCTTACAAAAAAACTCCTGACCAAAACCTTCTACCTTCAGCAATCTTAAATTACTATTAAAATGTCCAAAACCATATAACAATAGCCATCCTATATCCGTTATAGTTGCAAACGATTGCATAAAATTAATTTTATCAACTAAAACCTTATACCGATGCTGGAATACTCAAAAACTATACTTCAAAAAGTAAGTTTCAGCCGGGAGCTTTTCAGGAAAGAACTGTTCAAGTCCTTAACCGGCCTGAAAAATGAAGAGGCACTTCTGCTGCAGGTCTGGTGCCTGCTGATGTTCAAGGATCAGTACAGCGATATTATTCGGGAGGCATTCTCCTATCTGGTCTAAGCTGGCCTTATGGCGATAATCAACTGTATCTTTTAATGCATTCCATTTGGAATGCATTTTTTATTAAAAATTGTCACTATTGTCCGGGAAAAATCGGAAATTTTCTTGCCACTAAGCCACGAAGGCTCCAGGTTACACAAAATGATTAAATTAGATTTGTGTTCTTTTGTGATTTAGTCCTTTGGTGGCTCACCTGAAAAAGTAAGGTACTGTAATACAACTGTTGTCAAATAGCAACAATATTAATTATTTAGGGCCTGCTGAAAAACTCAAAACCTTTTTATATTTCGGTCTGGTTCAGAAAGACGAGATCTTCCAAAATCACCCAACATACATTTTTTACAGAATCCCAGAGGAGTACTCCTATCCAGCCGTATTGTATTCTGGTAAAAAAAACAGGGCAACCCCTCTGAGGTTGTGTTGTGTTGCTCACCCGGCTACCCCCGGTAGAAGCCGGTTACCTTCGGCAACCAACTTCAACCGGGGGTTATTCAAAGGGAAACCCCTCTGGGTTCAGCCTAATCTCTTGTGATCCGTCCTGCCTGAGGCGGAGCGAATTTCAAATAACCTTGGGTGCAACCTGCCTGCGTGCGCATACAGGCTGGCGAAGTGAAACCCGTGGATTACGCAAGAATGAATGGAGCAAAAAAGGCCTCTGCCACAAAACGACCACAGAACCCCAGAGGGTTCACCAATGAATGACCCCCAATGAAGCGAAGCGGTTTACCCCGTTTTTTCGGGGAATTGGGGGTATGATGCGCCATAAACTAATGAACGCCAGAGGGGTTCCCCTATTTGGGCCTGCTAAAAAACTCATGTTAAACTCTTGAGGTCTTATATGTCTAACCCGTTTTTTTTGGTCTGGATGTATGCTATTTACGGGGTTTGTCCATAAATCCGTACATTTGTTAATCCAAAATTAAACATAATTTGCTTTGATATAGCAAGATAGAGGTTTTTCAGCAGGCCCTATTTAGAGTGGTATTCGGAACTTGTTCCGGACAACAATGTAAAACTATATTGGTGTCAGATAAAGTCAGAAAATCAACCGGATAAATATTATAGCTGTACATAATCGGGTAAATGATGTCTATTTCAATTTCCCCGAAGATTATTTTATTGCAAAATCCATTTACTTTTCACCTGAGCATTATACGTTTGAATAAAACACCAGTCCTATTGAACATAACAGTCAGGTGAACCCTCCTAAATTTTCACAGCAAACTTCCAGGAATTTAATCACACATATCGCTGACAATCAGACATTATCAGCTCAATTCTTTGTCTAATTTTTGAATATAATGCGTCAGTCATCAGGGGTGCTGATATTAAAATTACCTTAAAGTAACAAAAAAAAGCTAAAAAAGTGTGTAAACAATAAATGCTTGCTTACATTTGAACACTGATTAAAAGCAAAATATTATGGAATTCACGGTATTAAGTGCTATATCTCCCATAGATGGAAGGTATAGAAAACAGGTAGAGGGGCTTTCCTATTTCTTTTCGGAAGCGGCATTAATCAACTATAGGGTATTTGTTGAAATTGAATATTTCATTGCCTTATGTCAACTTCCGCTTCCTCAGCTTTCAGGAGTTACCGAACAGGATTTTGAACTTTTAAGGGCCATTTCGCGTGATTTTACTTTTTTGGATGCCACGGAAGTAAAAGAGATTGAGAAAATCACCAACCACGATGTGAAAGCAGTGGAGTATTATCTGAAGAAGAAATTTGAAAAAAGCGGATTGGGAGCGTATAAAGAATTTGTACATTTCGGATTAACTTCCCAGGACATCAACAATACCGCCATTCCATATTCGCTTAAGCTGGCGCTGGATGATGTGGTAATGCCCACGCTGGATGATCTGCTTGCCAAACTTACCATCAAATCAAAGCTTTGGAAAAAAGTACCCATGTTGGCGCATACGCATGGCCAACCGGCTTCTCCCACTATGGTGGGCAAAGAAATATATGTTTTTGTTGACCGCCTTAAGCAGCAGATTAAAATGCTTAAAACCACACCCTTTTCTGTAAAATTCGGCGGTGCTACGGGCAATATGAATGCGCATTATGCTGCGTATCCTGACATTGACTGGGTTTCTTTCGCGGATTACTTTTGCCGTCATCATTTAAAAATGGATCGGCAAAAAGTAACTACACAGATAGAGCACTACGATAACCTGGCAGCACTTTTTGATGCATTCAAACGCATAAATACCATTTTGCTTGATTTGTGTGGCGATATGTGGACTTATATGTCCATGGAATATTTTAAACAAAAGATCAAATCGGGTGAAATCGGATCATCGGCCATGCCTCATAAGGTAAATCCCATTGATTTTGAAAATGGCGAAGGTAACCTGGGCGTAGCCAATGCCCTGTTTACGCATCTATCTGCCAAGCTTCCAGTTTCACGACTTCAGCGTGATTTAACCGATTCCACCGTTACGCGAAACATCGGCCTTCCGATTGCCCATAGCCTGGTAGCTATAAAATCCATTGTAAAAGGGTTGAGCAAGCTAATACTGAATGAGCAAAAGATAAACGAAGACCTGGACAATAACTGGGCTGTGGTTTCTGAGGCCATTCAAACTATACTTCGCCGCGAGGGCTATCCCAAACCTTATGAAACATTGAAAGGCCTGACCCGTACCAACGAAAAGGTGACCCGAGAGCACATCCGTGAGTTTATTGCAAAATTAAATGTAAGTGAGGAAATAAAGGCAGAGCTCAACGCCCTGAGCCCACACAATTATACCGGGCATTTCGAACTTTAGGCTTACAAACATAGGCTGTTTTGCTTAATGGAAAGCGGTTATCAGCAGATCTATGTCCTTATGGGGAAGGTGAAAATGTTCACTGATATACCGGTTGGTTGAAATTCCATTGAACAGATACACCCCATTTCTTACCCCTGCATCGGAACGCAATATGTTGTTCACGCCGCCTTCTTCCCCAATGCTCAAGATAATGGGATTAATGATATTGCTGAGTGCCTGCGAAGCGGTTCTCGGAACTTTTGATGCAATGTTGGGAACACAGTAGTGGGTAATGCCATGCTTTGAATAAACCGGATTTTTATGATTGGTAACTTCCGATGTTTCGAAGCATCCTCCCTGGTCGATGCTTACATCAATAATGATGGCTCCGGGTTTCATCTGCTTTACCATTTCCTCGGTAACACAAACGGGAGATAGCCCTGTCCGCTGACGAATGGCCCCAATGGCTACATCAGCCGAGCGCAGAGCTTCCACCAGCGGTTTGGGCTGCAATATGCTCGTAAAAATCCGGATTCCCAGACTATTTTGCAAACGGCGAAGGCGATAAACAGAAGTATCAAATACCTTAACCAGGGCACCCATACCCAGCGCGGCACGAATGGCAAATTCAGCCACGGTGCCGGCACCTAAAATCACCACTTCGGTTGGCGATATCCCGCTGAGGCCACCAAACATCAACCCCCGACCATACTCAGGATGACTGAGGTATTCAGCAGCCAGCAGGATAGAGGTATTGCCGGCAATTTCAGACATGGCCCGCACTATCCCAAAGTTTCCGTCCCGGTCTTTAATGTATTCGTAAGCAAGTGCTGTCACTTTCTTTTGAGCCAGTTGTCTGAAATAGCTTTCATTAAGCTCAGCCATATTAAGTGTCGACAACAATACCTGTTTACCTTTGAGTAACTCTATTTCGGATGGTGAGGGGGGGGCAACTTTAATAATAACGTCACATTGAAATACACTGCCTGCTTCTTCAGCAATCTGAGCTCCAGCCTCACTGTATTGCTGATCAGTATAATGGGCAGCCAGCCCGGCCCTGCGGCCTACCATCACCCGATGGCCCACACTCGTGAGCAACTCTACGGCATCGGGCACCAATGAGACCCTATTTTCAAGCTGGTTGGTTTCACGTGGTATTCCAATACTGAGCCGGCAGGCTTTTTGTTCCATCGCCAGCCGTTCTTCCAACGGCAACAAGCTGGTGGCCACCGATGAAAACATAATATATTCTTTGTTCTCTTCCATATCCCGGGTAAATGCTAACAAAAAAAAGACCGGGCTAATTTACTGAAAAATCAAATACAAGTTGAATTTACCCTAATTTATCGTGAATATACGTTTGCCATTTTCACTCACCTTTACCCTAAGAACTACCGCATCCTCAGGGATATACTGTTCAGCCAGCTCCGGCCATTCAATAAAACAATAGCTGCCGCTGTAAAAATAATCTTCAGCACCAATATCGGGCAATTCTTCAGGTTTTCTAAGCCGGTAAAGGTCAAAGTGATATATGGGTTGATTGCCTGAGGTAAGGTATTCATTTACAATAGAGAAAGTAGGACTATTCACGGTATCGGTAACTTTCAGTTGCCGGCACATGGCCTGAACCAGTGTAGTTTTTCCGGCACCCATTTCACCCGAAAGGGCAAATATCCGTTGCTCAGGAAAAGCATTGATAATCTCAGCGGCCACTTCATCGAGCTCCTCAAGATTAGCAATCCTACTATATAACATCTTCATGAAAATTTACTTTGCTTTCAAAGTAATGAATGGTATGAGCATTTCTTCCATGGAAATGCCTCCATGCTGAAATGTATTGCGGTAATAGTTCACATAATAGTTGTAGTTGTTCGGATAAGCAAAAAAGTCACTATTCCGGCTGAACACATAATTGGAACTCACATTGGTGCGGGGCAAAAAGATATCCCCCGGATTTTTAACTTCGAATACCTCCTTTTTATTATAACTCAGGCTACGTCCTGTTTTATAACGCAAATTGGTATTGGTTGCCTTGTCGCCCACAATTCTTACCGGATTGTCCACCTTAACGGAACCGTGATCGGTAGTAATGACGATGGGAATCTTTTTCTCAGCCAGATACTGTATAATTTCATACAGGGGACTGTGTTCAAACCAGGAAACCGTAATGGAACGGTAAGCCGATTCATCGTCGGCAAGTTCACGAATAACCTCCATCTCAGTGCGGGCATGCGAAAGCATATCAACAAAATTGTAAACAATGACCGAAAGTCGGTTAGAGATGAGATTGGGCAGCGTTTCAACCAGTTTGCGCCCCGCGGTGAGATTGAGCACCTTGTTGTAGGAGAATTTTACATCCCGGCCAAAGCGTTTCAACTGTTCACCCATCAGCTCGCCTTCAAACTGATTTTTGGTCCCTTCTTCATCCTCATTTATCCAGTAGCGGGGATATTTCTTTTCAATTTCAGTTGGCATAAGGCCTGAAAACATGGCGTTGCGCGCATATTGAGTGGTGGTGGGCAGAATGCTGTAATAAATCTCATCTTTTTCAACCCGGTAAAGTTCCTCTATAATGGGTTGCAGCATTTTCCACTGATCATACCTCAGGTTATCAATCAGGATAAAGAATACTGAAGGGTTTTCGTCAAGCAGTGGCATTAGTTTTTCACGCATCAGGGTATGCGACATTACCGGGGCATCTTTGGAACGTCCGTTCACCCAATCCAGATAATTCTGTTCAACAAACCGGCTAAATACCTTTCCTGCCTCATCTTTCTGCAATTTGAGTATGTCTTTTATGCCACTGTCTTTGGATTGTTCGAGCTCCAGCTCCCAATATATCAATTTCCGGTAGATACTTTTCCACTCCTCGGCAGACAGCCGATTGCCAATCTCCATGCCTATACTGCGAAACTCCTGCTGATAACTATGCATAGATTTTTCACCAATCAGCTTTTTATTCTCCAGATTCTTTTTCAGGCTAAGCAAAATCTGATTTGGGTTTACCGGCTTAATCAGGTAATCGGATATCTTTGAACCGATCGCATCTTCCATGATGCTTTCCTCTTCGCTTTTCGTAATCATTACTATAGGCAGATTCTGATAAAGATTTTTCATCTGTATCAAGGTTTCTATGCCCGATAGTCCGGGCATTTGCTCATCAAGGAAAACAATATCGAAGGGCCTGGACTTTAACAGTTCAATGGCTTCTACCCCATTATTGGAAGTAAATACTTCGTAACCTTTGTTTTTCAGAAAGAGAATATGGGGTTTCAACAAATCAATTTCATCGTCAACCCATAGTATTGCAGTATTTTCCATAATGAAGTTTTGTAAGCGACCGGTTTAAATAGTTTACTTTTGCAGTAGCTTTGTTAATAGTAATGTGAGAATGTCACGAATATTGTCTGGTTCCCTTTTTATTAACAAATTTTCGCAACCACAAAGATAACCATGGTGCATGTTTCTTCCCCAAACAAACGAAAAATAATTAATGATCCGGTACATGGGTTTGTAACCATTTCCACCGACTTATTGTTCGATCTGATTGAGCATCCACTGTTTCAGCGCTTACGCCGGATTCGGCAACTTGGGCTTACCTCTTATGTTTATCCGGGGGCACTGCATACCCGCTTTCACCATAGCATCGGCGCCATGCATCTTACCCGCGATGCCATTGATACCCTAAGGCTAAAAGGCTTTGACATTGGTACTGAAGAAAGTGAAGCTACCCTTGCTGCCATTTTACTTCATGATCTGGGTCACGGACCATTCTCCCATGCCCTGGAATATACGCTGGTAAAAGACACTACTCACGAGGACCTGTCTCTGTTTCTGATGAAGCAACTGAATAAGGCTTTCGATGGCCGGCTTGATTTGGCCATAGCCATATTTACAAACACCTATTCCAAACATTTTTTGCATCAATTGGTCTCTGGTCAACTGGATATGGATCGGCTCGATTACCTGAAGCGCGATAGTTTTTACACCGGCGTAGCCGAAGGAGTAATTAGTACCGACCGCATCATCAGGATGTTAACAGTTTGCAATGACGAGCTAGTGGTTGAGGCCAAAGGCATTTATTCCATTGAAAAATTTATTGTTGCCCGGCGGCTGATGTACTGGCAGGTGTACTATCACAAAACGGTGGTTGCCGTCGAGAATATGCTTATCAACCTGCTCAAAAGGGCCAGTGTGCTGGCCATGCAGGGCCATGAACTGTTTGGCACTCCCCCACTACTGTATTTTCTGAAAAATGAAGTTTTTCTTGAACATTTTTCAACCCGGCCGGAAGTGGCTCAACAGTTTGCAGCCCTCGATGATTTTGATGTTTACACTGCCATTAAGGTATGGGTGCATCATCCCGATTTTATACTTTCTACGCTTAGCCGGGGAATTATTGACCGGCAACTTTTCAAAGTTAAGCTCAGCAGTGAACCCTTTGCCCCCGAAGAAATTGCAAAAGCCAAAGAAGCCATCAGAACAGCTTTCCCCGAAGCACCAGCTGATGTAACGGAATATTTCCTTTCAACCGGCGCCATCAGCAACAATGCTTACCAACCTCAGCACGATAAAATCAAACTAATTTCCCGCGACGGTCAACTGATTGACATCGCCGATTCATCCGACCAACTCAATATTTCGGTATTGACACATGCTGTTACCAAGTACTTTATTTGCTCCATTAAAACAGCCTGAAAAGCAGGGGATGAAAAAAGGGTAAATAATGTTCATTAAATTGGTAAATTGCAGCGATTTTCATTAAAAAAAGTACTTAATACATCTACATGAAAATCAGTAAATTAAGAAATAAAAGGCCGCTCATGGTCATTATAAACATCAGTTAAATGAAATTTACAGCTCAACAAATTGCCGGACTTGTAAACGGAACTATTGAAGGAAACCCGGAAACGGAAGTATCCACGCTCTCAAAAATTGAACAGGGAGAAGCCGGATCATTGTCATTTCTCGGGAATCCGAAATATACCCATTATATTTATAACACCAGAGCTTCAGTGGTGATTGTAAATGAGGATTTCAAACCGGAGCATCCCATTGCGACTACCCTTATCCGGGTGGAGAATGCCTATACCGCTTTCGCCACACTGCTCGATCATTACAGCAAATTAGCAACCGAAAAGAAAGGCATTTCAGCCCATGCAGCCATTCATAAGAGTGCCGGGCTGGGTGAAGATTGCTATATTGGTGATTTCGTGTCCATAGGTGAGAATGTAAAAATAGGTGACCGGGTAAAGATTTATCCGGGTTCCGTGTTGGGCGATAATGTGAATGTGGGTAAGGATACCATTATTTATGCAGGGGTAAAAATTTATCGCTTCTGCGAAGTAGGCGCTTCATGCACCATTCACGCGGGCGCAGTCATTGGGGCTGACGGATTTGGGTTTGCTCCCCAGGACGACCAACATTATGAAAAAGTAGCTCAGATTGGAAATGTGATTATTAAAGATAAGGTTGAAATAGGTGCCAACACGACGATTGATCGGGCTACGCTGGGTTCAACCATCATTCATCAGGGTGTTAAGCTGGATAATCTCATTCAGATTGCGCACAATGTAGAAATTGGAGAAAACACAGTTATTGCAGCTCAAAGTGGCATTGCAGGAAGTACCAGGTTAGGCAAAAATTGCATGATTGGTGGTCAGGTGGGGCTCACCGGCCATCTTTTAATTGGCAACAATGTTAAAATTGCTGCACAATCAGGCATTTCTACCAATATAGCCGATGATGCCATCATCATGGGAAGTCCGGCCTTTGATATCTCACTTTACCGAAAAACATATGTACATTTCCGAAATCTTTCGAAAATTGTAGAGCGGATTAATCTGCTGGAAAAGACCATCAAAAAATGATACAAATCAACTAATGAAAATATATTTAACTTTGCCAGCCTTATGACCGAAAAGCAAAAAACCTTAAAAGAGGCAGTATCCATCTCCGGAGCGGGATTACATACGGGGAAGGAAGTAACCATTACCCTCAGACCTGCTCCTGAAAACCATGGTTTCAGGTTCAAACGAACCGATCTGCCCGATCAGCCGGTAATTGCGGCAGATGTTGACTTTGTTGTAGATACCTCAAGAGGTACTACCCTGGAAGTAAATAACGTGCGCATCCATACGGTAGAACATGTGCTGGCTGCACTTACCGGTATGGACCTGGACAATGTGCTTATTGACCTCGACTCCAATGAAATGCCTATTCTGGATGGGAGTTCCAGGCTTTATGTAGAAGCTATACAAAAAGCAGGAATTGAAAACCAAAAAGCCAATCGGCAGTATTTTAAAATTAATGAGGTACTCCGTTTCTCTGATCCAGATAAGAAAACGGAATTGCTGGTACTTCCCGACGATAATTACAAGCTTTCGGTAATGATTGACTATGAGACTCAGGTATTGGGCACCCAGAACGCCCAACTGAACTCCTTAGATGATTTTGCAACCGAGATAAGCCCTTGCCGTACCTTTGTTTTTTTACACGAACTGGAATATCTTATTCGCAATAATCTGATAAAAGGCGGTGACCTGAGCAATGCTATTGTTTTTGTTAATCGTCTTGTTGAACAGGATGAACTTGACCGTTTGGCTAGTTTTTTCAACAAACCCAAGGTTAAGGTACTTAAAGAAGGTATTCTCAATAATCTTGAACTGTATTTTACCAATGAACCGGCACGCCATAAGTTACTGGATGTGGTAGGCGATCTTACCCTGATAGGCACCCGGGTTAAAGGACACATCATTGCAAGCAGGCCCGGACATTCCGCCAATACTCAGTTTGCTAAACTCATAAAACAGCATATAAAGCACGAGATGCATCTACCTGCAGTGCCTAAATATGACTTAAATGCCCCACCGTTACACGATATCCGTGATATAAAACGGCTTTTGCCCCATCGTCCACCATTCCTGCTGATTGATAAAATCTTTTCAGTGAGCGATCATGATGTGGTGGGCATGAAAAATGTTACCATGAACGAACCCTTCTTTGTAGGTCATTTTCCTGAAGAACCGGTTATGCCCGGGGTATTGATTATTGAAGCCATGGCCCAGGCAGGAGGTGTTTTTGTACTCAGCTCCGTTCCTGACCCTGAAAACTACATAACCTATTTTATGAAAATAGACAATGTACGTTTCAGACAAAAAGTATATCCCGGCGATACCCTTATCTTCCATCTGGAACTCATTTCACCCTTTCGCCGGGGAATCAGCCACATGAGAGGTAAGGCATTTGTCGGCAACACCATTGTTGCCGAAGCAGAACTCATGGCCCAAATCACCAAAAAACCTAACGTCTGATGAATCAACCTCTTGCCTACGTGCACCCTCAGGCCAAAGTGGCCAAGAATGTGGTTATCGAACCATTTGTAAACATTGAAAAAAATGTTGAAATTGGGGAAGGTACCTGGATTGGCTCTAATGTAACCATCATGGAAGGTGCACGCATTGGAAAAAATTGTAAGATTTTCCCGGGAGCTGTTATATCAGCCATTCCTCAGGACTTGAAATTCGATGGTGAAGAAACTATTGCA
Source organism: Lentimicrobium sp. (assembly GCA_034007585.1). Classification (GTDB taxonomy): domain Bacteria; phylum Bacteroidota; class Bacteroidia; order Bacteroidales; family Lentimicrobiaceae; genus Lentimicrobium. The sequence continues at coordinate 10,130 of JAVEQP010000066.1, read as the reverse complement.
AAGATTGGCGACAACACAGTGGTTAGAGAATTTGTAACCATAAACCGCGGTACCAAAGCAAGCTTTGAAACCACTGTGGGTAAAAACTGCCTGCTGATGGCCTATGTTCATGTGGCACACGATTGTGTAGTGGGAAATAACGTTATTCTTGCCAATGCCGCTACGCTTGCCGGCCACATTAACATTGACGACTATGCCATTATCGGCGGGCTATCGGCTGTACACCAGTTTGTAAATATCGGAGCTCACGTAATGATTTCCGGGGGTTCGCTGGTTCGCAAGGATGTGCCTCCTTTCACCAAAGCCGCCCGAGAACCGTTGTCCTATGTTGGCATCAATTCAATAGGTCTCAGACGAAGGGGATTTTCTGCAGATAAAATCAGAGAAATCCAGGATATTTACCGCTATATATATCTCAAAGGTAATAATGTATCCCAGGCCCTCGAATTTATTGAAGCCAATCTGCCTGCCACTTCTGAACGTGATGAAATCATTTCATTTATTTCGCGGTCAAGCCGGGGCATTATGAAAGGCTATGCCAAACAACTTTAACCGGCAATTAACCTGAAGCCTCTTCATTTCATCTAAAACGTTTGAATCATTCAGGCTAAGGTTACTTTTTAAACTTTGTGACATTGTACACCTAACACAGCACACTAGTGCTGAATTTTATATTGACATGCTCGAAATTACGCTTCATCAGGCAGAAAAAAGATACAATCATCAGCAGATATTTTCCAATTTATCGGCTACACTCCAATCGGGTCAAGGAACTGCTATCCTGGGCCGCAATGGTTCCGGCAAATCCACCCTGCTTCAGATGATTGCCTCGGCAATAATGCCCACTGCCGGCACAATAACCTATCGTTTAAAAGACATTGAAATCAGACCGGAGCATGCGTTCAGACTGATGTCAATTGCTGCGCCCTATATAGAACTCATCGAAGATTTTACCCTAACCGAAATGGTTTGTTTCCATCGCAGGTTAAAACCATTGATGCGCAATATGTCAACCACTGAACTGATAAAAATCTGTTATCTAACTGACAGCGCCGATAAGCCCATACGCTTCTTTTCATCTGGCATGAAGCAACGGGTAAAACTGGCACTGGCCATTTTGAGCGACACACCCGCCTTACTGTTGGATGAGCCGGTTTCAAATCTCGACAGTCAGGGCATGGATTGGTATGCGAATCTGATCTCAAAAAACAGTTTCGACCGCCTGATTGCAGTAAGCTCTAATTCAGTTGCTGCTGAACACAACTTTTGCACTCAAACCATTCAGTTAGAAGATTATAAAAAAATAGAGAAGAATCAGGTAGTTTCCCAGGTGTAAATTATTAATTTACAAGCTAATAGCGACAATTTGTTTTCATTGAATTTTGTCTGACAAAAGGAACTTCGATGGTTGCTGTTTGTTGCTGATTTTGTGCAGGATATATTAATTAATCTCGGTAAGCGAAATAAAAAATATTACCTTTGCCACTCAAAAAAACAACAAGCATAATATTTTATGGCAACTACCGCAGATTTTAAAAATGGCCTCTGCATTGAATTTAACGGAGATTTATATTCAATTGTTGAATTTCAACATGTTAAACCCGGCAAGGGAGCAGCTTTTGTTCGCACAAAACTTCGCAATCTAAAAACAGGTAAAGTTATACCCAATACTTTCAGTGCCGGAGTAAAGATTGATCTGGCACGCGTAGAGCGCAGACCCTATCAATTTCTGTATAATGATGACAACGGGTATCATTTTATGCATACCGAAACCTTTGAGCAGCTCTCCATTGAAGAAGTATTAATTAACGCCCCTCAATTCCTCAAAGAAGGACAAGGTGTTGAAATATTGATCCATGCGGAAACAGAAACCCCGCTGAGCTGTGACTTACCGCCATTTGTGGAACTGACCGTTACGTATGCCGAGCCGGGACTAAGGGGCGACACCGCTACCAATACACTCAAACCTGCAACAGTTGACACCGGGGCTACCGTAAATGTTCCACTGTTTATCAGTGAAGGCGAACGCATCAGGGTAGATACCCGAACGGGAGATTATTACGAAAGGGTAAAATTATAATTTTTTTAAGAACCAGCTTATCTGTTTTGAGTTGGTTTTTTTAACTCACGCTCAGGTATGAAAATTCATCCCCCCGTGTCTCTGGCAACCATAGCTTCAATGATTGAAGCAGAATACACCGGTGATCCTGCATTTCAGATAACAGGTCTGAATGAAATTCACATGGTTGAAACCGGCGACATAACATTTGTTGATCATCCCAAGTATTATACCAAAGCATTGAATTCAAAGGCCACCACAATCATCATCAATACCCCGGTGGAGTGTCCTGAAGGGAAGGCATTGCTATTGCATGACGATCCTTTCGCAGCATTTAATGTATTGGTCAAAAAATTCAGGCCTTTTACACCTTCTTCCAATGCCATTAGCCCAACAGCATCCATAGGCGAAGGAACGGTAATTCAGCCCAATACCTTCGTTGGAAACCATGTTGTTATCGGTATGAACTGCATTATTCATTCCAATGTAAGTATCTATGACTATGCGGTTATCGGCGATAATGTGATAATCCATTCGAACAGTGTAATTGGCGGTGATGCCTATTACTTTCAGCGGAAGCCGGAAGGATACCGAAAGTTTAATACCTGCGGTAGGGTTGTGATTGAAGACGATGTTGAAATTGGTGCGCTTTGCGCCATTGACAGCGGCGTGTCGGGCGACACGGTAATTGGCCGGGGGACCAAATTCGATAACCACGTGCAGGTGGGCCATGATACGACCATTGGCCAGAATTGCCTTATAGGATCACATTGTGCCATAGCCGGGGTTACCCGCATTGAAGATGATGTTATCCTTTGGGGAAAGGTAGCCATCAATAAAGATATTGTAATAGGCAAAGGCGCAGTACTGCTGGCCACTTCAGCCGTAGATAAAAGCCTTGAAGGCGGTAAGGTGTATTTCGGAATACCGGCAGATGAAGCCCGCAAAAAATGGAAGGAACTGGCAGCACTCCGCCGCTTACCCAACATACTTAGCCAACTGGATGCCGGCACGGAAGGTTTGGGCAAAAGTCCGGCACCGGAATCCTGAGGCATCAGGCTGCTTGTAATGCAACTATGATAAGGACAGTAATCGCCCGGGCGTCTGAAAAGATAAAAATTATTAAGTTTTTTTGATCAGCTTATAACTGTGAGGATCAGAAATTAAAAACCAGAAATTTGATATTGGTTTTGAAACCCGAAGAGGAATCAGGGAAGCTGCTCTTTATCAGCAACTTCAATAGCATCCACCGATTGTTTATGATATATATCCAACGCCACCAACATGGCAATGAACCCCCAGAAAGGTACCGACGCTTTATCTGTATCCAGGAAGTTATTGAGAAAACCATGGATAAAATAGGTAATCAGTGAAAGTACAACTACCAGACTGAAGATGCGCACATCATGACTTTGAGCCTTTCGATATACCCTGATTCCCGTTACAATCGCAGCTATAGCCAGCCAGACAATGCTCAACATTCCCGGCAGGCCCTGCTCTGATAGCGGCCCGATATACTCACTGTGCGCATTGCCCAGGTCTCCCGCATTGGTACTTATAATGGTGCGTTCCTTGGATCGTTGGAAAGGTGCATAAATAAACTGATACGTTCCTGGACCCCATCCAAAGACCGGCCGCTCATCAAACATCCTGAAGGCCGACTGCCATCGGTTAATCCGCTCCAGGTTCGAAGCATCAGAAGAAATATTATAAATGGATTGAACGTGTTCGATAAAATCCGCAGATGAATCCTGCTTGTTTTTTTCAAGTACAAAAAGAATTTCACTTTTAAATATATAAAAAGAAGCTATCAATATTCCCAAACTGGTAAGAATCCACCTCAGTTTAATCTTATAAACGATGAGCAGGGCTACCACTAGAGCTGCAGCCACACTTAGCCAGGCTGCACGACTGTATGATAAGAACAAGGCTATTAAAAGAATAACAGAGACACCCCAGGCTGAATAACGGTAGAACTTTGAGCGATTGCGTAAAAAAATAGCCCCAATAAAAACCGGAACAAAAAATGCCAGAATGGCACCGTAAGCAGTATGGTCATTATAAAAAGGTTTCATCACCCAATGACCCTGCTTCTCGGCAAATCCGTACTGAGTATGCCTGACTGTAGTATATATAATAACTACAATAAGTGAAATAACATAAGCCCATTGGAAACGTTCCAGATTTTTCAGGTTTTTAAAAAGCAAAACGCCCAGGAAGAACATGGGAACCACAAACCACAGCCGTGCTATCAGAAATTTAAAGGAAACCACCGGCATTGAGCTTGTTAAACTGGTTATCAATATCCAAAAGAGATTAAAAAATACCGCCAGGGTAACCGGATGCCTTAGGATACTTTTGTCGTAATTACGATCAAAAATAAGTTTAAGGATAAAAAGGAGCATTACTCCAACCAGCATTGGTTCTGCAGGCAACGATATACCAAAGCCCAAATCACTGTTGGCAATTTCCACCGAAACAGGAACAAGCAGCACAATAAGAAGGAGTAATTTATCGAGCCAGAAGAAATACATGAAAAGAACTACAATCGACACTGGAATCGCAATGCCCCAATACATCTCCTTTATCACCAGAATGGTATTGAGCACAATGAAAAAGCCACTGAGCAGATAAAACCATCTTATTTTAATTTTGTCAGACACAAGGTGATAATTTACAACTATTTATAAACATGCGGGCCGAATCAGGAAAGCTAATTTTCGGCCAGTATGCGTCTTTTGTTTTCGATAATTGAAATGGCTACAACTGCGAAGACAAGAGAAGCAGCAACCGCATACAGCACAATGAGCCAGCGCACGGGGTAAGACTTTTTGTCGGCCACCACCGGTGGAGTAATTACATTGGTAAAGGTAAAATGCTTATTGGCATCATAAACGGCCCGATCATAAACTTCCTCAAACTGAGCATAAAGCCTGAGTACGTCATCACGTCTTTGAGTGAGAATAGCCATACGCCCTGCTTTTTGCTCAAAGTTTTCCTTTAACCGGATAACATCTTTCATATTAATGTTGGTGGAGTTTGATCCGTCAACAGTACGCAGGTAACCCCGGGTAATTTCCCTGGCCTGACTCTCAAAATCAATCAGTTCATATTCCTGACTGAGCATTGATAATTCTGCCTCTATACTGTCGAGCTGAGCGCGTTTCTGTTCCAGTGTCTGATTCATACTCCTGGCTACTTCAATATATTTTTCACGGTGAATGCTCCTAATCTTCTGGTTCACAAAGTGAATGATGGACAATACCATATCACGCGCAATTTCCGGATCGGTATCCATCACCGTTATCTCAATAGATTCCCACTGCGTTTTGTTGATCTTTACATTTTTGTTGTAAAGATAATTCATGGTAGAACTAAAATACTTATATGAAGGGTCAATTTCATAATGTCGGGGAAGGTCAAATTTTTTCATCACGCTGTCGCGAATATCTTCTGATAAAAACCACTGCAGCATCTGTTCTGATTCACTCTCATCAGAATATGGCGCAATGTTAGAAGGATAAACCAGGGCATAGGATTTATACCTGGGCTTGATGAAGAGTGCACCAGAGAAAATAGCTGCCAATAATGCAGCAATAACAGCAATAGCAAGGAGATGCCATTTCCATTTGAAGAAAATATTCATCATATGGATGTTGCTGAAATAGTTTTCCATGTTTGGCTTAATGTTGTCCATTATGCTGAATTTAATTCTTACTTTTCTCCTAAGGAAGAAGGCTTTTTTTTTAACAAATGTTGATTGCCGGTTTTTTCGATGATCAGAATAACAATGGCACTCAACATAAGTGCAGATAATGTTGAGACCAAAACTATAATCCACCTGACCGGGTATGACTTGCGCTCAGCCTTATACGCTGATTCCACTACAAATTTTTGTGGAAGCGTTTCAGTGGCATCCACCTGGGCTTCTTCATAACGAGCCTTTAAATAGCTAAGCTGTTTTTTTTCGTGCTCAAGCATATCACGAAGCGAAACGTATGCTCCTCCGTATTTGGCCAGCAGCGTCAATTGTTCTTCCAGTGCATTAATACCACTGCGGTTACCTCTGGCAATTTCTATAGCCAATTGCCGGTTAATCATTTCACTTTGTGATTCGTAATCGTACACTCCTTTTTCACGAATTCTCCGCAATGAATCTTCCATTTCGGCTATATCCCGCTGCAGCTTCAGATATTCATTTTTTACAATTTCAAATCCCCTGACTGCACGTTCACGCTGCATTTCGTTTTTAATGGAGTCATGCAGTTCCGAAATGGTATTGGCAATATCAGCAGCCATCTGTGGATCACGATCAAGCACAGCAATCTTCACCGCCATATAATCGGTCCGTCTAAAAGTAATATTGCTTTCCCACTGGCGAAAGAGTTCGGTATTTTTATATTTGGAAGAAGGATTTATTTTATAGTGTTTCAGCAAGTCGTATTTATACACTACCCGATCGCGAATCTTACTGGAACTTAATATTTGAAGCATTTGTTCCGTTTGTTCATCCTCGCCAAATTCAAGGATATCGCTTTTAGCAGAAGGTTGCTCATTAAGTAAAGCACGTGAAATTGAATTGCTCGAGACCGGGAATAAAACTACGGTTGAACGGTAAAGAGGCGTAATAAAATAAGGTGTCGAGAAAATGATGGCAAGAATTGCAGCAACCAATCCTATAACAACCAAATGCTTACGCCATGCGTACAGAAATGTACCCAGATTTGTGGAATCAAAATCTTTATGTCTCGTTGGTTTGTACTCCGACATCATCAATTGGAGGTTCGTTTAAGGGTGCCAAAGATATGGAAAAAAGTTTCATCAATTAACTTAAAGTATTAAGAGAAATTCTGATTGCTGTAATTATCGGGTTATTCTTCCGCCTGTTAACATACAAAAGAGCTTCAATTTCATTTGATTGGCTTAAATCAGCCAATAATACAAATCCGATTTCAATATACCCTTCCCGGGTGTTTAAACGAGCTAAGGAAAGCCAGGCAGAAACCTGCAATTTTTATGCACCTTTAAACCTGCCTGTAAACAATCGTATAAAATTACGCACATCGAGCAGGCTCAACACTGTGGCCAGAGAAAGAGAAAAAGCTATCGTAAGCAAGAAGGATTTTATCCAATGTAAAGGTAACTGTTTCATAATGAAATTTATAACAATTACTCCGCTACAAAATAGAAATAACCGTAAGGCATATACCGGATTAAACCGGAATCTAAAAAATACAGCGGCCAGAATAATTTGAAGAATGGCCATGACAGACTGGGTAACCAGACTTGCCCATGCTGAGCCCAATGCCCCCATTCGGGGTATAAGCATTAAATTTAATCCGATATTGAGTAACATGCCACCGGCAGCCACAATATTCAGTTGTTTTAAATTACCATTAGCGGTAAGCAAGGTTCCAAACACATAAGTGGTTGAAATGGCAATAAAACAAAATATCAGCACTCCAAATACTTTAGCTGACTCCTGAATGAGATGCCAGTACATAAGCTGCATTATGGATACGCGAAATGCCCAGGAGCTAACAGCAAAGGTAACCGAAACAACAAAAAGCAGAGAAAATGATAGTTTAACCAGGTGCTCTACCTTTTGATTTTCTTTGATCAGACGGGCAAATATAGGGAGCAATAAAACTGAGAAAAGATAAGCAAAATTATTTGAGGCATCCAGCAAACGATAGGCGTGCGCATATATTCCGGACTGCTCCCTCCCTTCCGTATCACCAAGTAATTTTACGAGCATCACAGAATCAAAGCGGTTATAAAAGGCCATTAATAAAACAAGCAATGCGAAAGGAAGGCTTTGTTTTATAATCATTAGAAAGAATGGTAAATTCCAGTTGAGCTTTCTGAAGGAGGCCTTTTTTACGACAATGACCAGCGCAATAAGTGCAGTTAAAACATAGGAAACCGTTTGCGCGTAAACAAACCACTCTATTTTAAATTGCTGATGGGTGAGGTTACCCCAGAGCAGCACACTGCAAATCAATATCATCAAAACCCTATCGAGCACGCTGATTATGCTGTCTGTTTTAAAGAAAAAAAGTGCCGAAATATTCGATCGCAGATACAGAATGAAAGAAGCAAAAAACTGGTTTAACCCCAGTAGACCAAGCAGCCAGAGTTCATGCCCTCTGTATCCCAGAACGAGCCCAAAACCAAATATAACTATGAAATAAACTATCGCCAGTATAAGTTTAAGAATAATAATACTTGAAAAGTGCTTGTTTAACAGATGGGTGTTTTGAGCGATATTTTTATTATTGAAATTGGTAATACCAAAATCAAGCAGGATATTAAAAATAAAGGAAAAGTTAAAAACTGCAAAATAGAATCCAAAATCCTCAGCTCCCACAACGTTTTGAACCGTTCGGTCAATGCCAAAAATATAAATGGGTTTAATCAACAGGTTAAGCAACAGCAGGAAACCAAGATTGGTAAGAAATTTACGTTGCATACCTGTAAATGAATGAGGGCGGAATTCCAGGCAAATACCAATTTTGGTCGCCTGTAAGCCGGAAAACTTTAAATTTGCGCAAATTTACATTATTCTTAACATAAACTGAAGTCAGCATGTAATTCAGTTAAAAAAAAACAACGCATTGAATATTGCAGTCAATACACGACTATTGCTTCATGGCCGGCTGGAAGGAATTGGATGGTTCACCTTCGAGAACCTCAAGCGTATCACCCTGGCCCATCCTGAACATCAATTTTACTTTATTTTTGATCGGCCCTATCATCCCGAATTTATTTTTGGCACAAATGTGCATCCCATAGTTATAGGTCCACAAGCACGACACCCGCTGCTTTATTTCATCTGGTTTGAATTTTCAGTGAAGCGGGCATTAAAAAAGATAAACGCCGATTTATTTCTATCGCCCGACGGCTATTTATCTCTCAGCAGCAAAGTGCCAGGAGTTGCCGTGTTTCATGACCTGAATTTTGAACATTACCCGGAAGATCTGCCCCGGGCAGAGCGATGGTATTATCGTTACTTCTTCCCAAAATATGCGCATAAAGCCCAGCGTATAGCCACCGTTTCAGAATTTTCAAAACAAGATATTGTGAAACAATATAATATTGACCCAAACCGCATAGATGTGGTATTTAACGGGGCCAACGAGCATTATGCACCATTGAGTGAAGCACAAAAAACTTCAGCACTCCAGAAATTCACCGATGGAAAGCCCTATTTCTTTTTCGTTGGAGCCTTACATCCCCGCAAAAACCTGGTAAACCTGTTCAGGGCATTTGAGCTGTTTAAGACCAATGATAAAAACGGCACCATGTTAATGATTGCCGGCGCGCGCAAATGGTGGACAGGAGAAATAGCCGAGGTTTATGAGGGTTTAAGCTGTAAAGAGGATATAAAATTTGCCGGACGTCTCAATACTGCCGATATGAAACTGGCCATGGGTGCTGCCCTTGCGCTCACCTATGTATCCTATTTTGAAGGATTTGGCATTCCCATAATTGAAGCCTTCCGCTGCGGAACACCCGTAATAACCTCCAATGTAACCTCCATGCCCGAAATTGCTGGTGAAGCGGCACTGTTGGTTGAGCCGTTTGATCCAAAAAGTATTGAAGCAGCGATGCAGACCATAAGCGGTTCTCATGAAAAACGAAAAGCCCTAATCGAAGCAGGTTTTACACGTGCAGAAAGATTTACGTGGGATAAATCAGCAGAAAGGCTCTGGAATACATTACAAAAAGTCATTAATAAGCTATAAGAATTCATTATCGGGGCTGGCATAAAGAGTTAAAATAATACAATGCCACCCCATACACCATCCCGATGGTTCCGTCCCTTATGTACGAATGGAGATCGTGCCCTGTGGCAAAAACAGTTGGTTTACACTGTTCGTTATTAAATAAAAACAGCTCTTTTAACAATTGATTCTGAAGCAAGAGTCATTCAAATGAATGCAATCGAGTAGGAAGGTAGGGATTAGTACCCTACCTGTCCTCTCACACCACCCTGCGTACCGTTCGGTACAGGGCGGTTTGTTAGAAAAGTTTTAACTGGTATTCAGTTTTCCAAAAGTAATAGTTA
>JAVEQP010000065.1:0-22723 GCA_034007585.1 Lentimicrobium sp. | reverse complement strand
GCAATCCGCAATCCGCAATCCGCAATCTGAAATCTGAAATCTGAAATCCTTTACTACCTTTGCCGCATAGAATTATCAATTTAGTAAAATCATCATACCATGTCACTCAATCATTTTCAGCAAGCCATACTTGCCGGCATTCCCGAAACACTTCCATTGCCCAAAGCCATTGATTCATCTGTAAGCCATGCTCCGGTGCGCAAGGATATACTTAACCCGGAAGAAAAGAAACTCGCCCTGCGCAATGCACTTCGGTATTTTGATCCGAGACATCACGCCGAACTGGCTCCCGAATTTGTAGAAGAGCTACGCAAATACGGACGTATATATATGTATCGCCTTCGCCCTGATTATGAAATGTATGCGCGACCCATTAGCGAATATCCTGCAAAGTCGGCACAGGCAGCCGGCATTATGCTAATGATTCAAAATAACCTTGACCCTGCCGTAGCGCAGCATCCGCACGAGCTAATAACATACGGTGGGAATGGTGCAGTTTTTCAGAATTGGGCGCAGTACCTTTTAACCATGAAGTACCTGGCTGAAATGACCGACGAGCAAACTTTGGTTATGTACTCCGGCCATCCCATGGGATTGTACCCCTCGCACAAAGATGCACCCCGCGTGGTGGTGACCAATGGCATGGTAATTCCAAATTACTCAAAACCCGACGATTGGGAGAAATTCAATGCATTGGGTGTTTCACAATATGGCCAGATGACGGCCGGTTCGTATATGTACATCGGCCCGCAGGGCATTGTGCATGGAACCACCATCACGGTGCTGAATGCCAGCCGCAAAATTGCCAAACATGGCGAAGGTCCCGAAGGCCGCTTATTTGTTACCTCGGGCCTTGGCGGGATGAGTGGCGCCCAGCCAAAAGCCGGAAATATTGCCGGAGTGGTGACCATTTGTGCCGAAGTTAATCCCCATGCTGCCAATAAGCGCCACAGCCAGGGTTGGGTGGACGAAATCTCTGACAGTGTGGATACCGCCATTGACCTGGCGCTTAAATACAAGGATTTGAAACAGGCGCGCTCCATTGCCTATCTGGGTAATATTGTTGACCTGTGGGAACGGCTTGCCGAACGCAACATTCACGTGGATATGGGATCGGACCAGACTTCACTGCACAATCCCTGGGCAGGAGGCTACTATCCGGCCGGGCTTGATTATGAAGCCGCCAATGATATGATGGCGCATCAGCCAGAAGAATTTAAAAACCGGGTACACGCATCCCTAATCCGTCAGGTTGCTGCCATCAATACACTAAGTGAAAGAGGGATGTACTTCTTTGATTACGGCAATGCTTTTTTGCTGGAATCGGGCAGGGCAGGAGCCGATATTTTTAAGAGCGACGGCAAATTCCGCTATCCTTCCTATGTTCAGGATATTATGGGGCCCATGTGCTTTGATTATGGTTTCGGACCGTTCCGATGGGTATGTACTTCGGGTAAACCCGAAGATTTAGATACTTCCGACCACATTGCCATGCAGGTGTTAGAAGAAATTGCCTCCACTGCTCCGGCCGAAATCAGTCAGCAGATGAAGGACAACATTCAATGGATAAAAGGAGCCAAAGAAAACCGCCTGGTGGTAGGTTCGCAGGCACGCATACTGTATGCCGATTGCGAAGGACGCACCAAAATTGCCGCTGAATTTAACAAAGCCATTGCCGATGGCCGCCTTAGTGCACCGGTTGTGCTGGGTCGCGACCACCACGATGTTTCCGGCACCGATTCCCCTTTCCGCGAAACCTCAAATATTTACGACGGCAGCAGCTTTACCGCCGACATGGCCATTCAGAATGTGATTGGTGATGCATTCCGCGGAGCTACCTGGGTTTCCATTCACAATGGCGGAGGTGTTGGCTGGGGCGAAGTAATCAATGGTGGCTTTGGTATGCTGCTGGATGGCAGTGCCGACAGCGACCGCCGACTACGCTCGATGTTGCACTGGGACGTGAACAATGGTATTTCGCGCCGCTCCTGGGCACGCAACGAAGGTGCTGTTTTTGCTATAAAACGTGCTATGGAACAGGAGCCTTTACTTAAAGTTACCCTGCCCAATTTTGCGGATGATAAACTGATTGAAGACTTGTTTTAATTTTGAAAGAGTAAAAGATGAAGCTATTTTCGGTGGTCGGGCGCAGTCGGGACCATCCGAAGTGCAGAGAGAAGTAGCCTATTCCTTACTTCATCTGCTGCCAATCATAAATTTGGCCCTATTCCTCAAATTCACGTGAATATATCGAATAGACTTTTAAAACATATATAGTGTATTAACAAAAAACCTCCCGTTGATCATCACCGAGAGGTTTTTTTTTAGTATTTGTCGTTCTTCGATAATTATCTGCTCACACTTACTTTGCGGCTGCTGATGACAGCACCATTATCTAAACGAATCATATAGATTCCTGCAGCGCTGGTACTGGTATTGATGTTGAGTTTTTGCATCACATCAGATGGAGATTGAATTTTATTTGACTATGATTGACAATAAGGGCTGAAATCCTGCAATTCGGGCTATGCAATTAAATAGACAGCATTAGGGTGTGCAATATTGGATTATTAATATTTTTGTAGCACCAAAGTCATTGTTTTATTCAATCCAAGCATTGTGCCTAAAAAGAAGCAGGAAAGGTTTGACGAAACCGCTACTTTCCCACACGTAGTTCAGCCTTCCTTTGATGAAATACACCATAATTTCCCCCTAAAGGGAAAATGGGCCGGTTTTTTTGGCAACACACATCCCATTATACTTGAATTGGGCTGTGGCAAGGGAGAATATACGCTGGCTCTGGCAAAACGATATCCTCATAATAATTATCTGGGTGTTGACATTAAAGGTGCCCGCATCTGGCGGGGAGCCAAAACTGCCTTTGAAGACGGCATGAAGAATGTAGCTTTTCTGCGTACCCGCATCGATTTTATTGAACATGCTTTTGCAGAAAATGAAGTGGATTCTATCTGGATTACCTTTCCTGATCCGCAACCGGTGAAACCGCGAAAAAGACTTACTTCGCCCCTTTTCCTCAGTCGTTATGCCGGTTTTTTAAAGCCAGGAGGCATTATTCATCTTAAAACAGACAATACCGAACTCTTTGAATTTACACTTGAGGTAATAAATGAAGGCAATCATCAACTGCTTATGCACACTTTTGATTTGCATAACAGTAATCTGGATGACGATGTAATGTTAACCCAAACCCATTACGAAAAATTATTTCTGGCAGAAGGTAAGCCGATTAAATATTTAAGGTTTCAGTTGGAAAAATAAATTACAAATTACCTCTTGCCTGGAGCGGGAGCATCATTACAAATGCCGCTATGAAATGCCATTGTTGCTATACAGGGGTTAATTTATGAGAAAGAAAATAAGAACTGGCAGTAATACAAAAATAATGGCGAGTCCAAAAACAACCGATAGCTTTTTTGAGCGTGTGTACCTGGTAGTGCAGCAGATTCCCTATGGTCGGGTTACAAGTTTCGGAGCCATTGCAAACTATCTCGGCAGCCGCGGTTCGGCGCGCATGGTGGGTTGGGCGATGAATGCTTCCCACCTTGCGGTCACTCAGATTCCGGCTCACCGGGTGGTAAACCGCAATGGTCTGCTTACCGGCAAGGCTCATTTTGGCAGCGCCGGTATGATGCAGCAATTGCTTGAAAGTGAAGGCATAGTTGTGGAAAATGATCAGATCACCAACTTCAGGGAATTGTTTTGGAACCCTTCCATTGAGTTGGGATACGAAGAGGAGTAGTTTAAATTTTAATCAATTTATGATGGTATTTAATTCCTTCATCCTCTATGCTAAGTACGTATACACCCTTATCCAGATCGTTGATATCGAGCTTTAATTGAGTGCCATTGGCAATGCCGGATTGATGAATCCTTGCGTTCATATCCAACAATTGATAACTGGCATTTCTCCATTGTTTTTCCGTCTCTACAAACACATAATCAGATACGGGGTTGGGATAAATTGTCGGATTTGCCGGTGGATCAGTTGTGTTTAATCCTACGGTAGAACCATCCCATCCTGCCATGCGGGCCAGCATCCACCACATTGCCTTTGCCAGACGCACGGCACCCCGCTCACCAATGTGGTCACCATCTTCGCGGTAGCTGCCATCAAGATCAATCATATTATCCGGATGAATAGCCTGAAAGGTTTGCAACGCACCTCCGAAGTCGGTCCAGCTCACCTCATGCCGTTCACCGTTGTCGTTGTGGCAGAGTATATCGCCATAATCGAACAAAATCCGACGACTGTCGCTATTCACATAATTTCTGATTCTTTCATGCTTCAGGAAGCGCTGATAACCATTTTCATTCAGGTTTTCATTTGCATCCACCGGACCTGTCGTAAAGAATACCCTTGTTGCATAATCATTCTGTGCGCAATATTCATCATATTCGGTGGTGGTGTGCAGGTAGGTATCCATATTTATGGTATTCCCGGTCAATTCAAAATCTTCATCATCCAGTCCCCAGCGCTTATTTCCCTGAGGTCCATATTCGGTTCGTCCGGCCCAGCGCACCTGATACACCGGATCGGGCGTACCGGCAGGCCAGTTGGTGCCGGTCATATCCCAACACCAACCAAAGCCCATGGCCGCAATTTCCAGATTATTTGTATTGCAATAGGTAAGGTGGGCTTTAGTGCGTTCAACGGCTCGGGATCCGGTAAACCAGTCTTCTTCACCGTAATTATAAATCCAACCTGAGGCGTTGTGCAGGTCGCCCCAGGTTGCCCGGCTCAGTCTGAGGTGCTGATCGGTGTATGAATCAGGCGTACCTGATTCGCGGATTTTAATGGCATAAGCCGGATATTGCTGCGCAAGAAGCCTGGCACCAATGCGATAACCACTTGAATGTGATTCACCGGCCAGGATTACCCACATTTTTTTAACTTCATCCAGGTAAGCTTGTGGAATTTTTTCGAATTCAGCAACCACAGTGTGGTCGGCGACGATCTGAGCAGCGCTGTGTTGCACAGGCCAGGCCAATGCCAGTCCTATAATACAGCCCAAAATCAGAGAATAAAAGGGATTGGGTTGGATTGATCTCATTGAAAGATTAATTGTGTTGCTGTTATTAATGGTAAGGAATTATAAATGTAACCCACTGCTCTGTCTAATGTTCAAACTTTCAGCTTATTCCACAATTTTCCTTTGGATATTTGCCGGAAGCCGGGTAAGGGTTTCGTAATTTACCTGAGCACTAAGTTCGCTGAAGGAAGCCACAGAAATATCGAGCTCACCCTGATGGCCGATGATAACCACTTCATCACCGGGTTTAACGCCCTCCAGTGCGGTAACATCAATGGTCATAATATTCATATTCACGGTGCCGATAACCCCTACCCGCTTGCCGTGAATGAGTACCCTCCCCATATTGCTTAAGCTGCGGGGAAAACCATGAGCATAACCCACTGGCACGGTTGCAATTACCTTATCGGTGATAGCCAGATAAGAGGTTCCATAGCCAATAAACTCACCCGCTTTGATATTTTTGGTACTCATTACGGTTGACTTCCAGGTTAGAATGCGCTGCAACGGCTGTCGTGGTTCTCCATGTTTATTTATGTATTGCACATGGGTTTCAGGGGTTGGCCAGAAACCAAACTGCAAAATACCAATTCTAACCATATCCATTTGCGTTTTGGGATAGGTGATGGTTGCCGCCGATGACGCAGTATGATAACGCCTGGGGGTAACGCCCGCCTTTTCGGCCTTCCTGCGCGCCTGGATGAACTTTTTTAACTGGCTTTGCACACGCACATAGTTGGCGATGCTTTCTGCCCCGGCATAATGGGTGCACAAGCCTTCAAAGGAAATGGAGGAAGCATGGTTTTTTATAAATTTCAACACATCACTGAACTCCGTCATATTAAAACCGGTCCGGTTAAAGCCGGTTTCTATCTCAATATGAATTTTGGCTTTTTTGTTCAGAGATTCCGCCACCTCAGCCACTTTTATGAGGCGATCGAAATCAAATACATAAAATTCAATACCTTGTTCAATGCACCAACTTAGTGCCTGATCGTCTGTGTATCCCATTATCATGATGTCGGTTCCGGGGCGGCAAACATTTTTTACTTCATAAGCTTCATCGGCACTAAACACGGAAAAGTGATCCACGCCGGCCTTTTCAGCCAGGGGGACATATTCCGCTACCCCATGCCCGTAAGCATTGCCTTTAACAACGCAGGATAACTTTACGCCTTCGAGAAGAATGGATTTAACAAATGTAATATTTTGATTTATAGCAGATTCACTGATTTCGATGATGGATGACTTGAACATATTTAGTCGTTTATTTGCTTAATGATCTGGTGAAAAAATTTGGCGCCTTTAAGTATGATTTCATCCGGGAAGTTATAGGCTGGATGATGAAGTTCGGGTTGATTAATTCCCGAGCCCAGTCCAAAGAGCGCCCCTTTGAAATGGTGGGTGAAATGTCCAAAATCTTCAGACCAGCGAAAAGGCAGTGGTAAATGCTCAATGGTAAAGTTGAGTGAAGTTGCAGCCCTGGTTATTTCCTTATTACACTCATCATCGTTTACCGTTGCCGGGAAAGCTTCCACCCATTCCAATCCGGTTTCCAGATGGTTGGCTTTCGCCACCTCTTCAATTACCGCTGTAACTTTTAAACACAGTGTTTCCAATTGTTCATTGGTGTGCGCCCTTAGAGTAACCATCAGTTCAGCATAGCCGGGGGTAGTTCCAAAGGCACGTTCCCCAATCCGTGCGTGAATGATGGTGAGTAGCGAAAAGTTCTGGGTTTCATTGGGATTTGCCAATTTAGGCAATCGTTTGATAAGCCCGGCAATAGCCAGGGCAGGAGTAATGGCTTTTTCGGGTTCGGCAGCATGGGCGGTGCGCCCATTCAGCTTTACAATTAATCCGGTAGAAGCGGATGCAAAGGTATCCTTACCCACGATAATGTTTCCTGATGCAAAACCGGGTAGATTGTGGAGTGCGAAGCAATAATCGGGTTTTATTTGAGCAAATTTAGGATCATGAATTACCTGAGCTGCGCCCTGACCGGTTTCCTCAGCAGGTTGAAAGAGTATCACTACCCGGCCTTTTGCCGGCTTGTATTGTGCGAGCAAGGGCAACAAGCCGGCTGCTATTGCCATATGGCCATCGTGCCCGCATTTGTGTGAAACACCTGCCGTTTCGGATGCATAATCCAGGTTTTCATTGATTTCCTGAATGGGCAGGGCATCCATATCACACCGAATGAGGAGAGTTGGACCGGGATTTTGGCCCATATATACCACCGCAATTCCCTGTCCGCCCAATCCGGTAATCAATTGATGTGGTGAATGCCTGCGGGCAAATGCTTCAATTTTGCGGGCAGTTGCCACTTCGTTGCCGGACAATTCAGGCGCGCGGTGCAGTTGATGACGAAGGGTAATTAATTCCTTTTCAAGTTTTTGCCAGTCCATGTGCAGATAAGTTTGGTTCCACCTCAGGAGTGGGGAAAATATAACTGAAAACGATAAAAATCAGTGCAGAAGCAGTGATTCCGAAGATATTTGGATCCAATCCGAAAGGCAGGGGAGGGTTGGTAATGATTAGGGTGATGGTAGTGCCCCCTCCGATCAACATAGCCCATAATGCTGCAGTTGCACTGCTTCTTTTCCAATAAAACGCTCCGATAATCGGGATAAACAATCCGGAAACCATAAAAGCGTATGAATAGAGCATCAATTCCAGCACATTTTGCATGTTAGAAGCCAGAAAGAGCGCGAAAATTCCCAACACCAACGTCATGATTTGTGAGAGTAGCAATATGCGCTTATGGGAGGACCCGAAATTTACAAAACGACCAATGATGTCAGTAACCAGGTTGCCCGAGGCGGCTATCAGACAACTGTCGGCGGTGGACATTATGGCCGAAAAATAAGCCGACATCATCAGACCCATAAGGCCAACGGGAAGCACAGTGCGTAAAAGCATGGGCAGGCCCATTTCCGGATCGAGATGATGTATGGCATCATAACCCAGGTAGGCAAACATACCCTGATCGGCGGCGACACGTGAAAATAAGCCCAATAATACACCCATAAATGCCATTACGGGATATTCGAATATGCCTGCAATATACCAGGCACGTTGGGCTGTCTTTTTATCGTGGCAGGCAAAAATCCGCTGATATAACGTCATGCCTACAAACCAGATAGGGATAATGGTTACACTCCACTTAACAGCTTGTTGCCAGGTGAGGTTGGTAAACGAAAACATTTCGGGGGCAACCGTATCGCGTATGGCTGTATATCCGCCCACAGCAGTATATCCCAGCGGAATGCCAATGAATACCAATCCGGCCATCAATACCAGCCATTGAACAGTATCGGTATAAATTACGGCTTTCATGCCACCCAGAAAGGTATATAATACCACAATAATTCCCATTATTAGCAGGGCAGTATCCATATTCAGGCTTACAAAAGAAGCCGATGCCAGTTTTGCTCCGGCCAGGATTTGTGAGGCAGTGAATCCGATGTAGCCAATGGCTGAGATAATGCCGGCGGTAAATGCCACACGCTTGTTATACAGGCGGGCAAATATTTGCGGGAAGGTGTAAAGTTCTTTGAAGTTTTCGAGTTTACTAACTTTGGGAATAAGAAACACCGCGCTAAGCCAGGCGCCGACAAGTCCGGTAAACAGCATCCAACTGCCCGAAAGGCCCATTACAAAACCAAGTCCGCCCAGGCCGATGGAAAAACCACCACCTACATCGGTAGCTACTACCGATAAACCAACATGGAGGCTGCTCATATTGCGGCCGCCTACAAAATAATCATCCGCGTTTTTATTGCGCTGCATAAAATATATGCCGATGCCAATCAGCAGGCACATATATAAAATGAATATACTCAGATCAATCCAATGCATTGAAGTGGGTTTTTCGTATAGCTGTCATTATCCGGCAATTACCAGCGGAGTATGGATGCATTTTTAATCTTAATGATCAGAATCGCTGTTCCATTACGAACATGAATGGCACTATTTCCTGTTAAACCGCATTTCCGCATATTTGCTGGTAAAACCAATGCGTTCGTATAGTCGTTTGGCAGGATTTTCATATTCTACATGCAGTTTCACATTGCCCGGACATTCGCTCAGCGCTTTTTCAACAATTTCGCGGCCATAGCCTTTGCCCCTGAACTTAGGGTCTACGGCAACATACACCAGAATATGTTCGGGGATAAATTCTGACATACCGGTGTTGTTGATGATGAGCACACCTACCAGTATATCGCCCTCATAGGCTGCGTACAAGAATCCCCCCATACCACCGTTTATGCCAAAGGCAAAATCAATACATTTATTTATGGCTTCTTTTGAATCGCCGAACTGGTCGAGGTGATTGTATAAGAAATTAACGTAGGCTTCCCGGCTGAGTTTTGAATCAAAATCAGCTTCACTGGTAATCTTTTTAAATTTTAACATCGGTTTATTATTAGGTTTCGCATGAATACCGCAATTTATAGCATTCAATGTATTGGAAAAAGGAAGGCCGGACAAATGAGCCGGATAATGAGAAAGCGTCCTTTGGAGAATTTCAGACCAATAAGAAACTGGCCTGATGCAACCATTTTGAAGGTTTTAGAAAAGCCCTTTTATTGAAGTAAATGGACGTCAAAGTGCAAAATTAGTAATTTTTGGAAATCTGACCAAATCAGGATTCCGGCTTTCATGGTTTTGCCTCTGTTCTTTTCAGGCTGAAAATATCGGTACGGCGATCTTTCAAATTCCGGACGCTTCCGTAATTGTGTAATTCGCGCAACTGGTCCACGTCCACATCTGAAATCAAAATCATTTCCGTGTTGGGGGTGGCTTCCGTTTTAACGCCATTGGTGGGAAAGGAAAAGTCACAGGGTGTAAACACCATGGATTGAGCATACTGTATGTCCATGTTATGTACCTTAGGCAAATTGCCCACGCTGCCTGCTATGGCTACGAAACATTCGTTTTCGATGGCCCGTGACTGGGCGCAGTGACGCACCCTGGAAAAGCCGTTCTGAGTATCGGTAAGGTAAGGTACAAACAAAAAATCCATACCATCGGCAGCAAGCAATCTGCTCAGTTCCGGGAATTCAACATCATAACAGATAAGCACGCCTATTTTACCACAATCGGTATCAAAAGTTTTGAGCTGATTACCACCTTTCATTCCCCATACCTTAGCTTCATCGGGGGTAATGTGTAATTTTTCATAGCGTTCTACAGAACCATCGCGCTTGCATACATAGCCAACGTTATAGAGGCTGTCGTCTACAATTTCGGGCATGCTGCCGGTAATGATATTGATGTTGTATGAAATGGAAAGCTTAGAAAACTCATGCACCAGTTCGCTGGTAAAGCCCGCCAGGTTTCGGATGGCTTCAGCTTCGCTCATGTGATTGTATTCAGCCATTAACGGAGCATTGAAAAACTCAGGAAAGAGTGCGAAATCGCTGCGGTAACCACTAAGGGCTTCTACGAAAAATTCCACCTGTTGCATCAGCTCATGTGCATCTTTATAATTACGCATTTGCCACTGGACCAGGCCAAGACGCACTATTTTTTTAACTGTAAAAGTCTCTGTGGTGGGCTTTTCATAGTAAATATTCTCCCATTTAAGCAATACGGCAAATTCACGCGACAGTTTATCGCCTTCCAGATAGTTTTTCATTACCCTCATGGGATGGAAATCGTTGGAAAGCTGGAAGTTGAGCACAGGGTCATGTATTTCGCGCAATCTTACCTTTTCTATGTATTGTTTGGGGGTAAGCTCATGGGCATGCTCGTGAAAGTTGGGAATGCGTCCGCCAAAGACGATGCTTTTGAGGTTGAGCTTTTCGCATAACTCCTTACGGTAATCGTACAGCCGACGGCCAAGACGTAAGCCCCGGTATTCAGGTTTGATAAAAACATCAATACCATATAGTGTATCCCCCTCGTCAGTATGGGTATCGAAGGTGAAATTTCCGGTAATCTGCCTGTAGGTATGCTGATCGCCAAATTTCCCGAGATTAACGATAATACTCAGCGCACAGCCGGCAAAATGACCGTCAGCCTTAACCACTACCTGCCCCATGGGAAACTTCTTGATAAGAGTTTTAATTTGGTGCTCCTTCCAGTAATTCTCAGTCATCGTAGTATAGGCGCTCAGCATTACGGCTTTCAGTTCATCGTAATCATCCATATTAAGAAAAGTGATTTCTATATTTTGAATTTTTTCGTCCATTAAATTAAATTTTGAATTAAATATTTATCATTGCCTTCGTGTCTTGCATTTTACATTTTTAATGAAAAGTAAACGAATTAAACCGGTATTAGTTTGATTTTTTACCTATCTGCCCGCTAACTAACCAGTGTATGCCTAAAGAGGCTTTGCATGCAAAGCTTACCGAACCTGTTGCATCCAACCTGATAATGGTAAGCAAACCTCACACAGCAAAAAAGGCTTCCCAATGAATATTGATCTAGGCAAAAGGGCATAATTTTTTTTTGATAAAAAAATGCTTAAACCTTATTTTTCGGATTTAGCCATAACACTCACACTTATCTGCACTGTGTTGGCTTCGTTGCTGATAAAAAGGACGAATAAATTCCGGGATGACATTCAATGAAAAAAGATATACACTTTTTAATGCGGGGTTCACTTTTTCTCTATTGTTGCAAAGGCAAAATTGTTGTCGGTGTTCACGTAGATAATTCTAACATTTACATCCTCAGCCAATAAGCTGTTCTGCTGAACTATGCGTATTAAGCGCTTACTTTGCCTGCCCATAAAACGGTTCCATTGCACTACGACAAAGTAATCTAAGCCCTCTACCTCAATTGGTTTTGAGTTGGCTGTCGGCAATATAAAAGTCAATAGTTTCCGAAGGGACATAAGGCTATCCACTTTAGTTTGTTCAAGTGGCGGGAAAGCAGTGAAAATAGAGTCGCGCTCCCATTGCAGGTTGGGGAACCCTCCCGCATAGCAGTTCACCTGAAAAGAGACCAATTCACCCTTTTGGTTATAGTATAAGGCTTGTAAGGGCTGGTAGTGGTTGTGTATTTCCCACTTATACAAAGAGGTATCTTTCGCTAATAACCAGGTAACGTAGCTTGTATCCATGATATACAAATCTGCCGGCGGGATGTTGTACTTACCGGCATAGCGGGCTATGGTAATTTCATCCACCGGCTTTGGCTTTTTCATCCCGTACATTCCAAAAATAAGCCCGGAACAGGAGGTAAAACCAGCCATAAAAGTTATGGCAGAAAACATTAGAATTAAACGCACAATCCGTTTATTCCTGCTAAAATCAATGGTTTGGAAATTGCTATACTTCATAAAAAAAATCTCCGGCTGATTGTTTTTCAATTTTACCATCCTGCATTATCTTAACCTGATTCAGGCTGTTTTGAAATTCACTCAATGATTTCATATCGGGTTCAGCAACCTCCACGTAATCCGGGGTTTTGATAAATTCCAGGAATATATGAAATTTACTCTCGCTTATATTTAAGGTTAATTGTTTCATTTTTAATAGGTTTGCCCCGGTTTCCTATACTATACTGGTCTAAATAATAAACTGCTTGCAGTATCTGCTTTAATTACTTAAACACTTTTTCTTCCCAAATTTTAGGATCGCGGTCGGTACTGATGACAGCCAATACTTCGACGGAATTGCTCTTATCATTACAGTAAAAATGAATCATAAACGGAAATTTATCAATGATTACGCAGCGGATTTTATGGTATCGAATGGCATAAATCTGTGGGTCTTTATGCAAGGAATTGATTTGCCTGATTACAGTTTTCTGAAATCTATTACCAAGGCTTGTCTTCTGTTCGTTATACCATTCGGTAATTTCCTGAATATCGGCAAGAGCTTCAGGATCAATGTTAACCTTGTACTTTTTCATCCGACTTTGAGCGATTTTTTGGCTTCATCCCAATCCAGCAGTCTGTCAGGGTCTTTTCTTACTTTCTCAAAGCGTTCCATTACCAATTTTTGGTGGGCTTCCGGAACTTCAAAATCCTCTTTTTCCTTTGTTAAAGCATAATCGAGCAGGCTTTTAATAGCATGAATCAGGTTTGCATCATTTACCTTTTTAAACTGCTCTATAATCAATGCCTTTTCCGCTTGTATGTTCATGATATGTGTTTTACCTGGTTAAACAGCTATATTGATATAATTGTTTCATTTCGATTTGAGCAGCAATCTGAGCAATCGATTGGCTTTTTAATGTCTTCCGTGGATTCCGAATAATTAAGTTTTGTTCTTCGTCCCTTTTCATTGGAATTAAGGTGTCCCAAAAATACAAAATACAGGAATTCCATCACTCAAAATGACTGCATTCTGTTTGGCTCAATTCCCACTACTTCTTCCCCTTCTGCTTCTCCTTTATTCTCACATAAATCAACTTAAACCTTCCCTTGGGGCTTTCGCGCTGGTCAATTTCAAAGTCTTTGATGGAGTTGATGAGGGGGGTTAGTTTTGGGAAACCATAGTTGCGGGAGTCGAAGTTGGGTTGCTTTTTCTGAATAAGGTTGCCCACATCACCCAGAAAAGCCCAGCCATCGTCATCGGCCAGATCGTTGATGGTGGAAGCAATTAGTTTGATGACCTGAGGGGTAATTTTATCCACACTTTGCTTGGTTGCAGACTTCTGCTCATTGGGTCCTGTTTCATTCTCCTCCGGGTGGCTTTTCAAAATTTCAATGTAGATAAATTTGTCGCAGGCCACGATAAAGGGATTGGGCGTTTTCTTTTCGCCAATGCCATACACCTTCATTCCTGCTTCGCGCAGCCGGGTAGCGAGGCGCGTAAAATCACTATCGCTGGAAACCAGACAAAAACCATCTACTTTCTCCGAGTACAGTATGTCCATGGCATCAATAATCATGGCCGAGTCGGTGGCATTTTTTCCGGTAGTATAGCCATATTGCTGAATGGGTGTAATGGCATTTTCGAGCAACAGCACCTTCCATTTGGTGAGTGTTGGCTTAGTCCAGTCGCCATAAATACGTTTGATGGTGGGATTGCCATATTTGGCGATCTCTTCCATCATCTCTTTTACATATGCGGATGGGATGTTGTCACCATCAATGAGTACTGCCAGTTTTATGTCCATTTTTAAAATGTGAAGGATCGTTGATTTGTTGATTTGTTGATGTGTTGAGTTGTTGAAGTGTTTTGTGTTTGTCCGCCTTAGGCAGTTGAGTTCTTGGTTTTTAGTTCTTGGTTCTTGGTTTTCGTGCTTCGAGAGCGCATAGCGATAATAAGATGGTTCCTGGTTCTTGGTCCCCGGTTTTTGGTTCCTGGTTCGGGGTTCTGGTTCTCCCCGTCTCCATGTCCCCTTGTCCCCATTCCCGCCATCTCTCTATTTTTTACTCCCGATTACCTCCGCCAATCCATCAGCCAGCCTGCTTGCACCAATCCTGAAAAGTTTTGGGCTGAGCCATTCAGAACCCAGTATATGTTCGACCAATCGTAGGTAAACCATCGCCTGTTCAGGCGTGGAAACGCCACCGGCAGCCTTGAAACCTACTTTTTTACCGGTTGATTGATGGTAGTCCCTGATAGCAGTCAGCATCATAAACGCGGCCTGAGGTGTAGCTGCCGGACTAATCTTACCGGTTGACGTCTTTACAAAGTCACCGCCGGCTTTCATGGCAAGGATGGATGCGTCATAAATTTTGTCGTGGGCAAGCAGTTCACCCGTTTCGAGTATCACTTTGAGCTGTGCATTGCCACAGGCATCTTTAATGGCATTTACTTCGCCAAACACTTCAATGTAATTGCCTTCAAGGAATTTCCCTCTGGAGATAACCATGTCGATTTCGTCAGCTCCTTCGTCCACAGCATACTTTACTTCAGCCAGCTTAACTTCTATGGGTGATTGCCCGGAAGGAAAAGCCCCGGCAACACAGGCTGTTGCTACACCACTTCCGGTAAGAAATTCTTTTACCTGTCGTGCAAACACCGGATATACACATATCGCAGCAACATTAGGCAAACCTTTAGCTTTGTAACTCACCGCCTGTTTGCATAGTTTTTCAACTTTGGCAGTGGTATCCGAACCTTCAAGCGTGGTAAGATCAAGAATGCTCAATGCAAATCGAAGCATATCCTCTTGAGTAGAAAAATATTTGGATGGCTGAGAAAGCAGATATTCAATCTGATCATCAATCTTTTCGGGCGTTAAGTCTTTATATCTGTTCATAGTTAAGGTTTGTGATACAAAAGTAAGTAATTAAGGAACACCCGCAGGATTCCAGCCGGTTACATATCCCTGTCCAAGTTCATTGAGTCTTTCCATATCGGCGGCGCTAATTTCAAAATCAAACACATCAATATTCTCCTCAATGCGGGAATGAATAGCCGATTTAGGAATTACCGCAAAACCCTGCTGTACACCCCAGCGGATAAGTAGCTGAGCGGTTGTTTTTTCATAGCTTTTGGCTATTTTAACCAGGGAAGGATCTTTAAGCTGAGTACCGCGGGTTAAGGGACTGTAAGCTATAGGAATAATGTCGGCCTGTCGGCACAAATTCACGATGTCCATCCGCTCATTAAGCAGATAGGGATGTAACTCTATTTGATTTACAGCCGGTTTAACATTGGCATAAGAGAGCAGTTCCTCCATATGATTTTCCATATAATTACTTACCCCAATAGCTTTGCAACGTCCTTCGTTGTAGAGTTTTTCCAGCGCCCTCCAGCTATCTTTACGTTTCCCCTGAACAGGCCAGTGAATAAGGTATAAATCAACCCAATCCATTCCAAGATTACTGAGGCTCTTTTCAAAGGCTCTGATAGCCTGATCGTAGCCCTGGTCTGCATTCCAGAGTTTGGTAGTGATGAAAATCTGTTCCCTCGGAATAAGGCTGCTTCGAACTGCCTTGCCAACGGATATTTCGTTGTGATAAATGGCTGCGGTATCAATATGACGATATCCTACCTTAAGTGCCCGGTCGATGGCATGTTGGGTGCGGTCTCCATCCGCCATCTGGTAAATACCCAATCCGATTACCGGAATCTTGATGCCATTATTTAAGGTGAAAACTTTTAAACTGGAAGGAAAATGCATAACACTGTTCTTTAAAATGTAGTCAATAATTGAATTATGCAAAGTTAAGCTGTAAGGCTCAGAAATGCCACTTATATGTTATGTAATTTTTAACAATGAAGCTTTAGTAAAGTAAACATCAGACTTTGTAAGAATTTTAACAAAAGGCCCCTCTATGTTATATTGCAAAATATCAATATATTATATCATATTTTCTGACCTCCCATTATAAACAAAAGTAAAAATATCATCCAGGCTCATAATTGGCTGTAAATGAGATTTTAAAAACACATTTTCTGTCATCCGACGGGGAAAAATAATTTTTTTTTGATTGATCCCCTGTTACTTCCGGACAATATTATGATAAACAAATGATTCGGAAGTGAAGGGCATCATGCCCTGATCCTGATCAAAGTTCTTTTACAGGCGAAATTAAAGTTACTGAATATGAAGACTTTTTACAGAATTTTCGGGGGGAAACGTGTAAATCTAGCGCTTAGCATTTTAGCGCTTTTTGCAACTTTACAGGTGGTTGCACAACCGTGTACCACCCCACCTGAAGCTTACCTTACAGGAAATGCAACCATTTGTCAGGGCAGTACAACTGCTGTATCTATCAATATATCAGGCGGAACCATTCCCTGGCGGGTGACTTATAGCATTAACGGTGTTTTACAACCGGAAGTTTCCGGTATTGTAAGCAGCCCTTATGTTCTGACTACCAGCAGCGGCGGAGATTTCAAAATCGAAACGGTTTTTGATGCCGATGGTTGCACCGGAACAATTACCGGTGGTATAGTTACCGTTAAAGTAAACCCTTTACCTTCAATGGCAAATTCAGTAACCGGGCCTACCTCCGTTTGCCAGGGACAAACGGGGGTGAGCTATTCTGTAAATCCGGTGCTAAATGCAACCTCATACGAATGGACCTTGCCTGCAGGTGCTACTATCGTTTCGGGAATAAATACAGACAATATTACGGTTGATTTTTCTACTTCGGCTTCATCAGGTAACATCCGCGCCCGTGGTATAAATGCCTGCGGAAACGGCGCCTGGTCGCCAAATCTTACCATTACAGTAGCTCGCCTTCCACAGAATCCGGGAGCCATTAGCGGTTCAACCACTGTATGTCAGGGCCAGTCTGGAGTAACCTATTCGGTACCTGTTATCAACTTTGCTAACGGTTATGAATGGCAGCTCCCGGTGGGAGCTATCATTACGAGTGGAACCAACACCAACCAGATTACAGTTAATTTCAGTGAATCGGCCTCTTCAGGTAACATTATGGTCCGGGGAACCAACGGCTGCGGAGCCGGCCAGTGGTCGGCTGCTTATGCAATTACGATAAGCAATCTTCCCATTGCTGCTGGTTCTGTTAACGGACCGACTACCGTTTGTCAAAACCAGAACAACCTTATTTTCAGCATAAATCCTGTGGCTTATGCCACCAGTTACCAGTGGGAATTTCCTGTCGGTTTCACCGTAAGTGGTTCCGCTACCGGATCAAGCATTACCCTGAACAGCGGCGCTACGGCTGTTTCCGGCGTTATTCGTGCCCGCGGCGTGAATGCCTGTGGCAATGGTGCTTTCTCCTCCGATTTTATTATCGGAGTTAACAGCCGTCCGGTGGCTTACGCCGGAGTAGATGACAATGTCTGCGCCGGAAGCAGCTACACCCTTTCAGGAGCTTCAGCAAGCAATTCTGGTTCGGTATTGTGGAGCAGCAATGGAAGCGGCTCCTTCAACAATCCTTCAAACCTGAACGCAACCTATACTCCCGGAGCAGGTGACAACAACGTAACCTTAACCCTTACAGCCAATGGCATCGGATCGTGCAGTCCTGCCACGGACAATATGACCCTTACACTGCTTGCCCTGCCTACCGTTAATGCCGGCCCCGATATGGCCAATTGCGGAACTGCAGCCCTAACCATTAGTGGAAGTTCAGCTTCCAATTATGGTTCATTGTTGTGGTCCACTTCCGGTTCAGGAACTTTCAGTAACCCCGCAGCTTTACATCCGGTTTATACCCCAAGTGCAACGGATGTGATTAATGGCTCAGTAATATTAACTCTTTCTGCATTTGGCACGGGCATTTGTGCTTTCAACAGCGCGAGTGACCAAATGGAAGTTTTTATCAATCCCCAACCAACCGCTAATGCCGGTTCAGCAGCCAGCGTATGTGAAGGCACTACCTTCACCGTGGCCGATGCAACTGCTTCAAATTACACCTCCATTACCTGGAGTAGCAGCGGTACTGGCTCATTTTTAAACAATGGTAACTTAACCCCAACCTATTCCCCGAGTCTGGCTGACGTAATGGCCGGTTCAGTAAACCTGACGCTTACTGCTACACCCATTGCACCTTGCGGAATCAATGCCACTTCGGTAAAAATATTGTCCATTACCCGCCGCCCGGTGGTAAATGCCGGCCCTGATGCCAGCATTTGTGGATTAAACCCATTCGCAACATCGGGAGCTACCGCAACCAACGCTTCCTCCTATATGTGGACAAGCAGTGGATCAGGTTCCTTTGTGAATCCAACTTTATTGAATGCCACCTATATGCCTGGCGCCGGTGACTTGTTGAGCGGATCGGTAACACTCACCCTTTCAGTTAACGGAAATTCACCTTGTGCACTTCCCGTTACTGATGAGCTGACCCTTACCATAAACACTGCTCCTGTGACCGATGCCGGATTAGACGGCACCACCTGCGAAACGACTGCCTTTACAGTGAGCACGGCAACTGCCACAAATTATTCAACCATTTTGTGGAATACCAGTGGCAGCGGCACCCTGAGCAATGCCGGAACACTCACACCTACCTATACACCATCGCACAACGATGCACTTACCGGAACAGTATTGCTTACTTTAACCGCTACAGGAACGGCACCATGCACCACTACGGTCAGCGACATTATGCAGTTAGTGATAACGCCATCTCCCATAATAAGCGCAGGTGCAGATTTTGCCGTTTGTGCCGGAAGCGGTTTTATGGTTCCTGGTGCAACTGCACAATATTATTCCAGCCTCGATTGGACAAGTTCGGGCACGGGCACTTTCGTGAATGCCAATACGCTTTCTCCCAATTATACCCCAAGTGCCTCCGACATTGCCAATGGAACGGTAACCCTCACCCTTACCGCTACCGGTAATTCACCTTGTGTTACTCCCGTGAGCAGCTCCATTTTGGTTACCATCAACCAGCTACCCCAGGTATTTGCCGGCAACGACATTACCATCTGCGAAGGTCCATACAACATTACCGCTGCCACTGCCATCAACTTTGATGCCCTGCTCTGGACTTCAAACGGTGATGGTATATTTACCAATGCTACTGCACTAAATGCAATTTATACCCCCGGCCCTGCAGATCTTATCAATGGTATAGTTACCTTAACTC
The DNA here is from genome assembly GCA_034007585.1 of Lentimicrobium sp. Taxonomy (GTDB): domain Bacteria; phylum Bacteroidota; class Bacteroidia; order Bacteroidales; family Lentimicrobiaceae; genus Lentimicrobium. The sequence continues at coordinate 3,244 of JAVEQP010000065.1, read as the reverse complement.
TTACGGCTACTTCAATGGCACCATGTACCAGCGTAATTTCAGATAATGTACTATACAGCATCAGGCCGCAGCCTGAATCCTATGCCGGACCCAATGCCACGGTTTGCGAAGGTGGAACCTATGAGCTGATCAACGCTACTGCTGCACATTATACTTCTTTGAGCTGGAGCACCAGCGGTTCGGGCAATTTTAGCAATCAAAATACCCTGAACCCAACTTACACCCCCAGCCTGGCCGATATCGCCAATGGTTCGGTGTTGCTCACCCTTACGGTGAATAACCCTCCGTGTAACCCGGAAACCAGCGATATGACCCTTTCCATCAGGCAAAATCCAGTGGCCAATGCCGGCACCGATGCTGCCATTTGTGAAAACAGCAGCTACACTATAAATAACGCCAGTGCTACCAATGCCGGCGACATTTTGTGGTCCAGTAGTGGAAGCGGTGTGCTTCAAAATCCGACTACGCTTACCCCAACCTATATTCCTTCGGCCGCCGATATTATGATTGGTTCAGTGCAACTGACCATGACAGTTCAGGCCATGGCTCCCTGTATTGCTCAGGATATAGATATTATGGAAATCACCATTACCCGCAGTGCTACGGCTTTTGCCGGGAATGATGCCACCATTTGTGCCAACCAGACCCACACCATTGTAGGTTCAAATGCCAGCAATTATTCATCCCTGGCATGGTCCACCTCCGGTGATGGAATTATTCTAGCCGCCAATTCGCTTTATCCCACCTATATCCCAGGTACCATTGACGAATCTCTGGGTTTTGCTACACTTACGCTGACGGCCTACGGAAACAATCCATGCACAAGCAATGCGACTGATCAGATGTTACTCACGGTGGTTCCTGAACCGGTCGTAAATGCCGGACCTGATATTCAGATTTGTGTGGGTGCAAATGTCCCGCTGATTAATGCCACAGCTACTTCAACATCATCGATATACTGGTCAACCGCAGGTAGCGGCACTTTCTCCGATCCTACCCTGGTGAATCCTGTTTATACGCCAAGTGCACAGGATATTGCCAATGGAACGGTAATTCTGAACATTACCGGACAGGGCGTTTCTCCCTGCTCAGGTTCAGCCACCGACGCCATGATACTTCAAATCAGCCAGCCACCGGTAGTTGTTGCCGGTTCGGATGGTGAAATCTGCGAAACAGAACAATATTACATTTTTGATGCTTCTGCCACCAACTACTCAGCCATTACCTGGACGAGTATGGGCGACGGATCTTTCTCGAATCACAATTCAATCAATCCTACTTATACCCCCGGCCCTGCAGATATTGCTGCCGGTTCGGTGTTGTTGTACCTGAATGCCACCAGCCTGCTGCCATGCAGCGGTTCGGTGAGCGATGCCATGCTGCTGACCATTCACCCGATGCCACAAATCAATGCCGGTCCGAATGCTTCTGTTTGCGAAACCGGGACTTATCTGCTTTCAAGCGCCACCGCATTGGATTATAATACCTTAGCCTGGACTACTTCTGGATCGGGAGGATTCTCGAATGCTTCTGTACTCAACCCCATTTACACCCCAAGTGCAGGCGACATTATCAATGGAAACGTAACGCTTACACTTACGGCAACCGGCGTGCTGCCCTGTGGCGGCCAGGTTACCGACCAAATGGTACTTACCATCAGAAAAAGCCCGCTGGTAAATGCCGGTATTGATGAAACCATTTGCGTGGGTTCTTTTACTATTACCACTGCTTCGGCTTCCAATTACCATACTTTGCAATGGGAATCCAGCGGAAGTTCAGGCACCTTGCTGAATGCCAATACCATCACCCCAACTTACCAGCCAAGTGCAGCCGATATTGCTGCCGGTTCAGTAGTACTGACTTTAACCGCAACACCAAACACACCTTGCGCCGGCAATGCTGTTGACCAGGTGCTCATAACCATTCGTCCGCTTACCTTAATATCTGCTGGTGCTGATGCCAACATTTGCCAGGGTTCCACTTTTACGCCCAACAATGCCACGGCCGTAAATTACGCCAGCATCAACTGGACAACTTCCGGAAGCGGATCATTCATCAATTCAAATACACTTACCCCAACATATACCCCCAGCCCGGCTGATATTGCCCTGGGTTGGATTGCCCTTACCCTGAATGCTACCAGCATCGCGCCTTGCACCCAAAGCGTGAGTGACGATATGATACTTACCATAACTCCACAAGCTGTTGTGGATGCGGGTTTAAACTCAACGATTTGTGAAGGAAGTGTATATTCCACTTCGGGAGCTTCGGCTACCCATCAAACTTCTTTGCTTTGGACAAGCAACGGCAGTGGTACATTTGCCAATGCCGGTTTGCTCGTTACAACTTATACTCCAAGTGCTGCCGATATCGCAAATGGTTCGGTTATGCTTACACTTACAGCAACCAGTCAGGCTCCCTGTGTGGCGCCCATCAGCGATTTTATGGTACTGACCATTCAGCCTGCCGCATTGGTATATGCCGGTCCGGACGCCAGCATCTGTCAAAACGGAAGTTATTTGGTAAGCGGAGCAACGGCTGACAATTACAATTCTTTACTCTGGACAACTAGTGGTAACGGCACTTTCGTGGATGGAACCACCCTGAGTCCTACTTACACACCCGGTTCAGCCGACATCGCTGCCGGAACGGTTACCCTTACCCTTACTGCACAGCCAAAAGCACCCTGCACCGCCCCGCACAGCGATTCGTTTATCCTTACCGTTGACCCGCTGGCTACCGCCAATGCCGGAGCCGATGATATGGTTTGTGAAGGAACCGGATTGCTCATTACCGATGCTTCGGCAACCCATTTTTCCAGCTTAAACTGGACCACCACCGGAACCGGAACTTTTGATAATGGAAGCACCATCAGCCCGACATATTATCCAAGTGCTGAAGATGTAGCCAATGGTTCTGTTGTGCTTACCCTTACGGCCAACAGCCAGTTGCCCTGCAGCGGCACAGCCGTGGATTCAAAAATAGTTACCGTTACCCCTATGCCGGTGGTAAACGCAGGTCCTGATGCCCTTTCATGCGGTGCAGCTCCTTATTCCATTGCGGGCGCTTCGGCTTCGGCCTTTGCCACTGTGCAGTGGACCACCTCCGGAACCGGAGTCTTCACCAACGCAAACATGGTGAATTCAACCTACAATCCCAGTGCTGCCGACATCCTCAGCGGAAGCGTAACCCTTACACTCACCACCAACAGTGCAGCACCTTGCCTGATTAATCCTTCGGATGC
>JAVEQP010000163.1:0-4717 GCA_034007585.1 Lentimicrobium sp. | reverse complement strand
GATAACACACAAAGCAGGGTGTCAGCACAATCGTATTGCTGCTGACGCCCTGTATCTGATTAATCAAGCCTTTCACCAAAAGTACAATACTTAAAGTGGAAGGCTTGATTGTTATTTTATTATACTAATTAGTGAAATCGCTGCAACAGCGGCTTTAGGAATACCATCAAAATGAAGAAAGCCGCATTTAGCGGCTTTCGGTGTGGGATGTACTGGACTCGAACCAGTGACCCCCGCCCTGTCAAGGCGATGCTCTGAACCAACTGAGCTAACATCCCATGGCGCAAAAATAAGGTTTTATCATTATCTGGTTGAGGTACCATTAAAATTATTTTTCAAAAGATTACATGGAATTTGGTTTAGCCTCTTTATCTTTGGCTGCTGTTACTGAATTAATTTTTTGCTTTATGAAAAAACAGATGCTCTTTTTAATGGTAGCCATATGCTGCCAACTCACGCTTGTTCAAGGTCAGAATAACTCGAAAAGGTTTGGCCTTGAAGACCTTATAAAAAAGCGGATATTTGCCGCCGCTTCCATTGATGGATTTCGTTCCACCAATGACGGCCAACATTACACTACACTCAGCGACGATTATCAGCGTATTGAAAAGTTTAGTTACAAATCAGGGGATAAAGTGTCCACTATACTCGATTTGTCAGAAGCTCAGGTTCCCGGGGTGAAAATGATTATTGATTATCAGTTCAGCGCGGATGAAACCAGCCTGCTTATACAGGCAAGTTACGAGCCTCTATATCGCCGCTCCTTTAAAGCTGATTACTATATCTATAATCTGAATAGCAAAACATTTGCGCCACTGTCTAAAAATGGCAGGCAACAACTGGCAACTTTCTCTCCTGATGGTCGTAAAGTTGCTTTTGTGCGGGAAAACAATCTTTTCATAAAGTATCTGTCCGACGATAGAGAAATCCAGATCACTTCCGACGGGAAATTCAACGAAATCATCAATGGGGCACCCGACTGGGTATATGAGGAGGAGTTTGAATTTAACAAAGCTTTTGACTGGTCACCCGATGGCAGTAAATTGGTTTACCTGAAATTTGATGAGCGGGAGGTGAAAATGTTTAATATGACCATGTTTCAGGGTCAGAAGCCCGCTCTGGATCAAAACGCCCTGTATCCTTCCAACAGTCAGTTCAAATACCCTAAGGCAGGTGAAGACAACTCTAAAGTAAGCGTACACATCTATAATCTCGACAGTGGCAATACGCTTAAGGTGAATCTAAACGGAGGCAACGAATCTTATTTGCCACGCATTGTATTTACGCCAAAATCCGGTAATTTTATCGTAATGCGGCTCAATCGTCTGCAGAACAAGCTGGAATTGATTCGCATTGATGCCCTCAGCGGCAAGCTTGAAACGGTTTATACCGAAGAAAACAAAAGGTTTATTGATGAAGGTAACTTTGACCATCTCACCTTTTTGCCTGATGGCGAACGATTTATCATCACCAGCGAAAAGGACGGATACACTCACCTGTATCTGCACAATATGAGCAGTCTTGAAACCAGTCAACTTACTTCCGGTAGATTTGATGTCACTAATATATATGGTTACGATCCCAAAGAAGAGGTGGTGTATTATCAGGCTGCTGCAGTCTCACCGCTGAGGCGCGAAATTTATTCTGTTTCGCTGGATGGCCGCCGGATAAAAACCATAGCCGAAACTTCTGGCACCAATGGTGCCGATTTCAGTAAATCGTTCCGATATTATATCCATACATTTTCCAGTGCCACTCAACCGCCGGTATATAGTTTATATCAGTCCCCGGCCAAGCTGATAAGGGTGCTTGAGAACAATCAGGCCCTGATGGATACACTGGCACTGTACAAACCTCCTTTAAAAACGTTTTTCAGCTTTAAAACCAGTGTAGATACCCTGCTTAATGGCTGGATACTTTATCCGCCCGATTTTGACAGTACGCAACAGTATCCTTTGCTTATGAACCAGTATAGCGGTCCCAATTCTCAGGAAGTACTCGACCGGTGGGGGATAGGTTTTGATGAGTATATGGCACAGCAGGGTTACGTGGTAATGTGTGTTGATCCGCGTGGAACCGGCGCAAGGGGGCAAGAGTTTCGGAAGATGACTTATATGCAATTGGGCAAATTTGAAACCATCGATCAGCTTGAAGCAGCCCGTTATGCTGGAAATCTGCCTTTCATTGATGCCGGACGCATGTCCATATGGGGATGGAGTTATGGTGGTTTTATATCATCATCGGTAATGCTAAAGGGTGATGGATTGTTTAAAGTGGGCATAGCTGTTGCTCCGGTCACCAACTGGAGATATTACGACAATATATACACAGAGCGTTTCATGCGTAAACCCCAGGATAATATTAAAGGGTATGATGACAATTCGCCTCTGTTTTTTGCGGATGGATTAAAAGGGAAATTACTCCTTGTTCACGGCACTGCCGATGATAATGTTCATGTACAGAATACCCTTGAATTTGCCGAAAGATTGGTACAGGCTGAAAAACAATTTGATATGATGCTTTATACCAACCGTAATCATGGCATTTATGGAGGCAATACGCGCATGCATCTTTATACCATGCTCGAAGATTATTTGAACACAAACCTATAGGAGCAGATTTTTTTGAAATTTTTGAGGTAATGTTTTGTCTCTAATAAAAAAAGCCATATCTTTGCACCCCTAAAAAAATCGATTTTTTAATCATTAACAGAAAGAGAGCGTATCGCTTATGATCATCGTACCTGTGAAAGAAGGCGAAAACATTGACAGAGCCTTAAAGAAACTGAAGAGGAAATTTGAAAAGACCGGAGTGGTAAAAGAGTTGCGCGAAAGGCAAAAGTTTACCAAACCTTCAATCAAAAATCGTGAGCAGAGGTTGCATGCAATTTATGTGCAGCAGATGCAACAGGCTCAGGATATCTGATCCGCCTATTTTTTAAGTGCGATTTAAGGAAGAAAATTTGCTTTCCTTATAATAATGTACTAATTTTAGTCGTTATTATACTGGAAACTGGATTTTCTTCTTTTTTTACTACATGATAAGAACTACTTTCTACCTGTATCTTCAAAGTATAAAACGCTATTCAGCGCATACGCTCAATGCTTACAGGTCTGATTTGGAGCAGTTTGAAAGTTATATCCAATCCACCTACGGCAAAATTTCCGATGCAGAGCTTACCACACCTATGGTACGATCCTGGCTTGCTTCTATGGTTGAATCAGGTCTGGCTGCCACCAGCATCAACCGGAAACTATCTTCTCTTAAGGCATATTTAAACTTTCTTAAAAAGGAAAATCTTCATCCAACGGGAATTACCGGCAGAATTGCGAGCCTCAGGAAGCCCGGTCGTTTACCCATTAGCGTTTCTCAATCGGAAATGAAAAGTATTCTGGACGCAGACACATCTTCACCAGATAAAATGACTTTTGGTGAAAGTCGTGATTTAATGGTGATGGAATTACTGTATTGTACCGGAATGAGACGTGCCGAACTGCTGGGGCTTAAGCTGGATGACTACAATAAATCCAGTAAAACGTTGAGGGTAAGCGGTAAAGGCAACAAGCAAAGGCTGATACCCATGCTTCCTCATTTGTCATTATTGTTGGATGAATATCTGGTCAGACGCAAAAAGGTGGCCTCTCCGGATGTCAGAGAAATAATTGTCACCAATAAAGGCAAAAAGGCTTATCCGGTGTTTATCTATCGTATGGTGAACCATTATCTTTCACAGGCAGGCATAAAAGGGCGCAAAAGTCCGCATATCCTGCGGCATACCTTTGCCACCCATTTGCTTAATGAGGGAGCTGATCTTAATACCATAAAAGAGTTGCTGGGACATGCCAGCCTGGCGGCTACTCAGATTTATACCCATGTTGGCATTGAACGATTGAAAACCATATATAAACAAGCCCATCCACGGGCCTAAAACAAAAGGAGGACTTATGAAAGTGAGCATCAACTCAGTAAAATTTAAAACTGACAGCAAGCTGGAAGGTTTTATCAATGAGAAGGTCGAGAAACTATCGGGTGTTTACGACGGAATTCTAGGTAGCGAAGTTACCCTCAAACTCGAAAATGGGGAGACTCCCGACAATAAAGTGGCTGAAATACGTCTGTTAATCAAAGGGAACGATTTATTTGCCCGCAAGCAAAGTGCCACTTTTGAAGAAGCTACCGATTCGGCTGTTAGTGCTCTTCGTAAGCAACTTGGAAGGCATAAAGGGAAATTTCAAAAATAATTTTTCAGGTTTAATCAAAAAAAAGATAGAAAGTTTTTGTTCGTGTTAAAATAGTTTCTATTTTTGCAGTCCTTTTTGAAAAGAAGGACTGCTTTTTTTTGATAAAGGGAATGAAGTTCTTGGAAAGCCGCGAATATAGCGAAAAGTTACAAAATGAATTTTGAGCTGTGTGGTATAAAGGGATACAAAAGAGCTAAAGCAGACATTTAGTCGATAAAAAGATTTGATATCCTGCCGATGTAGCTCAGTTGGCCAGAGCAGCTGATTTGTAATCAGCTGGTCGGGGGTTCGAATCCCTCCATCGGCTCAGTTCTTTTAAATGATGAAATAGTTGGGGAGGTACCAGAGCGGTCAAATGGGGCAGACTGTAAATCTGTTGGCGAAGCCTTCGGAGGTTCGAATCCTCCTCTCCCCACAACACATCAAGCGGAAGTAGCTCATTTGGTAGAGCGATAGCCTTCCAAGCTATAGGTGGC
>JAVEQP010000162.1:0-4742 GCA_034007585.1 Lentimicrobium sp. | reverse complement strand
GCTTATTTTAGTTTTGGAGAATAAGATAAAAACAGGGACTACTCGCTGAACAGTTTCAGGTAGTTGTTATATTCATAAGTTCTTCCCCTTTGGCCGCCGGTAGTTTCATTCAAAATCCCTAACTTTTCAAGTGAAGCAATCAGCTTATAGGCCGAAGCATTGGAGATACCGGCCACTTCCGCCACTTTCGCAGCATTGGTAATGGGTTTCTTATAGAGAGACTGCATTACTTTTTGTGCATTTGCTGCCCTGCTTCCCAGTGTTTGAATGGATGCTTCTACCGACTTCTGCAGTTGCAGGATGCTATCGAATGTTTTGATCCCATTTTGTGCAGTTTCAATAATCCCGGAAAGGAAAAACTTAAACCATCCCGAAATATCATTATTTGTCCTTGCCTGAGTGAGTTTATCATAATACTGACTCCGATTGCGTTCAAAGAAATCAGACAGGTAAAGCACCGGATTTTTCAATATACCACGGCTTATCAGATAAAGCGTTATCAGTAGACGACCAACCCTTCCGTTGCCATCCAGAAAAGGATGGATGGTTTCAAACTGGTAATGTACCAAAGCAATCCGCAGCAGTTCAGGGAAATAAATATTTTCATTGTGAATAAATTTTTCCAGATCGCTCATCAGTTCACCAACAGAGGAATGAACGGGTGGAATAAAAACCGCATTTTTCAGGTTGGAACCGCCAATCCAGTTCTGACTTTTCCTGAATTCACCTGGATTTTTATGTTTTCCTCTGACACCATTAAGCAATACTTTATGCGTATTCCGGATTAACCGGGATGAAAATGGGAGTGTTTGTAAATCATGTATTGCGTTATGCAATGCACGGATGTAATTTTGAACTTCATCCCAATCATCGCGATTTTCAGGCGGAAGGTCTTCTTTATCAAGCAAAGCTTCTCTTATATTGGTCTGTGTGCCTTCAATCCGGCTGCTTTGCGTTGCTTCTTTGATCACGTGCATGCTGATAAACAGATCAATATTAGGCACATAGCCCGAAAACATATCGAGTCGGCCCAGTTCCCGGTCAGCCCGGCCAAGCATTTCAAGAATCTCCATATTATCAAGCATCCATTGCCTGTTTATGGGCTTGGGTTGAAAACTTTTATACCCATCCTGAGTGATGTATGTGCCTGATTTAAATGATTTCATGTTGACATGATTTGGCACAAAGATAATCCTTATTTTAGAAAAACACAAAAAACTATAATAAGAGATTGACTTATTATAGTTTTGGAGAATAAGGTATAACAAAAGAAGACCAGCACTTAATTATTTGAAGCATATAGGATCCTTTTTACTGCAATCAATCCCCATACCAGGGATGAGCTTCAGGCTTTCAGCATAAAAAAAGGAGGATAGAATTTCTCATTTATTCTCTCCCTGATAAAACAATTTTAAATACATAATGGTTTAATTTTCAGCATTCCTCTCTCTTTGCTCATAACCTTCCTCAAAAGAACCAATGGTATTGCACGTATATCTGCGATGCAATCTCCAAATTCTCCAATGCTAAATCACTTGTTTTATTCATTTTTTCTAACACGTTGAACTATGAACAAAAAGTTGCTTTTCCCTTTGCTTCTGCTTGGAGCCGGCATTGTATTTATTGTGATATCTTTTTTAAACCTTGGTGGTGGGTCGGGCGGCTTGGATATTAAGATTCAAAAAAGCAGCCTGATTATGCCTGCTGCGCATAAGGTTTATTCCAATCACAAGCGCTTAATGGGCAATATTATCTTTTCAAAGCATTGATCACCAATAATGGGAACAAAACACTTGAAAAGGTTACCATGAAATACCGGGTGCCCGGCTATATTGAATGGACAGAACTGGGGACCCTGGGGAGAATGATTCCCGGACAATCGGCCGTAGTGGCATGTTATCCGACTTTTGATCAGAAGATTACTGAAAAAACCACTGAATCCATAGAAAAAGCAGAGATAGTGGTTGAATGGGCAGGAGCTTCAGAAAGCGATTTTCTTGAGGAGTCATTTAGCTTTAAGATTCTCAACCGCAATGATTTTGCCTACACCAATATTCCTGCAAATGAAATTATGAGCTGGGGTGATATGTTCGACAATAGCCCCCTGATTGCCTGTTTTGTTACCCCCAACGATCCCATAGTGAAATATTACACTCAGGTGGTTCAGGAAAAGGTAATGAAAGGCGAATCGTCAAGTGTATCGGGTACACCAGAGGCAGCAGTGCAGTTTTTGCTGAGTTTGTATGAAGCTACCCGAATGTCGCACATGGTATATAGTTCAACAAAGGCGGTGCCTCAGTCGCTGGACGATGTGAGCACATTGATACAGCATGTGCGCCTGCCCAGGGAAGTAATCTCCGGCAATACCGGTCTTTGCATTGAGTTGAGCACCCTGTATGCCAGCGTACTGTCATCGGTAGGTCTTAATCCGGTTATTTTTTTTGTACCCGGCCATGCCTATCCCGGGGTTAAGGTTAACGGACAATATTATGCCATTGAATCCACGGGAATTGGTGGCGAAGGTTTGGGAGGCATAGCCAGTGCCGAAGATGCCTTTAAGGCTGGAATGAAAAATCTTGAAGAGTTTGTAAAAGCCATGCAGGCAGGAGATCCGCGGTATTCGCTGGTAGATATTAATGAAGTGAATGCGGTGGGCATTACCAGCATGAATCTGGATGACAATGATTTTTTGCGCAAAAAGGTTGATGACATCGCCATGAACTTTTTACCGGGTCAGCAAGGCAATGTGAATGTAAGTGCACCCACAGCCCGGGGGGGCGGTAGCGGCGTTGGCGGAGATAACAGCAACCGGGCTTCAGGCACGTTAACTTTTAGCACTCCTTCGGGCTGGCAAACCTATCATTCGCCTGTGCCGGAGATGCCCATTCTGACTACCCAGGTAGTTTCGCCTGATCAATCAGTGAGTATAAGTGTTTTTGATATACCTGCAAACAGCAGCCAGAATGCGATGCAACTAGTTTCGCAATATTTCTCCCAAAATGGAATGCAGCTTGAATTTCAGATCAACGGAGGCAGGGTGACCGGGAATACGTATTATCCCGCGTATGGCACGGCCACTAAATGGATAGCGCGCATTGCCCCCGTTCAGGGTGGCTACCGTTTTATTGCGGTAGGTTCCGACAGCCGCTACTACGATCAGTATTCAGGTACTATCAACACAGTGTATAAAAGTATTAAATAATAAGGCCATGAAAACAACAATAACCTTAATCATAGTGCTGTTCAGCGTATCGCTGCTGCACGCACAAGAATTGTTAAAGCCCAAAATGGAATTGAAAATTGATTCCATAGGAAATGCAAACATTAAAGTTTCGATGACCATGAACGCCAATCAGTGGCAGATGTGGTCGCAGAATTACGGCAACAATCCCGCTCTGCTTAAACGAAACATTGAAAAGGAGATGCCCGGTTACTTTATGGATGACTTTAAGTTGGAGAAAAACGATATGGACCGCTCCTTTAGCTTCACCTTTAAAGCCTACGGCGTATGCGAAGTCAACAAAAGAGGAACGTGGATTGTGAGCACGGAACAGAAAAATCCAGATCTCACCAAGCTGACCGAGCACAAATACATGATGGTTTCTACTGACATGGCCAACGGGATGCAGGAAACCAGCATCATTGAATTTCCTGAAAGTGCCAGAAACATAAAGGAAACAAAAGATGCCTTCGATAAAACCCAGTTTGAATTTGAAATGAAGGAAATGAGAAGTGGAATCAACTGGTTTTTATGGATTGGAATCCTGCTCGCGGCTGCCGGCGGCGGATGGGGAGCTTTTATTTCCATAGCCGGCAAGCAACCGAAAAACGCCCAGCCATTCTAATTTGAAACGGGCAGAAATGAAAAACCACTTACCGTGTAAATTGTAAGTGGTTTTCTCATAATCAGTTGACCTACCAGGGGTCGAACCTGGACTCTTTTGATCCAGAATCAAACGTGTTGCCAGTTACACCATAGGTCAGTAGTGCGGTGCAAAAGTAGTAATTTGTTTTGTTGTGATGCAATTATTGTGCGAAAAAAATAGACGCAAAGCCACTAAAACTCTAAGTTGCACTAAGCGTGTGCGTTATATTTTCTACAACTTAAAATCAAATCAAAAAGAAACTTCGTGATGCCTGGAGCCTTCGTGTCTTCGTGGCAAAAAAACTTAATTCTTCGCCTTTGCCCACGAATCCTTCAGCGAAACCGTGCGGTTAAACACCAGCTTGCCCGGTTTGGAGTCGGCATCGGTGGTAAAATAACCCAGGCGTTCAAACTGGAACTTGTCCAACACTTTTGGTTCTGCCAATGAAGGTTCCACAAAGCCTTTTACCACTTTGAGTGAATCCGGATTGAGGTTTTGTATGTAATCTTCACCTTCGGGCACATCTTCGGGGCTTTCGCTCATGAAAAGGCGGTCGTAAAGCCTGATTTCGGCTTCCAATGCATGTTGCGACGATACCCAGTGCAGGGTGCCTTTTACCTTGCGGTTGCTTTCCGAACGGCCACTCAGGGTTTCCGGATCGTAAGTGCACAGAATCTCGGTAATCTCGCTGGTTTCGGGGTCTTTCACCACCGATTCGCACTTGATGATGTAGGCATATTTTAAGCGCACTTCGCGACCCGGAGCCAGGCGGAAGAATTTGTTTGGCGGGTCTTCCATAAAGTCTTCCCGCTCAATGTACAATTCTCTTGAAAAGGGCACTTCGCGCTTTCCGGCTTCGGCATCTTCAGGGTTGTT
>JAVEQP010000161.1:0-4763 GCA_034007585.1 Lentimicrobium sp. | reverse complement strand
TGATTCGGGAGACCAAAGACTATTTAATGTCGATGAGGTGAATATCAAACAGCAGTACAGCATCTTTCGGTATTCCGGGAGGGGGATTGCTTCCGTAACCGAGGCGGGACGGAATCAGCAACTTCCCCTTGCCCCCTTTGCCAAATAAGGGAATGCCCTCACGCCACCCGGCAATTACTCCACGTAAACTAAATGTTGACACACTCTCATCAAACACCTTACCATCCATAAAATAACCGGTATAGTCCACCTTAACCTCATTATTAAGGGTCGGATGCTGATTATTTCCGGGGCTTTCAATCACATAGTAGAGGCCGGATTCCGTTTTGGTTGCATCCAGATTATTGGCCGAAATATATTCACGAATGATCAGATCATCTTTTTCATCCTGCTTATCATCGTCTTTAGAACAGGCGAAAGACAACATCAGGGTGCAGAAGAGGAGTATAGCGAGTTTGAATTTTGAGAACATACGTAAAAATCTATTTTTTAATGTTTAACTTCTTTAAGCAGTCGATCTACCAGCGGTGGTACCGCTATTCCCGCTTTTTCCTGAATAAATTCGAGGTTGGGAATTCCGGTCACGGGCAAAGGTTTAGGGTCGATGGCAAATTTTCGGGCATGGTCAGGTGCATACCTTAAGAGCCCTGCGGCCGGATACACCACAAGCGAAGTACCTACCACCATAAAAATGTCAGCACGGGCGGCAATATATGCAGCTTCTTCCATCATAGGAACCATTTCGCCAAACCACACGATATGGGGACGGAGCTGTGCACCGCGTTCGCAGCAATCGCCTGCTTTAATCTCGTTATATTGTATATCATAAACGAGGTCATCATATTTTGAGCTACGTGCTTTTACCAGTTCACCATGCAGGTGGATGATATTGGTTGAACCTGCACGTTCGTGCAAATCGTCCACGTTTTGCGTAATGATGTGCACTTCATATTCTTCCTCAAGGGCGGCCAGCGCATAATGGGCAGCATTGGGCTTCACCTCAGCCAGTTGGCGGCGTCGTTGATTGTAAAAATTGAGTACCAGTTCCTGATTGGATAACCAGGCTTCATAGGTAGCCACATCCTCCACGCGATGATTTTCCCACAATCCGTCAGAATCGCGAAAAGTACTGATTCCACTTTCGGCACTGATGCCAGAACCTGTTAGCACTACTATTCTTTTTTGACTTTTCATAGCTTTTCAGTTTTTGATAAATAATTAAGCCTTCCCGTATAAGGTCGGTGGTTTTCAGGCCGGCAGATAAAACAAACCCGCCACAACAAGTGCAGGGCGGGTCTGTTTTTTACGAATGATAACAATTAATCGTCAAAAAGATTCATATCATCCAACACCTTCATCACACTCTTAACAGAATTGGCTGAATCTTCGAGCATTTTCTTTTCGTCCTTGTTGAGGTTAAGCTCAATAATCTCTTCAATACCAGCCGCACCCAGTTTTACCGGTACACCCATATATACATCGTTCAGTCCGTATTCGCCGGTAAGCAGGGTACAAACCGGGAAAATGCGTTTCTGATCATCCACAATGGCTTCCACCATTTGTGCAGCGGCAGCACCCGGAGCATACCAGGCAGAGGTACCCATCAGGTTAACCAGTTCACCACCGCCTTTCTTGGTGCGATCTACAATTTTGTCAATTTCGTCCTTATTCAACAGGTCGGTTACAGGGATACCCGCAACAGAGGTGAAGCGAGGCAATGGAACCATCGTATCTCCATGACCTCCCAGAAGCAGGGAATGGATATCCTTTGGGGAAACACTAAGTGCCTCTGCCAAGAAAGCCTTGTAACGGCCGGTATCAAGAATTCCAGCCATGCCAAATACCCTGCTCGAATGCTTGCGTGCTGCTTTGTAGGCGGCATAGGTCATTACGTCCAGTGGATTTGACACCACAATGATGATGGCCTCAGGTGAGTATTTGACTACTTTTTCAGTAACGTCCTTAACGATGGCAGCATTGGTCTTGATAAGGTCATCCCGGCTCATCCCTGGCTTACGCGGTATTCCGGACGTAATTACCACTATGGAGGAACCTTTGGTTTTTAAATAATCATTGGTAACTCCCGTTACACGGGTATTAAAATTATTGATGGAAGAAGTTTGCCAGATGTCGAGGGCTTTACCTTCGGCCACCCCTTCCTTAATATCCACCAATACTACTTCGCGGGCTAAGTCCTTGTGTGCTATCACATTTGCACAAGTAGCGCCAACATTTCCGGCACCGATTACAGTGATTTTTCTCATTATTTTTTTAGTTTAAGATAGATTCAGCAACTGATCAATTCATGGAGATTCTCCGATTGCAAAAGTAGTAAAATTAAACCGAATGCATGCAAGCCGACAATCGGCATGTTTTTGTTACCGGCAGATGATGAACGACTTATTTATGTTCCTTTTTTAGACAATCCTGCTCATGACATTGGGCATCCACCACCGCAATGGTAGCCATATTGACTATTTCGGAAACACTGGCCCCCATTTGCAGCACATGTACCGATTTACTCAAACCGGTAAGTACTGGTCCTATTGCTTCGGCTCCACCCACCTCCTGAATCAGCTTATAGGCAATGTTTCCGGCGGTAAGGTAGGGGAAAATAAGGATATTAGCGGGCCCATCCATCAGTTTTGAAAAAGGAAAGTTCTCGCGGAGAAGGGTATTGTTGAGGGCAAAATTGGCCTGCATGTCGCCGTCAGCAATAATATCTGGATATTCGCGGTGCAGCCTGGCAACTACATTACGCACCAGCAGCGGTATGCGACCTTCCACTGATCCGAAATTAGAATAGGACAATACCGCAATGCGTGGTTCAATATTGAAGTTCCGCACGGCATTGGCGGTCTGCAAAGCAATTTCCACCAGGGTGTTTTCATCGGGATTCATGTTTACCGTGGTATCTGCAAAAAACAGGGGGCCCTTTTTGGTAAGCATAATGTACATGCCCGACACTACATTGGCACCGGGTTGCTTGCCTATGATGCGCAATGCTGGCCGGATGGTAGCCGGATAACTGCTGGCCATACCTGAAATCATTGCATCCGCATAACCATACTCAACCAGACTTGGACAGAAGTAAAAGGCATGGGTCAGCATATCGCGGGCCGCGGTAAGATTTACTCCCCTGCGTTTACGTTTTTCATAATATTCCTTAGCGAAAAACTCCCGTCTCTCTTTCTCTTCTGCTGACTTTGGGTCAATGATCTCAACGCCTTCAAGTTCAAGATCGTGTTCCTTTATTAATTTATGAATAAGCTGTTTGTTGCCCAATAATAATGGGACAGCTATACCCTGTTCAAGCACGATTTCGGCTGCTTTCAGGATTTTATAGTGTTCGCCATCAGCAAAAACCAGGCGTTTGGGATCTTTTCGTGCGCGGGCGGTTACCTGCCGGATGAGGGGATTGCCCAGCCCAAGGCGCTTAATAAGTTCTTCCTCATAGGTTTCCAGGTCAGCAATAGGTTTACGGGCAACACCAGTTTCCATAGCAGCCCGTGCCACTGCTTTGGCTACCCAGGTTATTAAGCGGGGGTCTGTAGGCTTGGGGATAATGTAGTCCCGACCGAATTTAAAGTTGGTAACACTGTAAGCTACATTTACCTCTTCAGGCACAGGCTGTTTGGCAAGATCGGCCAGGGCGCGCGCAGCCGCCAGTTTCATCTCTTCATTTATGGTTGACGCCCTTACATCGAGGGCGCCTCTGAAAATATAGGGAAAGCCAAGCACATTATTCACCTGATTGGGATAGTCGCTCCGGCCTGTACCCATAATGAGATCATTCCGGGTTTTATTGGCCAGTTCATAACTGATTTCCGGATCAGGATTGGCCAGTGCAAAAACAATGGGTTGATCATTCATACTGAGCAACATTTCGGGCTTAAGCACTCCCGCTACTGACAATCCAAGAAACATGTCCGCTCCTTCCAGAGCCTCGCCCAGAGTGCTGATGTTGCGTGAAGTCATAAAAAGCTGCTTCCAGGGATTAAGATCGGTACGGCGGGTGGTAATTACGCCTTTGGAATCCACCATCACCAGGTTTTCCGGCTTTACACCCAAAGACAGGTAGAGGCGCGAACAGGCAATGGCCGAAGCTCCTGCACCATTAACCACCACCTTTATTTCCTCCAGTTTTTTACCTGTAATTTCAAGGGCATTGAGCAAACCGGCTGAAGTAATGATGGCTGTGCCATGCTGATCGTCGTGCATTACCGGGATGTCAAGCATTTTTCTGAGTCGTTCTTCTACTTCAAAACACTCGGGTGCTTTTATATCCTCAAGGTTGATGCCTCCAAAGGTAGGCGCAATCGAAGCAATGGTTTGCACCATATCGTCCACGCTCCTGTTGTTGATTTCTATGTCGAAAACATCAATGTCAGCAAACACCTTAAATAGTAACCCCTTGCCTTCCATCACCGGTTTTCCGGCCAACGGGCCAATATCCCCAAGTCCAAGTACGGCGGTTCCATTGGAAATAACGGCCACCAGGTTGCCTTTTGCTGTATAGCGGTACACATCTTCAGGATGGTCTTTTATTTCAAGACAGGGAATAGCTACCCCGGGACTGTAAGCAAGCGAAAGGTCGAATTGAGACTGGTGGGGCTTGGTAGGAATCACTTCTATTTTGCCGGGGCGCCCATCGGCATGATAAGCCAGGGCATTCTTTTTGCTTAATTTCAGCTTCATAAGAAAGCAATGATTTAGGTGGGAATTTAAGGCGTTTACTATCGAACAAACATAGGTATAATTTT
>JAVEQP010000064.1:0-23039 GCA_034007585.1 Lentimicrobium sp. | reverse complement strand
GGATCTGGTGTTTGGGACAACAATAGATGCAGTGCGTCATAAATTAAAAATTCCGATACTTATTGTAAGGTAAAACCATTTATTGAGAAAAGAAGAATCGGACTGAATCGGGAGCTTCAACACTATCCCAACCTGGTGTACAAACATCTGCCTATTTATTTGCTAATCCATTAATAATCAATATGTAATTACTAATGTTAATTAAATGTTAACAAGGAACAAATCCAATAATGGAATGTTTTATCTAAATACCCGTAAACTTTTCAAAGCTATTCTTTTGCGGTTAAACTATTTTTTCTTTCCAAAAACGAAACACCATGATTAAAAAAACTACCCTGTTATTATTCATTTTTCAGATTTTCCTCGGTGTAACCTATGCACAGATACCTGATCAGTTAATTGCGTCCTATGGCCCTCCCGATACGGCGAACCAATGGACAAAATACACTATTCCCCTCACTGCGGAATCATTTAATATAGCAGATTCAATATTTCAGGCAGCTATGACTAATATTACTTCGTTATGGATTCGCACCGAAATGCACAGTGGATATGATTTAGGAGGACTGGATGAAGTTAAAGTCGGGGATGTTTATTCCAGCTATTTCGATATTTCGTCCGAATCATGGACTTCAGGAGGAGATGGCACTATGTCATATATCCAATCCGGCGGCGTAAATGGAGGATATTTACAAATAGAAGACTGGGCCAGCGGAGACTGGCATTACCTGATTACTCCCTTTTCATGGGCCGGTGACTGGAGTGCGTTAATCGGCCAAAACGTTGAATTCTGGATGAAAACCGATAAACCATCCTATGCTGCCGATATCCGTTTAACCACAGGCCCGGTTTCCCGGCTCGCCCTTGTAATGCCCAACAGCAGCACCGTAGCAATTAACGACTCGGTACTTATTGAAGTAGGTGTTGATCCGGTTCCAACGCAAGATGTTACGGTGAATTTAACTACTTCCAGCGCAACCTGCATTACAATTCCATCCCAGATAGTGGTACCTGCCGGACAGGCATATGCCACTGTATATGCCACCACCGCCAGTGGTGCTACTATGGGTTGTCAATCTGTAATCGAAGCAACATCTTCAGGATATCTGACTTCAAGAATGACCATAAAAGTTGATGGGTATGCCGGAATCAATGACATGGTTTCGGGTCAGGAAGTATCGGTTAGCCCAAATCCCATTAAAGATGTATTTACCATAATCAATACTTCAGGCAAAAAAATTAAACGGATAACGGTATATGATATTCACACGAATATTGTGCTCGACTTAAAAGGCAACGACCTCAGCAATGCGAATATCAGAATCAATGATCAACCTGCCGGCGTTTACCTTTTAAAGATGTACATGCAGGATAAAGTGCTAACGTCCAAAGTGATTATTCAATAACTGCGCCCTGGCAAGCTGGCACCGGAATAGATTGCTTTACCTATCTGATAATTTGACACCTGCCCGTCCGCCTGTCCTCCTGAGGCGGACGAAGCGGGATTGATGTTGTGGGATACTTTAATTCAATGGGTTTCTATCAACTTCCCGGATGGCTTTAGCCTCTTCCGCTCTATGGTAATGTGTCTGATTCAATAGTACGTTAATATCCTGCCTCACGCAAAGACGCAAAGACCCGCCTGAGTCGGGCACGTGCAATCCCGATAGCTATCGGGATGATTTTGAGCGACTTGTAATTTTGTAAAAAATTACACAATTCACTGACAATTAGGCGGTTGAAAATTATTATCGGAGTATTATGATTACAACGATGAACAATCGTGTGTTCAATGCGACAATTCTTACCGCTTAGAATTAAAGCTTTTTAATTAAAACAATTCCCAATACCTTTGTTGAGTTTTGCGTATCCCTTTAATGGTAACGGTTTCGACTCATCAAACACACTTGTAATATGAAGAAAATACTCATTACCGGATTATTTATGTGTATGATAATCCATGGTTTCGGACAAATTAATGCTACAGATTCAACGGTTCAGGTGATTGGTTATTGGAATTTAAATGAGAAACAGACCTATGTAATCTCTAATGAAAAAATGAAAATTCAGGCCGGTGACACCATTACACGGGACATGACGCGCTATGAAGTAGATATTACCGTGCTGGATTCAACCGACAGTGAATATCTGTTGAATTGGTATTATCATGATTATGTGGTTGAATCAGATAATGAAATGATAATGAAACTTTCCTCCATCATCGAAAATATGAATGTTCAGATAAAAACCGATGAATTGGGCACATTGATTGAGGTAATAAACTGGCAGGACATCAGAGATTTTATTTATAAGGGCACATCCATGCTAAAACAAGAGTTAAAGGATGTTGCTGGCATAGAAGATATGATACAGAAATATGAGGTGATGTACAATTCCAAAGAAGCAATAGAAGCGAACGCCATAAACGAGATTTCACAATTTCATTATTTTCATGGTTTGAATTACAAAATGTGGGAAGAGCATTCTTATGATACTCAACTAGCCAACATGTATGGCGGAGCACCTTTTGATGCTTCTGTGGAATTCTGGCTGGACGACATTAACAATGAGGAAAATCATGCTACATTTCGGATGCAACAAACGATTGATTCAGTCCAGCTTACCAACGAAACTTATCGATATTTATCAAAAATGGCCGATGAAATGCAGATAAACCTGCCATCAAGAGCAGAATTTCCGGCAGTTCATCATCAAACCTGGCTGGCATCCGTTATCCATGGGTCGGGTTGGCCACTTTATTCGGTTCAAACCCGGGAAGTAACTTCTGAAGATATCATTCAATCAGAAGAATGTATTATTTACCTGAAATAAAACACAAGGAAGTTCCAGGCATTAAAATCCAAAACACGCTGTAAAGGCAACTCTTTCCCTGTTATATTTTAGCATTTCAAACAGCCCATAGGGTTTGGCCTGCTAATTGGTAAAAAAAGGGGTTAAATTAGCTCAGCATTATTGTGAATTAATACAACAATTTCATGCATATTAAATTGATGGATCAAAACCAGATAAGCACCTATTTATCAAATGAGATAAATAAGACACTTGCAACCGGTTCATTCACTGATTTTTCCGATAAATTATTCCCTTCGGTACAATTAATGGAAGCCGGTGCCAGTAAAGAATTGTATTTGTCTGTCATTAATTTATATGCCAGTCTGAAAGAGGGTAAAGAATTTATCACAGATTTAGCCTGTGGCAAGCTATCATCAGAAGTTCCTGCAAGAAATAATCTATTATCTTCTTTCAAGCAATTGCATGCTAATTTATCACATCTGGTATGGCAGGTTAAACAGTTGTCAGAAGGCGATCTAGAGCAAAAGGTTGATTTTTTGGGAGATTTTTCCATCTATTTTAACAGGCTGATAAAGTCGTTAAAAGAAAAAAGAGAAATTGAAAATAAACTCAAACAAAGCTCAGAAAAGTACCGTGTTGCCATTGAGAATGCCAACATTGGGATAATAACAGTAGATGTGACGGGCAAAATACAAACCACTAATAAAGAGTGTGTTCATATTTTTGGTTATTCTCAGGCAGAGATGGAAACCATGTCCATAAACGAGATTACCCTCCCCAAAGATCATCACATAAGTTTAGATTTTATCAATCAGGCTGTTGGTGACAGAAATCACTCAAAAGCAGAATTTATCAAAAGATACATTCATAAATCAGGGAAAATAGTTACTTGTCAGATATCCTCCTCTTTGATGTACGATGAACAGGGTAAACCTTTGTTTTTTATGTCCCACATTAAAGACATCACCCGCCGGATAGAATCTGCAAAAGCGCTGAAAGAGTTGAATGTAAAACTCTCTGAGACTGTAAATAAATTAAAGCAGTCCAATGCAGCCAAAGTTAAGCTTTTCAGAATTATTGCCCACGATCTTAAAAACCATTTCAACGCTATAATGGGGTTTTCTGAATTTTTATATGAAAATGTGCATACAGATTCACCTGATGAGATAGAAATGCAAGCCTCTATCATATATCAGTCTTCTCAAAACGCCTATAAACTTCTGGAAAACCTTTTGGATTGGGCTATGTCTCAAACAGGGCGCATCGCTTTTAGTCCTCAACAGCTTACCTTTGAAAATATTCTAAAGGAAGTATTGGAGTTTACTGCAGCGCATGCAGAAAGTAAAGGCATAACTATCAGTTATAGCCTGAATGGCGCTTCTGAGGTGTATGCAGATGCGAACATGCTTCGAACCATACTAAGAAATCTGATTGGCAACGCCATAAAATTTACGGGTGAAAAAGGTGAGATAAAAATTAACATGCAGCAAGCCGGCAAGGAGACACTCATTACTGTAAGTGATACTGGCATGGGTATAGCTCAGGAAAATGTTGAAAAATTATTCGTGCTGGATGAAATGATAAGCATTCCCGATGAAGATGCTCCAAAAGGTACCGGACTGGGGCTGTTGCTTTGTAAAGAGTTTGTAGATAAACACGGGGGTAAAATATGGATTGAAAGTGTTCCCGGGAAAGGAAGTGATTTTAAGTTCACCCTGCCGGCAATGCCTTGACAGCTCTATTGATACTATGGTTTTACCTCAAATATATTATTGAATTCCATTTAAGATTTAGTACTCATGTATTCATGTATTCAATTTTTCAACAAAGAGACCATCACTGCGCTAATATCCTTTCGCGAAGGTGAAGAAAAGCTGGGCGAGACCTTACATATTTCTCAGGATGGTCAAATCAGCGACTTCCCCGGGCAATTTGTAATTTTAGGCATCTCGGAGGATATTGGCATCAGGGCAAATCATGGGCTGGCGGGAGCAGCTTCTGCCTATCGCTCTTTTGTTAAAAGCTTTGTGAATGTGCACAATACCACAAAATTTAACGGTGAGCAGTTTTTATTACTGGGACAGATTCCAACCGATGAGTTAATGAAACAAAGCCAGGGTGCCAACATTCATAAATTAAGGCAATTGACCGCCAAACTTGATGATTTGGTTTTTCCGGTTATTGAAAAAATTGTTTCAGCCGGTAAAATACCCATTATTATTGGTGGCGGGCACAACAATGTGTTTCCCATATTAAAGGGGTGTTCTATGGCATGCAACACTCCATTGAATACCGTAAACCTGGATGCACACGCCGATTTCAGGCACACAGAAGGCCGGCACAGTGGAAATGGCTTTCGGTATGCCTATGAAGCCGGTTTCCTAAAAAAATATGCCCTGCTGGGATTGCATGAAGCCTATAATAATGAACTTATTATTAAAGAATTGTTAGAAAATCCAGACTTCTTACCCATATTTTTTGAAGATGTGTTTTTGAGAAAGAAAGAATCATGGAAAGAAGCCCAGCATCGTGCCATTGACTTTGTTAAAGATCAAAGATTCGGAGTGGAATTAGATGTTGACAGTCTGGAAAACCTACTCAGCAGTGCATGGAGTTCAGTAGGGGTGTCATCCAGTGAATCCCTGCATTATCTCTACAGTTGCGGAAAGCAAAAACAGGTTTGTTATCTGCATATTACAGAAGCGGTATATAAAAGAAGTGACGGAGAGGAAAATGTATTGATCGGCAAACTCATCAACTATATGGTTCAGGCTTTCTGTAAAGGTGTTCAGGCTCAGTAACTCCCGTTGACAATGAGAAAATATTTATTTGTTTTAGAATATTTTACTGATTGCGAACTATAATAATGCGTGAACGTGTATAGAACATTGCAAACCAAACAATTATGACAAAAAGGATTATTACCATCTTTATTCTTTTCATAGGGTTAACCTCCTTTAGTCAATCCGATAAAAATCAATTTATTGGCCTGAATTTGATACAGTTACCAGCATCAACAATTAATATTAATTATTCTATTGATTGTAAACCATTCCTGACACCAATAGCCGATATTGGATATGCATTCGGATATAACTATAAATACGATTTAATTGGTCATTTTCTAACTCCGCATAATGATACTTATGACGGCTATACAATTGAAAAACAATCAGGTGGATATGTAAAAGTTGGTGGGTTTTTAAATCTACGTAAGAATTTTGAAAAGCTAAATTTTTTTCATCTTGGATTATTTATAACCAATTCAATGGTTTACGAAAAAGGATTGTATTTATCAATAGATGATTCAAGACCATACGCTTACGCTGATGAGGTAGAACATACCATTTATATTTTCGGTTTTAGTTCATCAATCGGATACGAATTTATGATTACCAATCATCTGAAAGCTAATACTGATTTTCAACTCTCATTTCCGAACCGCAAGTATCTGGATTTATATAGTTATACCAATTTTATTCCCGGCATGGGTTATAAAGATTGCATGGACAAATGGTTTCCCATGGTTATTTTGAATTTAAAATACAGATTATAAAATATGGTGAAATTCAACACACAATTTTTCCAATAAAAAAGGGGAGATTTTTTTTATCCCGATATCCCCATAACTGTCTGGATCAAAATAAAATGTAGCCAAAAAAAGAATATCTACGAATAAGCATAAACATTGTAGAATTTAATCCTCAGCAGCTATGCTGTCCATTCAGGTTAACCATAAACAGATATTTTAAAATCATTTGATAAACAATCAATTCCATCTACATATCAAACATAATCAGTTATATTTTAATTCCCGGCAGGAAATTTGAACATTTTCTCTATTGATTTCTTTAATATACAATCGTTTAAACGCAATCCATCATGGAAACATTAAAAAAACAACAATCACTTTCTATTCTGAATCTGATATCCGTGTTTTTTGCCATTGGCATCAACTATTACTCACAGATTTATAAAATCAACGGCAATACTGTGAGTGATATAAGCCAAAAGTATAACAATCTGTTTACTCCGGCTGGTTATGCATTCTCCATCTGGGGATTAATATTTATCGGTATCCTCATTTTTGCGGGTTATCAGATTTATCGCACTTTTTCACAAAAACAGCCCATGGATTTCATCTCTCAGATGGGCGGTTGGTTTGCCCTGATCAATCTGGGCAATGGGTTGTGGATTGTGGCCTGGCTTTATGAATACATGCTGGTGTCGGTAGTAATCATGCTGGTTATTTTAATTTCATTTATCAAAATTATCCTGAACACCAACATGGAGCGCTGGCACGCACCTGCCAAAACCATCGTTTTCGCCTGGTGGCCCGTCAGTATTTACGCCGGATGGATAACCGTAGCCACCATTGCCAATATTACAGCCTGGTTGACCAAAATTGGATGGGATGGCGGCTTTATCGGTGAATTTTGGTGGACGATTATCCTGATTGTGGCAGCCACTTTCCTTAACTTACTGATAATCAACAAACGCAATATGCGCGAATTTGCACTCGTAGGGGTGTGGGCACTGGTAGCCATATATGTGCGTCACCTTTACGACATGCAAATGATTGCCATTCCTGCCATGTTCGGGGCATTGCTTATTCTTGTTTATGTCCTGAACCAGGGATATAGAAACCGAAAAACAAACCCGGTGCTAAAATACCTGCAAGGCAATAAGAATGTCGGTAATTAACCTAAAACCCAAAAGCAATCCGGCAAAACAGCCGAAAGTAAGATTACACAGGAATTCAGGTAGTTCTCTCTGCCATTACGTGCACATCCATGCGAGGCAAGGGCATTTTCAGGCCTTCATTGTTAAACGTTTTGTAAATCTTCTCATTCATATCAAATTTCACACTCCAGTAATCTCCGGCTGAAACCCAGGCACGAACAGCAAACTTTATCGAACTGTCTGCCAGCTCCGACACAGCGATAAACACCTCCGGATCATGAAGGATGCGTTCATCAGCGTCACACAGACGTTTAATGGTTGCTTTTGTCTTATCCAAATCATCACCATAAGCCATACCAAAGCTCCAGTCCACCCGCCTGCGTGGCTCCAATGAATAGTTTGTCATAGAGGAATTAGACAAACCCCCGTTAGGAATTATAATCGTGACATTGTCAACCGTTTTAAGAATGGTATTAAAAATCTGGATTTCGCGCACGGTGCCGGAATGTTCCCCGGCATCAATATAATCACCTACCCGATAAGGCTTAAACAGCAGTATGATTACCCCACCGGCAAAATTCTGTAAAGTACCTGACAGTGCCATTCCAATAGCAAGACCTACCGCACCAATAATAGCAATAAACGAAGTCATTTGAATGCCGAGCATACCGAGAACGGTAATGACAAGCAACACTTTAAGCAATCCACTGACCAGTCCGGCCAGGAATGGTTGAAGAGACAAATCCACGTTTCGTCGGGCAAGCATTCCTGAAAACCACTTTGACAGAAATTTTATAATCCACAACCCTACAATCAGAACCAGCAAAGCTCCAACCAAACGAGGGCCATAATTCACAATAATTAAGGTTAGTCTGTCAATAATTTCCTGTGCATTCATAAAAAATAAAATTTTGAGATGAATAAAATGAGATGTATCAGAAGTGATGTTCCTTATGGTAAATCAAAGAAGATCATTAAAAAAAACAAAGTTAAACAATTAATTGACAATGATTTATTCAAAAAGAGAGCCATTCAATCATAAAAACATATCTTTGCGGCCGAAAAATGGATACACCTGAATGGCTTTCACGTACCCAATTACTGCTGGGCACCGATAATTTAAGCAGGTTGCAGCAGGCCAACGTTTTAGTGGCCGGACTGGGTGGCGTTGGCGCTTATGCCGCAGAGCATCTGGTAAGATCGGGTATTGGGCAGCTTACCATAGTAGATGGCGATACGGTGCATGCTACCAACCGGAACAGACAATTACCTGCGTTGGTAAGTACCATAGGAAAGTTGAAGACCGATGTAATGCGTGAGCGACTGCTCGACATAAACCCGGAACTAAAAATTACGGTATATGCCGAATACATTAAAGACGAGCGTGTAATAGAAATACTTGAACAAGGTTATGACTACGTGGTGGATGCCATTGACACATTGTCGCCAAAAGTATATCTGATCATGCATACATTACGTATGGGTATTCCGCTGGTGAGCTCAATGGGAGCTGGAGGAAAAACAGATCCGACTCAGGTACAACTGGTTGACATTTCGCAGACCCATCATTGCAAACTGGCCTATTACATACGCAAGAAACTTCACAAGATGGGCATTTGGGACGGTTTTAAAGCCGTTTACAGCCCGGAAGAGGTTTCACGACATACCATAACGCTGATGGAAGGCGAAATGAACAAAAAATCTACCGTGGGAACCATTTCATACATGCCGGCGGTTTTTGGCTGCATGTGTGCGGCAGGCGTAATCAAACAACTTACCACTGAAAAAGCGGTGGAAGCCTGAGTTCTGGTCCGAACCCCAAAACGATAGTTTATCACCCATTAGGTATTTTATTTTTTATCTCAAAAAATAAATGTAATTTTACTGCCTCACAAATAATTATACTGCATGGCTTATAACTGGTTTGAGCATGATGACCGGGAGCAGGATATACAAAAAAAGCTACAGCTTAACTGGATAGAATATCTTCCTTTCCCTGGGGTAATTACTGACAAATACTGGAACATACTCAAATTAAATCCTTCTTTCACTACCATCACCGGGTTTACCCTCCACAATCTTCCCGACAAAAACATTACTGCCATTATCAATCCGGATCATATCATCCCTGTTGATCCTATTTTCGGTGCAGACCATGGTATGTGTCAGTTATTGTGTCAGGATGGTTCAACCATAGACTGCAATATTTCACGAAAAGCATTTTCAGCCGACAAGGATATTTCTTTGCGTCTGATTACCCTTACCCCTATAGATCACATATTAAGCAGGAACACTTCCTCTTTGTCCGCTTCATTAAAAGAAAAAAAAACTGCAGGGGCGCCTCTCCCCTCTTCTGATGCGAATACCTTGCGAACACAGGCACAGTTAAAAGAACTTTTAAAGCAAACTTCAACAGGAATATGGGAAGTTGATATCAGTGGCGGACAGGAGATTACCCGGACCAATAATTTTTTTGAACTACTGAATCTGCCTTTGCCTTCCGGTCCACTCAATCCGGCACTGCTCGACCACAGCGCACTAGTGTACACCGCTGATTTACCAGTGTACTCACTCATCTACAAACAATTAAAAACCGATAGCCCGGCATTTTGTGCCGTAGATTACCGCATTACTGATCCCAACGGGAAAACACACTATATTCATGCTGAATCTAGGATAAGCAAGGATAAAAATGGAAATTCCAGATTATGGAGTGGCAGCATTCAGGACAATACGCATAAGCAACGGGCTGCCATACTGCAGGAATCTGCCTTTAATATTGCCCGTTTTGTTCATCCCCAGCAAAATATTGAAGGGTTAATGGAGGCGCTTAAGAACATTCTCGATTCATTGATGCCACTGCCGGATTTGTCGGTTGCTTTAATCAATGAAGAAGGGAAACTCAATTACCTGTTTCCGAAGCAATGGATAAAAACAAATCCCCAGCATGGTTTACCTGCCTATGTAGTTAAAACCGGTGAGCCTCTGCTCGTATCCCATGAAGGCATTGGGTTGATGATAGACGAGGGACTTATTGATTATCAGGACAATATACCCTTCTCCTACCTTGGAATGCCGCTGATTGCCGGTGACAAATGCATCGGAATTATCAGTTTACAATCCTTTACCCCCCAAATTATTTACACTGAAGATGAAAGCAGCCTGCTGCATTTTATCTCACTTCAGGCCTCGTTGGCCATACAACATATACTCAACGAGGAAACCCTGTTAAAATCAAAAAATGAAGCAGAAGATTCAAGCAGGCTAAAATCTTCATTACTGGCCAATATGAGCCATGAGCTGCGTACGCCAATGACCGGCATACTCGGATTTTCTGAAATTCTTTTCGAAGAGCTGGAAGATCCAAGGATGAAATCAATGGCCTCCACCATCTTTAAATCCGCCGGCAGATTGATGTCAACGCTCAATTCAATTATTGACCTTTCAGCAATTGAAGCCGACAAGGATAGCCTGAACATGAAGCCCATTAATACCCGGCAATTGTTTCAACCTTTGCTCAGGGTAGCTCATTCGATAGCAAGCGACAAAGGATTGTACCTGCGCACCTCCATACCCCCGGAGCAATATGTGCTTGCCGATGAAAAAATGTTGAGTCAGTTGCTCTACCATCTGCTGGACAATGCCCTTAAGTTTACCATTGATGGCGGTATATCAGTTAGCGTTTACAAACCTTCCAAAACGAGTAGTGAAATCGTCATTCGTATCAGCGATACGGGCATTGGAATTGCTCCGGAGCATCATAATTTTATTTTTGAGGAATTCAGGCAAGTAAGTGAAGGTTTTTCGCGCACTTTTGAAGGTAGTGGACTGGGTTTGTCCCTCTGTTCTAAGATTTCCCGGATGATTAATGCCCGTATATGGGTAGAGAGCATTCAGGAAAAAGGCTCCGATTTCTTCGTGGCCTTGCCTTTGAGCGAACAGGTTACCAAAATAAAAGACTTTGATGAAGAAACCGCTCAGATAATTCGCACCAACCGCCTGAGTCGTGGACCGGTACCGGAGGTGCTTATTGTTGAGGACAACGAAATCAATCGCCGGCTTGCAGCCCTTTACCTGCGGGAGATCTGTAATACCGAAATGGCTGAAAACGGGTATGTGGCCCGTGAAAAGATAAACCGCAAGAAGTATGATGCCATTCTTATGGATATAAACCTCGGAGCTGGACCAGATGGATTGAGTATAGCGGGGGAAACCAAGAAATCGGGCCCGAACCGCCTTACACCCATCATTGCTGTTACCGGCTATACCATGCACGGCGACCGCGAAAAATTACTCGACAATGGCTGCTCCCATTATATCCCTAAACCTTACGACAAGAAAACCTTATTAAAATTATTCACCGAAATTCTCTATGCCTGATTATTGGATGTCGTAAGTGGTGCCGTCCTCTACTATTACTGAATCTTTAAATACATTTTGGGCTTCTTCAAGCAACGGCAACAACTCCTCATACCTGGCTGAAAAATGTCCAAGTAAAAGTCTCCTTACCTTTGCTTTTGCTGCTATGGTTGCCGCCTGAATACTGGTAGAATGTCCTTTTTCAGCAGCAGACGCTACCCGGTCGTGCATAAAAGTAGCTTCATGATATAATACTGTGCTGTCAGCGATTAGCGGAATCAGTGATTCGTTGTAGGCAGTGTCAGAACAATAAGCATAACTGCGGCTTTCGGGAGCGGGAAAAGTAAGCTCAGCGTTGGGAATCACCTTACCGGATGGATCTGTAAAATCATCTCCCCAGCGCAAGGATTCTATAAATTGGAAAGGCACTCCATATTGGTGAATAGTTTCCGGATTTATGCGACGCGGCTGTTCCTTCTCCCTGAACAAAAATCCGGTAGTAGGCACGCGGTGAATCAGAGGCAGCGTGCTTACCTCAAGCTGTGGATGATTTAGAATTAGCTGTGAAGCTTCTGCACTCACCCGATGAAAAGTAAGCGGATAGTTTAATTCAGTACCCGATGCCTCAAGCTGAATTTTCAATATGTGCTCCAGTGGCGCGGGAGCATATATCTGCAGCGGCTGAATACGCCTGAGCAGATGCCAGGTGGATAGAAGTCCTATGAGTCCAAAAAAATGATCCCCATGCAAATGACTGATAAATATATGATTAATGTGCCCCATAGGAATCTTGTAGCGCCTGAGCTGAAATTGCGTTCCTTCGCCGCAATCAATTAAAAACAGTTCCCGGCCGTAGCGAAGCACCTGTGCTGTAAGTCCCCGGTTGCGGGCAGCAATGGCCGCACTACTTCCCAATATCGTTACTGAAAAAGTATTCATGAGTTTTAAAGCAATAATTGTGTAGTCAGAATTTTTCCGTGGACAATATAGCGACAATTTTCAGGCCATGGGCGGACAATTGCACCATAAAAAAGGGCTGCCAGATGTGACAGCCCTTTTTATGATTTAAATTCAGACCATTTATTCAGCCTTTTTGCTTCTGGCTTTCTTTTCAGATTGCTCCATGTCCGATTTAAGATTTGCCAATGCTTCCAGATCACCCAGCGTAGTTTTCTCCAGATTATCTTTCAACTTTTTAACGGCACGTTTGGTCGAAGTTTCAGCACTTTCTTTGGCTGCATTTTCCTTCTGACGTTCAGCAGCAGTGGCTTCCTGGAAGATGCGTGAGTGCGACAGGATAATCTTTTTATTTTCCTTCGAAAACTCGATCACCTTAAAGTCGAGGCTTTCATCAACCTTGGCCATGGTGTTGTCTTCTTTGGTAGCATGGCGGGTAGGAACAAATCCTTCCACACCGTAAGGCAGGGAAACTACCATACCTTTATCGGTTGAATTGATGATGGTTCCCTTGTGTACCGAACCCACATTAAATACGGTTTCAAATACTTCCCATGGGTTTTCTTCCAACTGCTTGTGACCAAGGCTTAAACGGCGATTTTCCACATCTACATCAAGCACAATGACTTCAATTTTTTCACCAATCTTGGTAAATTCTGCCGGATGCTTGATTTTTTTAGACCAGGAAAGGTCTGAAATGTGAATCAATCCGTCAACACCTTCTTCCAGTTCAACAAAAATACCGAAGTTGGTGAAGTTACGTACGGTAGCTTCGTGTTTGGAGCTGAGCGGATATTTTTCCTTGATATTTGTCCATGGATCGGGAATAAGCTGTTTGATGCCCAAAGACATTTTACGCTCTTCGCGGTCGAGGGTAAGGATAACGGCTTCCACTTCGTCACCCACTTTCAGGAAATCCTGAGCGGTACGCAGGTGCTGCGACCATGACATTTCCGAAACGTGAATCAATCCTTCAACACCAGGGGCAATCTCAATAAATGCACCATAATCAGCAATAACGACCACGCGTCCCTTAACCTGATCACCCACTTTAACACTTTCGGCAAGCGAATCCCATGGATGGGGAGTAAGTTGCTTCAGACCGAGGGCAATACGTTTTTTGTTTTCGTCAAAATCGAGGATAACCACATTGATTTTCTCATCCAGTTGAACGATTTCTTCAGGATGATTGATGCGGCCCCAGGAGAGGTCGGTAATGTGCACCAGACCATCAACACCACCCAGGTCAACAAATACACCATAGGAGGTGATGTTTTTAACGGTACCTTCAAGAATCTGGCCTTTTTCGAGTTTGCTGATGATCTCGGCTTTCTGCTGTTCCAGTTCATCCTCGATAAGAGCCTTGTGAGAAACCACCACGTTCTTGTATTCCTGGTTGATTTTCACCACCTTAAATTCCATTACTTTATCTACATAGATATCGTAGTCGCGGATGGGTTTCACATCAATTTGTGATCCCGGCAGGAAGGCCTCAATACCAAATACATCAACGATAAGACCACCTTTGGTGCGGCATTTAACGTATCCGTTGATAATTTCTTCTTTTTCGAAAGCCTGATTTACGCGTTCCCATGAACGGAGAATACGGGCTTTTTTATGCGATAGGATGAGCTGTCCGCCAACGTCTTCCTGGCTTTCAACATATACTTCAATGGTATCACCAACTTTAAGGTTGGGATTGTAGCGGAGTTCTGAAACAGGAATAACACCATCGGATTTGAAGCCAATGTTTACCACTACTTCACGGGTGTTTTTAGCAACAACGATTCCGTCAATAACGTCATGTTCAACTATTGAGCTGAGGGTTTTGTCATAAACCGATTCCAGCTTAAGGCGCTCACTTGCCGTATAATTTTCGTGTTTTTTGCCAATGGCATCCCAGTCAAATGCTTCAAGATCAGCTTTGGGCTGCGCAATAGACTCTTTTTTTGCTTCAGGCTCAGCTATTGTTTCTAAAGTTTCTTCTGTTGTTTCGGGTTGAGCTTCTTCCGGAGCGGTTTCTGCAGAGATTTCGGGAGCTGCTTCCATTTCTGGCTCAGCTACGATTTCTTCAGTAACAGCTTGTTCGGTTTCTTCAGCAACAGCTTGTTCGGTTTCTTCAGCAACAGCTTGTTTAGTTTCTTCAGCAACAGCTTGTTTAGTTTCTTCAGCAACAGCTTGTTTGGTTTCTTCGGCAACAACTTCTTCGGTTGTTTCAGCGGCTGCTTGCTCCGGTTCGCTGGCTACGGGCGTAGTCTCTGGAGTTTCTGAAGTGCTTTCTCCGGCTTCAGGATTTGTTAATTCTTCGTTGACGTTTTGTTCGTCGTTTGTCATCGTGTTCAATCATTATGGTACACTAAAGTACCTGGTTAATACTATGATAGTTATAGGTTTTTGCCGGACAGGAACACCCCGAATTTAAAACAAATCAAGGTGCCGGCAAAACCGGGGTGCAAAGGTAAACATTTTTTGTTTTCTAATGCACGCCGGTTCAATAAATTCAGCTTGTTAAAATAGATGGGGTAAACCCCACCTTATCAAGGAGAAAGCGTTTATTTCTTTCCCTGGTTTTTTGCCATATCTTCCAGCCTTTTCTGGAAATTCGATTTCTTTACAGGCTTTTTTTTGTTTTCCTGTATCTGTGCATGAAGTTTGTCTTCATCCACAAAACTTCTGATCAGGAACATCTGTGCAAAAGTCATCAAGTTGGCAAGCAGATAATAATAACTTAGTCCGGAAGAGTAACTGTTAAAGAACCCGAGGAACATAATAGGCATCATATACATCATCATTTTCATACCTGGCATTTGATTGCCCGTGGACATCATGTCGTTGTTCATTTTGGTATAAATAATGGTTGAAATAGTCATAAGCAGGGTAAACAAGCTCACGTGGTCGCCATAAAACGGAATGTTAAATGGCAGGTCAAGGATGGAATCATAACTCGATAAGTCGGTAGCCCATAAGAAGGACTCCTGCCGCAATTCAATGGAAGCCGGGAAAAAGCGGAACATGGCCAGCAGAATCGGGAACTGCAAAAGCATGGGAATACAACCCGACATTGGATTGGCTCCCGCCTTCTTGTAGAGGGTCATTACCGCCTGTTGCTTCTTCATGGCATCTTCCTTCTTCGGAAACTTTGCATTGATCTCGTCAATTTCAGGTTTCAATACCCGCATTTTGGCCGACGACATGTAAGTTTTATAGGCAATGGGGAAGAGCACAATTTTAAGCAACACGGTAAGTATCAATATGATAATACCGTAATTGAGGTTAAAGCCTTCCAGGAAGTTAAACACAGGCAATACTGCAAAGCGGTTTATCCATTGCATCAGGAAGAAACTCCAGCCAAGGGGTATCTGTCGTTCGAAGTCGAGTTTGTATTTTCTGAGAATGTTGTACTTAAGCGGGCCAAAGTAAAAATGCATTCCCACCTGCTTGTCCATGGCAGGATTGAAAGGCAGGGAAAGGTTGGCAGTCATGGTTTCGAGGTAGCGGGGCTCTTTTTCCGGCTCACCTGTTTTTTCCAGGTCAGTATTGATGAAATATTCATCAGCAATCAGTGTACTGGCAAAGAACTGCTGCTTAAAGGAGATCCACTTTACCCGGGTTTGAATCTTTTTAGCATCGTCTTTACGTTCACTCAGGTAATCCACTTCCCCGTCAGAATGGCGGTAGTGAATGGAAGTATTCATTTTCTCGGTAGAAAGGCTCTTTTCCTGCCTGAGCAGGCGGGCATACCAGTTTACATTCAGGTCCTTGGTGTTCACCGGTAATACCTGATCCATGTTCACAAAGTTCACATCAAAACCAACCATATAGCGATCGTTTCTGACAGAGTAAATGAACTCAATGTATTTGTCAGTATGTGTGATTGAATCGGAAGCGCCCGCATACAGACGCATGGCAAAGCTGAGGGAGTCGTTGCCGGTAATCTGCAGATTGTCTTTGCCGGTAAAGCGGACATCGCTCCATTCGGGCTTAAAATAAAAATGACTGGTGTTAATAACGCGGTTATCGGCATAAAACCCAATATCGAACATAGACGAATCGGGCACAAACAGCAATAGGGGTTTGCCATCAAAGGTCTTATAATCTTTAAGCTCCACCTGGCTTATGCGGCCGCCTTTACTGCTAATGGTAAGCCTGAGCAGGTCGGTTTCCAGGATAAAGTCCTGTTCAGTGCCGGTGGTTGAACCGGCAAATACGCCAAAGCGGTTTACGGCTGCTGAGGAGTCGCGGACTGCAGTTGCAGCGGGCGTAATGGCTTCAGCGGGCAGTGTGTCGGCTTGCACCGGCATTTGAGCCTGCCTTTCTAATTGTTGCTGTTGCTCAATGGCCTGGGCGGCAATGATGGAATCGCGGGTATGCTGCCGGGCAGCCAGTTCTTCCTCCGAGGGTGCTGACCACCAGGTATAACCAATCATAATGGCAAAAATCAGCACCAGACCGATAATGGTATTTTTATTCATTCCAAAAGGTATTGTTTGTTAGATTGCAAGCGCAAAATTAGCAAAAGCTGGTAATTACCGCTTTAAATTATTAAACAGGCAAGTTTTACAGGGTTAATCCTTTGACGTTTGATACGCCATGGCAGCCTTTACAAAGCTGACAAATAGGGGATGCGGTGTGGCCACTGTGCTGAGGTATTCAGGATGAAACTGCACACCTATAAACCAGGGATGATTGCTGAGTTCTACAATCTCAATCAGGTTATTCTCCCGGTTAATGCCTGCCGCTTTTAAACCGGCTTCTTCAAACTGATCCAGATATTGATTGTTAAATTCATAGCGGTGACGATGACGTTCAGCAACTTCCTGCTTCTGATAAATCTTTTCACTCCTAGAGCCCGGTATCAGCGAACAGGAATAGGAACCCAGACGCATGGTACCACCCATATTGGTCACCCTTTTTTGTTCTTCCATAATATCAATCACCGGAAAAGGCGTTTCCGGTTCCATTTCGGTAGAATGGGCATTCTTTAAGTGAAGCACATTGCGGCTAAATTCAATTACGGCACACTGCATTCCAAGGCAAATGCCGAAAAATGGAATGGCATTTTCACGGGCATAACGAATGGCTTCAATCTTACCTTCAATGCCACGATATCCAAAGCCGGGAGCTACCAATATGCCATCCAGTCCCTGAAGTATTTGTGCAGCCGTATCGGCGGATATCGATTCAGAATGCACAGGTTTTACCACTACTTTACATTTATTGGTTGCACCGGCATGCACAAAAGATTCACGAATAGATTTATAGGCATCTTTCAGTTCTACGTATTTGCCTACCAGCCCAATGGTAACCTGACTCCCGGGATTCTTAAGACGGTCGAGGAACTCCTGCCATTTAACCAGTTCCGGTGTTTTTCCAACCGGCATACGCATTTTCTCAAGTACCTCTACATCAAGCTTCTCATCCCGCATCAATAAAGGCACTTCGTAAATGGATTCTGCATCAATAGATTCGATCACAGAAGTGGGATCCACGTTGCAAAACAGGGCAATCTTATTCCGTAGGCCTTCATTCAGATGTCTTTCGGTACGACACACAATGATGTCGGGTTGCACTCCCTGTTCAAGCATGGTTTTAACCGAATGTTGGGTAGGCTTGGTCTTAAGTTCACCAGCAGCCGCCAAATATGGAACCAATGTAAGGTGAATAACCAGGCAACCGGTGCCGATTTCCCACCTCAACTGACGGACTGCCTCAATGTAAGGCAGGGATTCGATATCACCAACGGTCCCCCCTATTTCAGTAATTACAAAATCATATTTTGCATCTGCACCCAACAATTTAATCCGCCGCTTTATTTCATCAGTAATGTGAGGAACAACCTGTACTGTCTGGCCCAGGTAATCGCCCCGCCGTTCTTTATCAATTACAGCCTGGTAAATACGACCGGTAGTTACGTTATTGGCCTGGGAAGTGGGCATACTCAGGTATCGTTCATAGTGACCGAGATCAAGGTCAGTTTCTGCGCCGTCGTCGGTAACATAGCATTCGCCATGTTCATAAGGATTAAGCGTTCCTGGATCGATATTTATGTAGGGATCCAGTTTTTGAATGGTGACAGAATATCCCCTCGACTGAAGCAATTTGGCCAGAGAAGCAGAGATAATCCCCTTTCCCAGGGAGGAGGCAACACCTCCGGTAACAAAAATATATTTGGTAGTAGGCATACCGATTGTTTTTTAAAAGCAACGTAATTTTATAAATTTGCTTACCGGCCAATAAAAAACAAACCATTCAATCCCGAAACTCTCTCAGATTGACATGATAACGATAAAAATAGAGTAATAAGGTATCGTCCGGTAAAGTGCAAATGTACAAAGCCGGAGCCAAAGGTTGACCAAAATCCTAAAAAAAGATGGTTATTTAAACACAAATAACTATTAATTCATCTTAACGTACTGAAGCACTGTTTGATATATTTCTTCTTTATTGTAGGGTTTGGATAAAAATTCGTTCATTCCGGCTTCGAAACTCTTTTTGCGGAATGATTCTTCGGAATAGGCGGTAACTGCGATGATAGGGATATGAATATTTGTACGCCGGATTTCAATAGTAGCCTCCCACCCATTCATCCGCGGCATATCAATATCCATAAGTATTACATCATAATCATCTGCCAGGCAAGCGTCAACCGCTTCCTGACCGTCCGGCACCAGGGTATAATCCCACCCCATTTTTTTTACTAAAATCTCTATAATGCGTTGATTGAGGAGATTGTCTTCAGCAATCAACACTCTGATGGCTTTATTCGGAACAGACATTGTTTGAGTTAGCCTTTCGGTCTTGAAGTTCATAATAGTGAGTGTGGAGTTTGCCCAAAAAATTAATAGCAAAAATGGTAAAAAGTAACTCCATTTTTGAAAAAAGCCCGGGAAAATCCGAAAGTTCCTGAGGGATTCTTTACCCGCCATTTTTAATTACTGATTTAAACGACAGAATCGCACCAATCAACTAAAAAGAGGCTAGGTAAAGTTATTATTTAAAGGGATGCAAAAATAAACAAAAATCCCTTCCCAAGTTAAGGAAAGGGACTAAAGTAATAAATTATTTTACTATTGACCCAGATAGGCCTTTAATAATTTACTGCGAGAAGTATGTTTCAGCCGGCGAATGGCTTTTTCTTTAATCTGTCGCACACGTTCACGGGTGAGGTCAAACTTGGCTCCTATTTCCTCCAGGGTAAGACCGTGGTTCATGCCAATGCCATAATATAGGTTAACCACATCCCGCTCTTTTTCGGTAAGGGTAGCCAGGGAGCGCTGAATTTCACGTGCCAGCGACTCACGCATCAGGCCTGCATCCGTTACCGGAGTATCTTCATCAATAAAGATGTCAATAAACTTCATATCCTCATCTTCGGTAAGCGGTGCATCCATGGAAATGTAACGGGTAGAGATCTTAAGCGCTGCATCAATCTTATACTCAGGTATTTCGAGAGAAGCGGCAATTTCATCAGGTGAAGGCGGACGCTCAAATTTTTGCTCCAGTCTGGATGATTCCTTTTTAATTTTATTGAGAGAACCCACCTGATTAAGTGGAAGACGCACTATTCGCGATTGTTCGGCCAGCGCCTGTAATATACTCTGACGAATCCACCATACCGCGTAGGAGATAAATTTAAAACCACGGGTTTCATCAAAGCGTTGTGCTGCTTTAATCAATCCCAGATTGCCTTCGTTAATGAGGTCAGGCAGGCTAAGCCCCTGATTTTGATATTGTTTGGCTACTGAAACAACAAACCTGAGGTTGGCCTTGCACAATTTCTCAAGCGCCTGTTGATCGCCTTGCTTTATGCGCTGTGCCAACAAAACCTCTTCGTCTGCACTGATCAATTCCTCCTTACCAATGTCCTGGAGGTATTTATCAAGCGAAGCGGTTTCGCGATTAGTAATCGATTTAGTTATCTTAAGTTGTCTCATAATCGGTTTCGGGTTAAAGAAGGTACCATGATGGTCCTATCCTTATCATTAACAAATCTCAGCATATAAAGTTCAGCAAACTATACCCACCTTTCAGTAAGTTAAGACTGAAACGTGGGCAAGTCAATCCGGCTGCTTAGATTTTAAAGACCGGAAGTCTGCATTTACATTCCAAAGCCATAATAGGCTCTGGTTTTATTGGGATAGATGCCTTCTATCAGCACGCCTCCCTCTTTGTTTTCGAGTGCTTTGGAGAGTGTTTCTGCGCTATCAATGCGTTTACCGTCCAACTTAAGGATGATAAATCCCTCACGAATGCCGGCATTGCGAAGCTTTCCATCACGCAAAGCTACAATCTGCATGCCATAATCGAGTCCCAACTTATCTTTAAGGTCGCTATCGATAGGTTTCAGGGTTGCACCCAGCATGTTTTCCACGTCCACCACCTCGCGCTTTACTGGATCTGTATTGCCACTGCGGTTTCTGAGTGTAACGTTAAAACTCTTATCGTTATTGCCCCGGCGCACGGCAACAGCAATTTTATCACCGGGACGGTGCTGCCCGACAATCTCAAGCAATTCAGAAGTGGAGTTCACCGGCACCCCTTCAATGTTCAGAATAATATCGCCTTTGCGGATACCGGCTTCTTCGGCAGCACTCTTTTCGGTTACATCAGCGATATACACTCCATCCAGGGCTGCAATCTTCTCTTCCTGTGCCAGCTTACTGTCAATATCCCGAATGCTTACGCCCAGAAAACCGCGCTGTACTGTTCCAAATTCTCTCAGATCACCGACCACTTTCCGCACAATATTCACTGGAATGGCAAAGGAATAGCCGGCATAATAACCCGTACCGGAAGCAATGGCAGCGTTTATCCCTACCAGTTGCCCGGCAGTATTTACCAGGGCGCCTCCACTGTTGCCCCTGTTTACGGCTGCATCAGTTTGAATAAAGGACTCAATAGAAGAAGAGCTGCCATCCGGGGAACCGAGAATATTTATATTTCGTGCCTTGGCACTCACTATGCCTGCGGTAACCGTGGAAGTAAGATTAAATGGGTTGCCGACTGCCAGCACCCACTCTCCTATCTGCAGATTGTCAGAATTCCCATATAACAAATAAGGTAAGTCCGTGGCATTCACCTTAATCACTGCCAAATCGGTAGAAGGGTCAGTACCCACCACCGTGGCTTCAAATGTTCTTTTGTCGTTCAGGGTTACTTCCACCCGGTTGGCCTCGGTAACCACGTGATTGTTTGTAACTATATAACCATCGGATGAAATGATTACCCCCGAACCCGTGGCAATGATGGGTTCAGGTCGACCGCCACGTTGGGGTGCGCGCTCTCCAAAAAAGTCACGGAAATCGAAAAAATAATCATATACACTGCTCTTACGCTCGTATTCGGTTTTGATATGCACCACTGCATGAACAGTGTTGCTTGCCGCAACGGTAAAATCAGGCAAAATCATTGGCCCCGATGACAAGGCTTCTCCAGCCGTCAGATAAGCAGGAACCTGTTGATTTACACCCCGGGGCTGTTGATTGTTTTTGTCTCCTATCCAGGTATAGGCTGATAGTGCTATTACGCCTCCTGCAATAGCAACCAGTAAACTACTGACAAATCTTTTCATAATATCTTATTTTGAAAAATTTAGATTAAATTCCGTGACATAAGATTAACATTATGTTCCGCGGTGAACCATTTAACGCAATTAACAGACCAATTGTTACACCTGTCGCTGTTAAAAAATGTTAAGCAACTGATTGAGAATTAGCAAGGTAAAGCAAGTTCATTGTGAAGCCACTAATATGCTGTGTACATAAGTATAACTAATTGATACTAAATAATGTTTAGTCAGGTTGAAATTTTACCGGACAATAATTCACTATTTTAAATAAGAGGTCGCAAGCCCATTGTTAAAGTGCCCAGTGCTCTTACCCTCCCCAGCCCTCCCTATGAATAGGGAGGGAGTAGATAGTGCTCAATAACAGGTTATTGCAAAAGAAATAGAAGTGCGTTTTAGATGGTTCTCCCCCCTATTCTTAGGGGGAGTTAGAGGGGGTAAAAAAACAGCACCCTACTCTTACCCTCCCCAGCCCTCCCTATGAACAGGGAGGGAGCAGATCTTACTAAATATCAAGCTTTTACTATATAATACAATGCCGTTTGTAAGGTCCTCCCCCTATTCATAGGGGGAGTTAGAGGGGGTAAAAAATCAGCACCCTACTCTTACCCTCCCCAGCCAGGTTGGTATAAAAAAAAACAGCAAGATCGGAAGAGCGTCG